>DASQKC010000099.1:0-13862 GCA_035630755.1 Actinomycetota bacterium | reverse complement strand
CGATCGCGCGGTCGAGCGTGGTCGTCAGGACACCGCGCTCGACCTCGGCCTCGATCTCCTCGGGCGTGGTGCCGAGCTGGATGCCCTCGAGCCGTTCAACGGGCACGGTGGGCCTCCTCGAGCTCGCGCTCCCGCGCGATGGTGGCCGGCGCTTCGTTCGGCGTCGGGTCGCCGGTCCAGTCGAACCCGCCCGTGCGCCAGATGTAGACGTAGGCCACGAACACCAGGGCCACGAAGATCCCCATCTCGATCAACCCGAACAGCCCGAGCTCGCGGAACGTGACGGCCCACGGGAACAGGAAGATGGTCTCGATGTCGAAGATGATGAACAGCATCGCGACGACGTAGAACTTCACGCTGAACCGCTCGCCGCGGGGCAGGCGCACCGGGTCGTTGCCGCACTCGTAGGCGGACAGCTTCACGGGGTTGGGGTTCCGCGGTCGCAGCGCCGCCGATCCGACGAGCGAGAAGATCGCGAAGATCGCCGCGAGCACGAGCAGGAGCAGGATAGGCAGGTAGTCGATCAGCATCGCTCGTCCTCCCTCGCGGTCACGCCGGCCGGGCCACCTTCCGGATCACCTCGAACAGCTTGTCCTGCAGGTCGCCGTCGGGCCCGTCGGTGAGGTTGCCCATGACGCGCAGCGCGAAGGCCATCACTCGCCGGTTCGGCAACAGGTAGCGGGTGGCCGCCCCCATGATCGCCGGGTTGCCGATCACCCGCGCGAACTGGCGTCCGATGAAGAAGTAGCGGCCGTACGCGTCGCGGAGCACCTGCGGGTAGCGCATCGTGAGCCCGGGCCGGTCCATGGCCAGCGCCTCGTGGGCGAGCTCGGCCGCCATCTCCCCGGTCTCCATCGCGTAGGCGATCCCCTCGCCGTTGAACGGGTTCACGGCGCCGGCCGCGTCGCCGATCAGCAGCAGCCCGGGCAGGGCGAGCGGGGTGCGGTTCAGGCTCATGGGGAGCGGTCCGGACAGGACGCGTCCGTCCGCGGTGTCCTCGGCGATCCCCCAGTCCTCCGGCAGCATCCGAGCGAACGCGGCGAACAGCTGCTGGGCCGAGACGGTCTCGAAGTTGCGGAACGTGTTGAGGAGCCCGGCGCCGAGGTTGATCCGCCCCTCGGCCATCGGGAACAGCCAGCCGTACCCCGGCAGCAGCATGTCGCCGTCCCACAGGTCGAGCCAGGACTCGAACCACGGCCCGGGGTGGTACGGCACCCGGTAGTAGCGGCGGGCGGCGATTCCGAGGGGCCGGGCGTCCACGCGCGCCACGCCGGCGGGCGCCGAGAACCGGCTCGCGGCGCCGTCGGCGGCGATCGTCAGCCGGGCTCGCCACGGCGTCGTGGGTGCCGCGCGGTCGCCGGCCGGGCGCGTCATCGCGCCGCGGATCCGGCCCTCCTCGAAGATCGGCGCGACGGCGTCGGTCGCCTCGACGAACCGCGCGCCGGCCTTGACCGCGAGCTGCATCAGCAGGTCGTCGAAGCCCTCGCGCGGCATCACCAGGCCGTAGCCGGGGAACGTCTCGAGGTCGGGCCACGGCAGCTCGATCGTCGCGGTGCGCGTGTAGACGCGGAGGCCGAGCACCTTCTCGAACCCCGGATCCTCGGTGTCGACCCCCATCCGGAGGACCGAGCGGACGGCACGCGGGGTGAGGCCGTCGCCGCAGACCTTCTCGCGGGGGAAGGTGGCTCGGTCGATCACCGTGACGTCGACGCCGTGCCGTGCCAGATGGAACGCGGCGGCCGCGCCGCCGGGACCGCCGCCGACGACGAGGACGTCGGTCCGGTTCCCCTCGGTCGAGCTCAACGGTCCCCCCTCCGGACGGCGGAGCTTGTGAAAACTTTCACAAGCTCCAGGCTACCAGTCCAACGGTCGCGGGTTCGGGCGTCCGACGGCCGAGTCTACGGGGGTGGGAGCGTTCGCGCGACCCAGCTCAGCCGACGCCGGCGCGGTGGTCCCAGACGTCGACCCGCGCGGGGGCGACCCGCAGGAACCCGATCGCCCAGACGGCGTCGGTCATCCGCTGGAACCCATCCCCCGCGAGCGCGGTGCGGTACTTCTCGTGCCAGGCCGACATCGGCTCGCGCAGGTCCGGATGCTCGGCCGGCATGCCCTCGGCCACCCCCTCGATCCGCACCCCGGCGAGGTCGACCCAGTCCCGCCCGTGGTCGATGAGCACCGCCACGCGCGGCTCCCGGCGCACGTGCTCCCACGTCGTGTCGCCGATGCGCGTCACCACCCACACGGCGTCCTCGCCCCACACGAACCATCGCGGGGCCACGTAGGGACCGCCGTCCGGACGGACGGTCGCGACCCGGCAGAGCGGCTGGTCGCGGAAGGTCCGCCGCAGGCCCGCGAGGTCCTCGGTCACGGCGCCTCGACCCCCGCGGCGATCGTGGCGAGCGCGGCGGCCACCTCCGCGGGCAGACCGTCGCCCGCGAGGGCCGCCAGGGCACGCGCGCGCTGCGCCGCGAGCTCGAGCGCGGCGTCGCGGGGCGCCTCGCCGTCCGCGAGGTCGTCGCGGAGCTGGAACGCGGTGCCGAGGGGTCGGCCGAAGGCCGAGAGCCGGGCGAGGAGCGCGTCGTCGGCGCCGCCCAGGAGCGCGCCCACCACGAGCGGGCCCTCGATCGAATACGACCCGCCCTTCAGCGAGGCCACGTCCGCGGCCGACGCGTCCCCGGGGACGAGGTCGAGGTACTGCCCGGACGCCATGTCGATCCGGATCGCGTCGTATCGCCGGCGCGCCGCCGCGAGCCGGCCCGCCGGGAACCCGGCGCCGTCCAGCTCACGATCGGCCAGCACGGCGGCCAGGTCCCCCGCGAGGATCGCGAGGGAGCGCCCGCGGCCGGGCGCGGCCGTCTCGAGGGCCACGTGGCAGGCGGGGACGCCGCGCCGTTCGGGGGCGTCGTCCATGAGGTCGTCGTGGACGATCGCCATCAGGTGGAGCAGCTCGATCGCGGCGGCGGCCGCGGGGACGCGATCGTCGTCGGGGGCCTCGGTCGCGCGGTGACCCCACCACAGGAGGACGCCCCGCAGGCGCCCCCCGCCCGCGGCGTGGAGCCGCGCGAGGTCGTCGACGAGCGGCCGCGCCTGCGGGTGCACCGCCTCGCGCCCGCGCGCGAGCGCCGCGCCGACGGCGACGTCCACCGCGGCGCGCAGGTGCTCGTGCTCGGCTCGGAGTGCCTCGTCGTCCACGCGCCGAGTATCCCAAGGCGGCCCGGCGCCGCGCCCCTCTATCATGGCCGCGACCCCACGATGCGCAGTCCCTTCCGCCGTCTCTCGATCGCCACCACGGCCACCACGCTCGTGCTCATCGCGTGGGGCGGGCTCGTGCGCGCGACCGGCTCGGGCGACGGGTGCCCGGACTGGCCGCGCTGCTTCGGCCGGTGGATCCCCCGCTTCGAGGTCCACACGCTCATCGAGTACGTGCACCGCGCCCTCGGGGTGGCGTCGGGCCTGCTCGCCCTCGCGCTGGCCGTCCTGGCGATCGTGCTGCTCGCGCGGCGGCGACGGGGGATCCCGCTCGAGGTCCCGGCGCCCGCCGTGTGGCTCGCGGTGGGCCTGGCGCCCCTGTTCGCGGTCCAGGGGGCGCTCGGCGGGTGGGTCGTCCTCAGCGGGCTCGACCCGGCCGTCGTCACGATCCACTTCGCGATGGCCTTCGTGGCGCTCGCCCTCACCGTGGCGATCACCACGCTCGTCGTCGTGCCGGGCGGTCCCGCCGGTGTGCCGGGCTTCGCCCGGCTCGCGGCGTGGACCACCGCCGCCACGTACCTCCTGTTGCTCGTGGGCACGTACGTCCGCGCCGAGGGCGCCGGGCTCGTCTTCCGGGACTGGCCGCTGATGGGCGGACGCCTCGTACCGGCGCTGACGATCGACGGCGCCACGGAGATGGCCATCCACCGGGGGCTCGCGCTCCTCGTCGGCGGGCTCGTGCTGTGGCTGGCGGTGCGGGCGCGCTCGATGCGGCCCCGCCGACGGCCCCTCGTCGTCCTGTCCACGATCGCGGCGGTCTGCGTGCTGCTGCAGATCGCGCTGGGCGCCGCCAACGTCGTCACCGAACTGGCCGCCGCCCCGCAGGCCGGACACGTGGCCGTGGCCGCGGGGCTGTGGGCGAGCCTGGTCGCCCTCGTGGTCGCCGCCCGCGCCGGCGCGCCCGCGGACGACGCGACGCCCGACCTGGCGACGAAGGTGTCGGCGGGCGATCCCCCGATCGTGCGGGACACGATCCGCGCCTACGTGGCCCTCACGAAGCCGCGGATCGTCACGTTGCTGCTCATCACGACCGTCCCGGCGATGATCCTCGCCGCGGGCGGGATGCCGTCGCTCTGGCTCATCCTGGCCACGCTCGTGGGCGGCGCGATGGCCGCGGGTACGGCGAACGCGATCAACATGTACCTGGACCGCGACATCGATCAGGTCATGAAGCGCACCCGCCAGCGGCCCATCCCGCGGCACCGCATCGAACCGGACCACGCGCTGCGGTTCGGGTTCTGGCTGGGCGGCGCAGCGTTCGCGTTCCTCGCGATCGCCGTGAACCTGCTCGCGGCCCTCCTCGCGATCGCGGCGCTCGCCTTCTACGTCTTCGTCTACACGATGTGGCTGAAGCGCACGACCGACCAGAACATCGTGATCGGCGGGGCCGCCGGCGCGGTGCCCGTGCTGGTCGGATGGGCGGCGGTCACCGGGACGCTCGCGTGGCCGGCATGGGTCCTGTTCGCCGTGATCTTCATCTGGACGCCACCGCATTTCTGGGCGCTGGCGATGAAGATGCGCGACGACTACGCGATGGCCGCGGGCGCGGCGAACGCGATCAACATGTACCTCGACCGCGACATCGACCAGGTCATGAAGCGCACCCGCCAGCGGCCGATCCCGCGGCACCGCATCGAGCCCGACCACGCGCTGCGGTTCGGGTTCTGGCTGGGCGGCGCGGCGTTCGCGTTCCTCGCGATCGCCGTGAACCTGCTCGCGGCGATCCTCGCGATCGCGGCGCTCGCGTTCTACGTCTTCGTCTACACGATGTGGCTGAAGCGCACGACCGACCAGAACATCGTGATCGGCGGGGCCGCCGGCGCGGTGCCCGTGCTGGTCGGGTGGGCGGCGGTCACCGGGACGCTCGCGTGGCCGGCGTGGGTCCTGTTCGCCGTGATCTTCATCTGGACGCCACCGCATTTCTGGGCGCTGGCGATGAAGGTGCGCGACGACTACGCGATGGCCGGCGTCCCGATGATGCCGGTCGTACGGGGCGAGGACGAGACCCGCCGTCACATCTTCCTGTACGCCCTCGTGCTGTTCGGCACGACGCTCGTCCTGGTGCCCGTGGCGGGGATGGGACCGATCTACGTCGCGGTGGCGGTCGTCGCCGGCGGCCTGTTCGTGTACCGCGCGCTCGTGTTGTGGCGGACGCCGTCGGACGACCGTGCGTGGGGGCTCTTCCGGTACTCGATCGTGTACCTGGCGGCGCTGTTCGGCGCCGTGGCGCTCGACGCGCTCGTGCGCTCCGCCTAGCTCGGCGACGCCGTCGGCGTGAGGCCGACCCCGAGGACGTCGTCGATGAGCGGCGCGACCGTGGCGGCGTCGGTCGGGCCGTAGATCGCCCACCGGATCACGCCGTCGGCGTCGACCACGAAGGTCGCCGGGAGCCCGACGTAGCCGAGCTCGGCCGCGAACCGCCCGGCCGGGTCCTCGACGCTCGGGTACGGCGTGCCCATCCGCTCGTTGAACGCGCGCCCTGCGGCGGTCTGATCGCTGTGGTCGATGCCGAGGAACCGGACGCCCTCGGCCGCGTACTCACCCGAGAGATGGATCATGTCCGGGGTCTCGGTCTCGCACGGCCCGCACCAGCTCGCCCACGCGTTCACGACGAGCGGCCGGCCCTCGAACTCGGCGATGTCGACGCTGCCACCGTCCAGGCGCGGGCCGCTCAGGTCCGGCAGCGCCCGCTCGACCGCGATCGGGACGGCCGGCGGCGGATCCTCGGTGCAGGCTGCGGCGAGCAGCGTCAGGAGCGCGAGGGAGATCGGGAGGCGGCGTCGCACGCCGCCCATGCTCGCACAGGACCGGCCGGACCTAGCCGTCGGGCGGTGGTTCCTCGCCCGGCGGCGCCTCGCCGCCGCCCTCCGGCGGCGCGCCGACCTCGACGGTCCCGTTCATCTCCGGATGGACGTCGCAGTGGAAGTAGTACCTGCCGGGCGCGATCGCGGGGACGGTGTAGGTCTCGGTCGCGACGCCCGGGAACTCCTGGCCCTGGAAGATCGCCTCCGACGCCGACTCGTCGGTGTAGATCGCGATGTTGTGCTCGGTCCCCGCGTCCTCGTTGTCGAGCGTGATCGTGCTCTCGAGGTCCGGTGGCAGGACGATCCGGTCGGTGTCGAACGCGAGGTCCTGCGCGACCACCGTCGGGCCCCCGCCTTCGCTGAGCGACAGGGTCCCGGTCATCGTCGTCGGGTGGAACGTGCAGAGGAAGAAGTAGTCACCCGCAGGGAGCGCGGGCACGGCCGTGGTCGCCACGAGTCCCCCACCCGCGACAGGGGGGCCCGCCGCGAGGACCTCGCCGCCCTCGTCGGCCTGCACCGTGAAGTCGTGCAAGGTGTCGTCTTCGTTCCGGAGCTCGACCTCGAACGGCTCGTCGGCGAGGCCCTGGAGGACCTGCGAGTCGAACCCGGCCGTCGCGGCCCCCGGCGGTGCGGCGATCTGCAGGACGGTCGGCGCCTCCTCCTCGGCGTGCGGCTGCCCCACGAGCAACGCGACCCCGCCGATCAGCATGCCGACGCCGAGCACCGCGCCGGCCATCGACCAGAGCGAGGCGCCCGTCAGCCGCTCGCGGGTGGACACGTACCCGGCGATCGCCATGATCGCGGCTGCCACCAGCAGCGCCACGACCGAGGCCGCGGTGTGGCTGACGTCGAGCAGGATCCGCGAGAACACGAACAACACGAACCCGATCACGGCCAGGGCGGTCACCGGGATCAGGATCGGGAGCAGGAGCCGCTCACGCGGCGCGCCGCTCACCGGTGCACCTCGGTGAGCACGTCGCGGTCGACGTCGCGCCAGCGCAGGGCGTCCATCCCGTCGCGCTCCTCGCGCGCCGCCCAGCGGAAGAAGATCGCGGCGATGACCCCCCACAGGATGAACCCGCCGAGGATCTTCATCGTGAGCCCGGCCATCAGCTGGTCCGAGAGGACGTCGATCCCCCCGAGCCGCGGGAACGCGGCGTAGACGGGGTACAACGGCGACCGGCCGAACGTCAGGAACGACGCGGGGACCGTGGGGACGAGCGACTGCAGGAACAGGTAGAGCATCTGCAGCGGCGCCGCGAGCGGCGGCATCTCCGGCAGCGGGGAGACCACCGGCCACCACATGATCATCGCGGTGCCCACGATCGCCACGTGCAACAGGAAGTGGAGCGGCTCCGACCCCACCGACGCGGTGACCACGGCCGGCCAGTGGGTGAACAACAGGAACCCGTTGAAGAGGACGAGCGCCACCAGCGGGCGCGTGAGGAACCGCCAGGTCACGCGGAGCGGACGCGGCCGCAGGGCGACCCGCCACATCCACGCCGGGATCCCCGCCACGAGCAGCGGCGCCGCGACGAGGGTGTAGAGCAGGTGCTGGACCATGTGCGCCGAGTACCAGTACCCCTCGGCGAGGTCGTGGATCGGCCAGTCCGATCCGATCCACAGGACGGCCATCCCCCCGAGGAACAGGTGGCGGACGCGCGGCGGCGTGGCCTGCCCGGTCGATCGCTCGTGCCGCCGCCCGGCGATGAGGTAGGCCGCGACGACCGAGCCGAGGACGAGCCAGACGTCGAGGTGCGGGTGCGGCGTCGGCATCGTTACCTCAGGAACACCTTCGACGTGATCAGCACGATCATGTACAGGGTGGTCGCGCCGACGATGCCCATCAGGAAGAACCGGCCGTAGCGCCAGTCGTCGTACTTCAGGTGCATGAAGTAGGCGAGGACCATCACGAACTTCGTGATCGACGCCAGGATCAGCGCCGTGATCAGCAGGCCGCCGGTGATCCCCGAGTAGCTCAGCCAGACCTCGACCGCCGTCAGCACGCCGAGGATCGCGGCCACCCGCAGGTAGACGCGGACCGTCGGGCCGCCCTGGTGTGCCGCCGGCGCCCGGTGCTCGGGGGCGTGCTCGGCGGTCTGCTCGCGGACCTCGGGCTCGGCCATCTCGTCGCCGCTCCTCATCACGTCGGGTTCGGGGTGGGGATCAGGTAGATGAGCACGAAGATCGCGATCCAGACGATGTCCACGAAGTGCCAGTACAACCCGACCATCTCCACCGGGAACGATCGCTGGGCGGGCAGCTGCCGACTCGTGGACAGGCCGACCAGCCCGAGCAGCATCAGGATGCCGACGGTGACGTGGACGCCGTGGAACCCGGTCAGGATGTAGAAGGTCGTCCCGAACAGGTTCGTGCCGAGCGCGAGGCCCTCCTCGTAGAACACCGTGAACTCGTAGACCTGGCCCCCGACGAACGCCATCCCGAGGAACGCGGTCGTCAGCAGCCACAGGCGCATGCGGATGTCGTCGCCCTTCTCGGCCGCGGCGAGCGCGAGCACCATCGACAACGAGCTCGACAGCAGGATGAACGTGGATACCGACGTGTACGCGATGTCGAACACGTCCTGCGGGTAGGGTGGCTGCTCGCTCTGCCCCCGGTACAGCATGTAGGTCGTGATGAGCGCGCCGAACAGGAGGCATTCGGAGCTCAGGAACAGCCACATCGCGAGCTTCGTGTTCGGGAGCCCGGTGCTCGTCTCGTGCTCGGCGTGCGCGATCGCGGCGTCGGCCATCAGCCCTCCTCCGCCACGGAGGGCTCGATCGCCCATGCGAACAGGCCCACGACGATCACGAGGGCCCCGGCCCCCACGAGCCACCAGCTGTAGATGATGCCGTACGCGATGAGGGGCATCCCGACCGCCACCACGAGGGGCCAGTAGGAGGGGCTCGGCAGGTGGATCCCGTGCCCGTCGCCGTGCCCGGGCGCACCCGACGCCCCGGCCGGGACGCGCACGACGCGACCGTCGTGGTCCTCGGCGTACTTGCGGTGCCAGAACTCGTCGAGCGAGTGGACCGTGGGGACCTCGTCGAAGTTCCAGGGCTTGGGCGGGCACGCCGTCATCCATTCGAGCGTGCGCGCGTCCCACGGGTCATCGGTCTCGAGGTGTCGCTTGCGCGACAGCGACACCACGGCCCCGACCCCGAACACGAGGACGGACACCCCGATCAGGAACGATCCGACGGTCGCCACCTGGTTCCAGGCGGTCAGCCCGAGCGCCTCGGGGTACGTGTACTCACGGCGGATCATCCCGTTCAGCCCCAGGATGTGCATCGGCCCGAACGTCAGGTTGAACCCGACGAGCATGATCCAGAAGACCACCTTCGCCACGAGGTCGGGGTACAGACGGCCGAACACCTTCGGCCACCAGTAGACGAGCCCCCCGAAGAACGCGAACACGCCCCCGCCGAAGATCACGTAGTGGAAGTGCGCGACGATGTAGTAGGTGTCGGTCTGCTGGTAGTCCGAGGGCACGATCGCGTGCGTCACCCCGGACAATCCGCCGATCACGAACATCATCACGGCGCCCACGATGAACAGCAGCGGCGAATGGAACCGCAGATCTCCGCCGTACATCGTCGCCATCCAGTTGAAGATCTTGATCCCCGTGGGGATCGCGATGATCGCGGTGGTGATCCCGAACGCGGTGTTGGCCACCGGGCCCAGGCCCGCCGCGAACATGTGGTGGGCCCACACGCCGAACCCGATGAACCCGATCGCGATCCCGGAGAACACCACGAACTGGTAGCCGAACAGTGGCTTGCGGCTGAAGACCGGCAGGATCTCGCTGATGATCCCGAACGCGGGCAGGATGAGGATGTAGACCTCCGGGTGCCCGAACAGCCAGAAGAGGTGCTGCCACAGGATCGGCTGGCCGCCGCGCGTCGGATCGAAGAACGCCGTGTCGAACAGCCGGTCGGTCGTCATCTGCACGAGCGCCACGGTGATGATCGGGAGCGAGAACACGAGCAGCAGCTGCACGACGAGGCCCATCCACACGAAGACCGGGACGCGGAACAGCGACATCCCCGGCGCGCGCAGGTTGATGACCGTGACGCCCAGGTTCACCGCGCCGATCGTGGACGCGACCCCGGTGATGATCAGGCCGAGCGCGTAGAAGGTCATCCCGGGCGTGGGATCGGTCGTGGAGTTCGGCGCGTACCCGAACCAGCCGCCGTTCGGCGCGCCACCGAAGAACACGCTCGAGTACAGGAACAGCGCGCCGAGGATGAAGATCCAGAACGACAGCGCGTTGAGCCGGGGGAACGCCACGTCGCGTGCGCCGATCATCAGCGGGATCAGGTAGTTGAAGAACGCCGCGCCCATCGGCATCACGAACAGGAACACCATCGTGACGCCGTGCATCGTGAAGAGCTGGTTGTACTGGTCGGCGTTCAGCAGGGTCTGATCGGGCCGCGCCAGCTGGGCGCGGATCAGCAGCGCCTCGAGCCCGCCGATCAGGAAGAAGACGAAGGCCGAGACGCCGTACATGATCCCGATCTTCTTGTGGTCCACGGTGGTGAACCAGCTCCACCAGCCCGTGGTCGCGGTGGGACGCCGCAGGAACCCCCGCGGTGCCGACACGCTCACGCTCGCCATCTCCTCACCTCCCTCATCGCAGGCTGTACAGGTAGGCCGCGATCGCGTCGATCTCGTCCTCGGTCAGGTCGTAGTCGGGCATCTTCGCGCCCTGCTTCACGGCCCCGGGGTCGCGGAGCCACGCCTTCAGGGCCTCCAGGTTCGGCTGCCCGTCGACGTAGGTCTCCCAATCGCAGCCCGCGAAACATTCGTGCGTGGGGTCCGCGAAGTGCGTCAGGTTCGGGCCGGCGGTCCCCGCGGCGGACGTGTCGCCGATCGTGTGGCAGGCCGTGCATTGCCCGCCCTCGAAGTCCCCGTTGAGGAACAGGTCCATCCCCTGGGCGGCGAGCGGGTCGGCCGGGAGGTCGCCTCCCTCCTTCTGGCGGGCCACCCACGTCTCCCAGGAGGGCTGGTCGAGCACGACCACCCGGAACTTCATCTTCGTGTGCTGCAGGCCGCAGAACTCCGCGCACTGGCCCCAGTACGTGCCGGGCTCGTCGGCGGAGAACAGGATGTGGCCCTCGTCCGTCGGGATCGCGTCCTGCTTGCCGAACAGGCGCGGCACCCAGAAGGAGTGGTTCACCTGGAAGTCCGGCACGCCGGCCTCGTCGCGCGCGCCGCCACCGGCGGTCACGAGCGTCAGCTCGACCGGCGTGTCCTCGGGGATCACCAGCACGTCCGCGAGGATGATCGGCTGGCCCTCGCCGTAGGCGGTCGTCATGTCCTCGTCGGCGTACTCGAACCCCCACCACCACTGGTAGCCCTTCACGGTGACCTGCATCGCCTCCGGATCGCGGACGTCGAGCTCCCAGATCATCGCGACGGTGGGCACCATCACGATCGCGAGCACCACGGCCGGGGCGATCGTCCACCCGATCTCGAGGCGGCTGTTCCCGTGGGTCTGGGCGGGGATCCGGTCGCGGCCCTTGCGGTGGCGGAACCGGAGCGAGATCAGGATGAACCCGCCTTCGACGAACACGAACACGCCGGCCGCGATCCAGAGGATCGGGACGAGCAGGTCCTTCTGCTGCTGGGCCACCGGTCCCGCCGGGTCCCAGGTGTCCTGGGGGCCACCGTTCGAGCAGGCGGAGAGCAGCAGGCCGGCCGCCGCGAGGGCGATCGCCCAGATCAGCTTCCTCCGCACGCCGCCCCTTCCACCGCGCCGATACCCGTCGGACCGCTCGCGCGCGCGGGCGCGGGCGACCGGGGCGGAATCTACCATCGGCTCCCCCGCGGACCGCGGCGGGCGCGTCACGTGGCGTAGGAGTGCAGCCCTGAGATCCATAGGTTGACCGCGTAGTACGTGACGAACAGGCTCACGAACCCCACGAGCGCGATGACCGCGGCTTTGCGCCCCCGCCACCCCGACGTGGCGCGCGCGTGCAGGTACCCGGCGAAGATCACCCACGTGATGAACGACCAGGTCTCCTTGGGATCCCATCCCCAATAGCGCGCCCACGCCTCCTGCGCCCAGATCGCGCCGCAGATGACCCCGAACGTCCAGATCGGGAACCCGAACGCGATGAAGCGGTACGCCAGACGGTCGAGCGTGGACGCCGGCGGCAGGGCGCCGCGCTGGGCCGTCTCGACCGAGGCCACCGGGTCGTCGGCGCCGGGGACGAACGCGGGCGGGGCGTCGGCGTCGATCGAGCCGCCCATGATCGGCGGGGGCGCGGCCTGTCCCAGCCGGCGGACGCGACGGCGTTCCGCGCCGTCGGCGACCAGGTAGAGGATCGTGAACAGGCACCCGATCCCCAGCAGCGACGTCGCCGCGATCATCGACGTGACGTGGATCTGGCGCCAGTAGCTGTTGAGCGCGGGCTGCAGCGCCGAGGGCCCCACGTAGAAGAAGCTCACGGCCATGGCCATCGTGAACACGACGAACGCGTAGACGAAGCCGCCCACCGTGCGGATGCGCATCCGCCGCTCCACCCCGATCAGGTAGGCGACGACGATGAGCGCGGCAACGAGCGAGGAGTACTCGTACATGTTGCCCCAGGGCGTCCGGCCCGCGGCGAACGCCCGGGTCACGATCGAGCCCAGGTTCGCGGCGAGCCCGGCGAGCCCGAGCACCGTGGACGCCGTGGCGAACGGCGCGCGACGGAAGGCGAGGAAGGCGAACGAGGCGACCATCGCCGCCAGGTAGCAGAACAGGGCGACCGAGAACAGGTCCTTGGACCAGCGGGCGAGCTCGACCTCGGTCACGGCACCGGCTCCCGTTCGGGACGGACCTCGCCGCCCGCGGCCGCGACGCACGCCGCTGCCACCTTGGCGAACTCCTCGTCGAACTGCGTCCGGCGCTGCAGGGCGAAGCCTCCCATCTCCAGCCGCGATCCCGACCCGCGGGCCGCGGCCCGCACCCAGAGCTTGCGTCGCGACGTGTAGAGCGCGGCGAGCAAGCCCAGCACGATGAGGATAGCCGCGACGAACACGACCGGGATACCGGCGTCTTTGCCCACCTGGAGCACCGAGTAACGCCGCAGGTCGGGGAACCCGAGCGTCAGGGCCGGGTCGGCGCCGGGCGGACACGAGGTGCCCGTGCGCGCCGCGACCTCCGCCCCGCGCAGCACGCAGCCGGCGACCGGGTCCACCACCCAGCCCCCGGCCATCAGCCCCTCGCTGCCGACGTGCATCAAGCGTGTGTCCAGCCCGGCGAGCGAGGGGTCGATCAGACGGCCCTCCCACACGCGGTACCGCATGAGCGGCGCCTGCTCGCCGAACATCGGCATCCCGTCCGCGAAGAAGGCGCGGCCGTCGGGCCAGAGCTCGAGCTCGATCGCGCGGTCCGCACCATCGGTCGCCGCGCCCGGCAGCTTCACGAACCCGTGCCAGGTCTGCGCCAGCTGGGACCTGCCCTCGGGCGCGCTCTCCTGGCTCATGACGATCGGCCCGTCGAACACCGTCTCGCCGCCGTCCGTGACGGTGACCACCGGCGCCCACCCGAAGCCGTACTGGTGGATGCGCAGATCCCCGTGCCGGACGGGCTCGTTCACGGAGACCACCGCGGTCTCGGTGACGGCGCCGGTCGGATCGAGGAGCTCCACCTCGGATGCGAACCGTGTCGGCAGCCCGTTGGCATCGAAGTCGTCGTCGTAGTCGACGAGGCGGATCCCGAGCCCGCTGTGCTCGCCGTCGAAGTAGCGCCCGCTCCGCAGGCTGAGCGGGTCGTAGTTGATCGCGGCGTCGGTCCAGGTCTCCTGCTCCACGATCGTC
>DASQKC010000098.1:0-9824 GCA_035630755.1 Actinomycetota bacterium | reverse complement strand
CCCAGCGCACGATCCTCGAGACGTGGCAGGCGTCGATCGAGACCGACGTGAGCGACGTGGCTCAGTTCCGCGACCCGGCGCCGCCCGTGGTCGCGCCCCAACTCCGGGCCGCCGCCAAGCAGGTCGTCCAGGGCAGGCCCGTGGACATGTCGGCGCAGGCGCTGGAGGACCTCGCCGGCTCCCTCGAGGACGCCGCGGCGGCCATCGAGGACTACCCCCTCGCCGACGCGATCCGCGACCAGGGCTTCGGCCTGACGGCCGACCAGATCCTGTCCGCGCGGAGCGAGTTCGTCCTCGCGCTGCGGGCCTATCGCCAGGCGGCGCTCCTGCTCGCCACGGCCGAGGCGACCGATGATCCGGAACTCGCCGCGGCGATCGGGGAGCGAACCACCGAGCTGCTGGACGGCGCCGACGCGCTGCTGGCCGAGGCGCACCGGAAGTACGTGGTCGCGTTGAGCGCCGCCGGCATCCGCACGGTGGATCAGCCGGCGGGCGCCGGCGGGCTGCTCCCCACGGGCTAGCGGGGAGCCGTGACCGACGGACCCGTCGTCGTGGTCGCGAACCCGACCGCGGGGCGCGGGAAGGCGGGCCGGCTGATCGGCCGCGTGGACGGCCTGCTCCGCGCGGCCGGCGTCGACCATCGCGTCGAGCTGAGCACCTCCGCCGCCGATCTCACCGACCGAGCCCGTCGCGCGGCCGAGGCCGGGGCCCCCGTGGTGGCGGCGCTGGGCGGCGACGGGACGGTGGGCCTGGCGGCGAACGGGCTGGTCGGGACCGACGCCGCCCTCGCGATCCTCCCCTCGGGCACCGCCGACGACTTCGCGGCGGCGATCGGCGTCGGGTCGCTCGACAAGGCGATCCGCGCCCTGGCCGCCGGCGTCACCGAGCGCATCGACGTGGCGCGGGTCACCGCGGACGGGACCTCGCGCTACATGGTGAACGTCGCCGGCTGCGGGTTCGACTCCGAGGTGAACGAGGCGGCGAACGCGATGCGCGTCAACCTCGGCGCGACCGGCACCTACGTCGCGGCGGTGATCCGGACCCTGGCGCGGTTCCAGCCCGCCACGTTCACGGTGACCGTGGACGACGAGGTGGTGCGTGGACCGCACATGCTCGTCGTGGTCGGGAACTCCACGCGGTACGGGGGCGGCATGAAGGTGACCCCGGATGCCTCCCTCGTCGACGGGGCCCTCGACGTCTGCCTGCTGCGCGCGCTCTCGAAGGGGGCCTTCCTGCGAGCGTTCCCCGGCGTCTTCCGGGGGGCGCACGTCCGGCACCCCGCCGTGCGGATGATGCGGGGGGCCCGGATCACGATCGAGGCGGACCGGCGGGTCCTCGTGTACGCGGACGGCGAGCGGATCGGTCCGGCGCCGGTCACGTTGGAGATCGTCCCGGGCGCTCTGACCGTGATCGTGGGGCCGAATCCGGCCGCGATCCGTTGAGCCGACCCGGGCGACCCTAGACTGGATCCCGTGACCACCTCCCGGGCGTTCGCCGAGCGCTACCCGTTCCCCTTGGACGACTTCCAGGTCACGGCGCTGGAGGCCCTCCACCGGGGGGAGTCGGTGCTGGTCGCGGCCCCGACGGGCGCCGGGAAGACGGTGGTGGGGGAGTACGCGATCGATCGCGCCCTCGAGCACGGGCGCAAGTGCTTCTACACGACTCCGCTGAAGGCCCTCTCGAACCAGAAGTTCGGCGACCTCGTGGCGGCATACGGCCCCGGGCGGGTGGGGCTGCTGACGGGGGACAACTCGATCGACGGGGACGCCCCCGTCGTGGTGATGACGACCGAGGTGCTGCGGAACATGCTCTACGAGCGGAGCGACGCGCTCCGCGGCCTCGAGACCGTCGTGATGGACGAGGTCCACTACCTGCAGGACCCCTACCGCGGCGCGGTCTGGGAGGAGGTGCTGATCCACCTCCCGTCCTCGGTAGCCGTGGCATGCCTGTCCGCGACGATCTCGAACGCGGAGGAGTTCGGGGCGTGGGTGCGCACGCTCCGCGGCCAGACGGCGGTCGTGATCGAGGAACGCCGTCCGGTGCCGCTGGAGCACCACTACCTCGTCGGCCGCGAGCTGCATCCGATGCACACCGAACAGGACGGCGTGCTGCTCCCGAACCCGTTCGTCGTGAGCCTGGACCGGCAGGAGACCCACGCGCGCCGCGACCGCCACCGGGGCGGACGTCCGCAGCCGCGCCGGGCGAGCGTGTTCGTCCCGCGCCGTGAGGAGGTCGTGCTGAGCCTCGAGGAGGAGGGCATGCTGCCGGCGATCTACTTCGTGTTCAGCCGCGCGGGGTGCGACCGGAGCGTGCGATGGCTCCGCGACGCCGGGATCCGGCTCACGTCGCGCGAGGAGGGCGAGATCATCCGCGCGCGCGCCGAAGAGCGCGCCGCGTGGATCGACGACGACGACCTCGCCGCCCTCGGGTTCCACGACTTCCTCGACGGCATGACCGCGGGCATCGCTGCCCACCACGCGGGCATGCTCCCGGCGTTCAAGGAGACGGTCGAGCAACTCTTCGAGGAGGGGCTCGTGAAGGTGGTGTTCGCCACCGAGACCCTCTCGCTCGGCATCAACATGCCCGCGAAGACGGTCGTGATCGAGGACCTGTGGAAGTTCCAGGGCGAACGCCACGAGCTCCTGACGCCGGGGGAGTACACGCAGCTCACCGGGCGCGCCGGGCGACGCGGGATCGACCCGCTCGGGCATGCTGTCGTGGTGTACCAGCGGCAGGTGCCGTTCGAGCGCGTCGCGGGGCTGGCGGCCACGCGGACGTACGACCTGGGCTCGTCCTTCCGTCCGTCCTACAACATGGCGGTGAACCTGGTCCGCAACTACGACCCGGAGCAGGCGCACCACCTGCTGAACGCCTCGTTCGCGCAGTTCCTGACCGACCGCGGCGTCGTGGCGCTCGAGCGGCGGCGCGAGGAAGACCGGGAGGCGCTCGAGGGGTACCGGCGCAACCTCGTGTGCGACCTGGGCGACTTCGAGGAGTACTGGTCGCTGCGCGAGCGGGCCGCCACCCTGCGTGAAGAGGACCGGCGGGGCCGGGAGGCCGCCCGCGAGCGAGCGATCAAGGAGGCCCTGGCCGCGCTCCGGCCCGGCGACGTCGTCCACGTCAGCGGTGCCCGGCGCCGGGGTCTCGCGGTGGTGCTGGGGTCGTCCCGCGACGGCCGACCGCAAGCGCTCGCCGAGGATCGGCGGAACCTCCGGCTCGCGCCGCGCGACTTCCAGGACCCGCCTGTCGCGCTGACGCGGATCCAGCTCCCGCGGTCGGGGAGCGCCCGGAGCGCGCGCTTCCGGCGCGACGTCGCGGCACGCCTCGTGGCCCTGCGGGTGAAGCCGCCCAAGTCGCCGAAGCGCCGGGCGGGCGATCCCAAGGTGGAGAGGGAGGTCGCCACGCTCGAGGCCGCGGCGGAGACCCACCCGTGCCACGCGTGTCCCGAACGTGCCAAACATGAACGATGGGCGGAGCGGGTCTCGAAGCTCAAGGCGCAGTTGGCGGGCGTCGAGCGGCGGATCCGGACCCGGACCGAGACCCTGGCTCGTCAGTTCGACCGCGTCCTCGGCGTCCTCGACGACCTCGGGTACCTGCGCGACTGGGTGCTCACCGACAAAGGACGACGTCTGACGAGGATCTACGGCGAGGGCGACCTGCTCATGGGCGAGGCGATCGACGCCGGGCTCCTCGAGGCGCTGACCCCGGCTGAGGTCGCCGCGCTCGTGAGCACGGTCGTCTACGAGGCGCGGGAGCGGCACCCCCTGACGGGTCGCATGCCGACCGGCGCCACGGCGGACGCCTACGAGCGCCTCCAGCGGCTCTGGCGGCAGGTCCGGCGGGCCGAGGACGCGCACCAGGTGCAGCTCTGCCGCGAGCTCGAGCCCGGGTTCGCGGAGCCCGTCTTCCATTGGGCCGAGGGCAAGCCGCTCGAAGACGTCCTGGACGAGACCGAGATGGCGCCCGGCGACTTCGTGCGCAACTGCAAGCAGTTGCTCGACCTGCTGCGGCAGATCGGCGAGATCGCGCCGCCGGCCACCGCCGCCGCGGTGCGAGGGGCGATCGACGCCGTCGCGCGCGGCGTCGTCGCGTACACCGGGGTCTCGCTACGATGACCGGCCGATGACCAGCCCGTTCGGGGACCTCGCCGTGATCGCCGACCGCGCGGTCGCCGACCTGGCCCTCCTCGAGCGCGCGCTCGAGGCGCGAGGCCTGCGGTACCGCCTGCAGGTGAGCCGCGACGGGTCGGACGCGACGCGGCTCGCGACGGCCGCGCTCGACGAGGGCTACCGCTACCTCACCGCGGTCGGGGACGATCGGACGGTACAGGACGTCGTGAACGGCATGTTCCGCGACGGTCACCCGGTCACCGACGATCCCGTCCTCGGCGTGGTCCCCGCGATGGGGCCGTGTGATCTCACCCGGAGCTTCGGCCTGCCCGAGGACGTCGACGGGGCCGTCGGTCACCTCGTGGGGGAGAACACGTACCCGTTCGACGTCATGAAGGTCAGCGCGACACGTCGCGGCGCCCCGGCGATCCGGTACGCGACGAACGTCGCTCAGGTGGGGTTCCACGCCGGCATGGCGCGGAACGCCGCACGGCTCCCGCGGTGGCTCGGCGGCGGCCGGCGGTTCCTCGGGTTCTGGTCCGCCTACGCCACCCAGCGTGTGCGCGACGTGACCCTGAAGCTCGACAACCGCGAGCACCTTCTGAGGTCCTGGAGCATCATCGTCGGCAACGGGCAGTTCGATGCCGGGCTCCGCATGTCCCCGCGGTCCTTCCCGGGCGACGGCGTGCTCGACGTGCTCGCCTTCGTCGGCCCGAAGGGAGAGGCATATCGCTTGCTGCCCAGGATCTTCCGACATGGCGACCACGTACCGGCCGACGGCATCAAGGAGCTCCGGATCAGGATCGCCGGGCGGATCGAGTCGGACCGGCCGATGCCCGTCGTGATCGACGGCGCATCCTTCGGCACCACGCCCGTGGCCCTGCAGGTCGTCCCCCAGACGATCAGGTTCAAGCTGTGAACGCGGATCGGTACCGGCGACGCATGTCCGCGGCGGCGGGGGCCGCCGCGGAGGTGGGCGTCGACGCCGTCGTGATCACGCCCTCGCCCGACCTCGCGTACCTGTGCGGCTACGACCCGATGCCCTTCGAGCGCCCCACGCTCCTCGTGATCCGGCCGGAGCGGGACCCGGCGATGCTCGTGCCGCTCCTCGAGGTCCCGCTCGCCGCGGCGTCGCCGGCGGGACAGGTCGTCGAGGTGGTCGGATGGGCCGACGGCGAGGATCCGTACGCCCGCGCCACGGGCCTGCTCGGCGACGCGCGGCGCGTGGCGCTCGGTGACCGGACCTGGGCCGTCCACCTGCTGGGCCTGCAGGCGGCCTCGCCGGATGTCCCCTTCAGCTCCGCGTCACCCATCGTGGGCGCGCTCCGGGCGGTGAAGGACACCGACGAGCTGGACGCCCTGCGGCGGGCCGGTGCCGCGGCCGACCGGGTCGCCGCCGACATCGTCACCCGCCCCTTCGCGGGGCGCCGCGAGCTGGACGTCGCGGGCGATCTGGCGGCGCTGCTCGTCGAACACGGCCACACGGCGGCGGACTTCACGATCGTGGCTGCCGGGCCGAACGCCGCCTCGCCGCACCACGAGCCGGGCGAGCGTGTGATCGCCGGTGGGGACGTCGTCGTGATGGACTTCGGTGGCCCGCTCGACGGCTACTTCAGCGACACGTCGCGGACGGTGGTGGTCGGCGAGCCGACCGACGAGCAGCGCCGCGTCCACGATGCGGTCCGACGGGCGCAAGCCGCGGGCCGGGCGGCGGTCCGACCCGGGATCGAGATCCAGGAGGTCGACCGGGCGGCTCGCGCCGTGCTGACCGACGCCGGTCTGGGGGACCGGTTCATCCATCGGACCGGACACGGGATCGGGATGGAGGTCCACGAGCCGCCGTACGCCGTCGAGGGGGACGTCACGGTCCTGCGGCCCGGGATGACCTTCAGCGTGGAGCCGGGCGCGTACCTCGACGGCGCGTTCGGCGTGCGGATCGAGGACATCGTCGCGGTGACAGCCGACGGGGTGCAGCCGCTCAACGACAGCCCGCGGGATCTGCTCGTCGTCGCGTGAGGCTCACCCCACGGGGCGGACCGTGGTGCCCTCCGGCGTGTCCATGACCTCGAGGCCCATCCCGGCGAGCCGGTCGCGCATCTCGTCGCTCGTGGCGTAGTCGCGCGCCGCGCGGGCGGCGTCGCGTTCGGCCATCAGGGCGCGCATCTCCGCGGTCGGTTCCCACCCGGCGGTCGCCTCGCGCTCGAGGTCGAGCCCGAGGACGTCGTCCCACGCGGCGAGCAGCGCGTACTTCTCACCAGCCGGGACGTCGGCCGCGTGGTCGAGCTCGTTCACGACCGCCACCACGCCCGGCATGTGGAGATCGTTCGCGAGCGCCTCGCGGAAGCGGACGTCGTACGCGGTCGCGGCCGCGCCGAGGGTGCCGGCGGCGGGTGCCCAGCCGGCCACGTGCCGCCGCAGCTGCGTCACCCTCGCGTCCGCCGTCGCCATCGCCTCCCAGGAGAAGTCCATCTCGCTGCGGTACTGGGTCTGGAAGCAGAGCCATCGGAAGGCGAGCGGATCCATGCCGCGCTCGACGAGGTCCAGGGGACGGAGCACGTTGCCGGTCGACTTCGAGATCTTCTGACCGGTGAGGCGGAGGTGTCCCCCGTGGACCCACGTGCCCACGACCGTGTGGCCGACCGCCCCCTCGGACTGGGCGATCTCGTCCTCGTGGTGAGGGAACCGCAGGTCGGTGCCGCCCGTGTGGATGTCGATGTGCTCGCCGAGGTAGCGCATCGACATCGCCGAGCACTCCACGTGCCACCCGGGGAACCCCTCGCCCCACGGAGCGGGCCACTTCATCAGTCGGCCCGGCCCCGCGGCTTTCCAGAGCGCGAAGTCGGCCGCGTGGCGCTTGCGGGGGTCGGTCTCGAGGTCACGGTGCCCCTCGCGCAGCTTGTCGAGGGTGTTGCCTGACAGCCGACCGTAGCCCGGGAAGGTCGTCACGTCGTAGTAGACCGAACCGGAGTCGACGACGTAGGCGTGCCCGCGGTCGATCAACCGCTCGGTGAGGGCCACCATGTCCTCGATGTGCTCGGTGGCCTTCGGGTAGCCGTCGGCGGGCCGGATGCCCACCGCGGCGGCGTCCTCGAGCACCGCTCGCGTGTACTTCTCGGCGATCTCGAGCGGCGCGAGGCCCTCGTCCTCCATCGCGAGCTGCATCTTGTCCACGGCCTCGGCCGAGCTCTCGTCGGTCATGTGTCCCACGTCGGTGATGTTCATGATCTGCGTGACCTCGAAGCCCTCGTACCGCAGGGCGCGGCGGATCAGGTCGCCGAGCATGAACGTCCGGTAGTTCCCGAGGTGGGCGTAGCGGTAGACCGTGGGTCCGCAGGAGTAGATCGTGACGCGGCCGGGCTCGTTCGGGGCGAGCTCGCGCACCTCGCGCGTCAACGAATCGTAGAGTCGCATCGCCCCAGGATAACGGCGGTCGCTCCCCGGGATCGTGAGCCCGGCTATCCGACGGGGGGCGGCTCCTCGGTGACCGGCCGCACCACCGAGGGGGGAGCGGGATGCGTGTCCACCGGGGGTGGCGGGAGGGGCACGGGGATGACCGTGTCGACGCCGCCATGTGCTTTGTGCGCCCGCAGCGCGGCGGTGTGGTAGTTCTCGAGCATCTGCCGGAAAGCCGGGTCGTGGTAGGGGCGGCCGTCGACGGTCGGTCCCGGCGTGCCGTCCACGACCGCCGCGATGTCGTCCCCCGTCACGGTCTTGTGCGTCTCCAGCGCGTGGGCGACCCCCAGGACCTCCGCCCGGTTGTCCTCGAGCAGGTCCCAGGTGCGCCGGTACAGGTCCTGGAGCGTGGCCTCGACCCCTTGTCCGAACGGCCCGTCGAACAGCGTGTGGCTGCCGTCCTCGATCGGCTGCGCGCCGCGAGCGCTCCCGAGCTGGACGAGGTGGGAGGCGATGGTGTCGCCCATCGCGACGAACCCATGCATCGTGACCACGGTTCGGGTCGCGTTCTGCATGTCGCCGCCGACGCCGACCGAGTTGTCGCCGTCGAAGAACATGCGCTCGCCCGCGAGCGAGGCAAGGCTCCCCATGACGTCGATCTCGCGTTCGGACTTCCAGTCGAACATCTGGTCCTCGGGCGGGACGTAGGACACCATGCCGCCGACGTCACCACGGCGTTCGATCGTGGCGATGTCGATGATGGCGTGGTGCCGGAGCCGGTAGGCGGTGACGGCGTGGCACGCCTCGTGCACGGCCGTCGCGTGGCGCTCGCGCTCGATGTACTCGAAGTCGTCGGGGACGCCGAGCTGCTTCACGTGCTTCGCGCGGATGACGTCGCGGTAGGTGACGACCTCGCGACCGTCGCGGATCGCCACGACGACGCCCTCGTTGACGAAGTCCTTGATGCTGGCCCCGGTGCCGTACGGGGTGATCGTGGCGAGCTTGTCGACCTCCTCGGACGTCAGCTCGTGGTTCACCTTCGAGAGGTAGTACTCGAACGTCGCCTTGCGGCCCTCCTTGGTGGGGTAGCCGACCTTGTACTGCCGGTCGATGCGCCCGGGGCGCAGCATCGCCTGGTCCAGCGCCGAGGGCATGTTCGTCGCGAAGATGTGGAGGATCCGGTACTTGAACGGCGGCTTCGGTTTCATCCCGAGCCACTTCCGGATCTTGTTGAACAGCCCGCGCGGCTTCTCGAGGCCGGACATCTCGGACAGGAGCGCCTGGAGCGTGCCCATCCCGCCCCCGCCACCCATGCCGCCCATGATCAGGTGGTCGGGCGTGGGACCGAGCTGGTCGGGGAGCGAGGTCCGCAGGAGATCGTCGCGCGTGGCCGGCGACAGGTACGCCATCCCGTTGCATGCCGGCGCAGTGGTCCACGGTGATGCGGTGGCCATGCCGCCGACCCCGCCACCCACCTGGCCGCGGTTGCCGAGCGAGTCCGCCTCGTCGAAGAAGACGATCACCCCGCCGTAGCGCAGGGCGAGCCGTCGGAGCTTGCGGTACAGCCCCTTCACCTTGAGGATCCCGACGCCCATGAACATCTGGATGAAGGCGCCGGGGTCCACGAACACGAACGGGCGGGCCGTCTCGCCGGCGACCGCCTGCGCCATGAGGGTCTTCCCGGTGCCCGGCGGACCCCACAGGAGCACGCCGCCCGGGACGTAGCCGCCGCGCTCCTCGATGGCCTCTGGCGCCTCGAGGAAGATCATCGTCTCGCGGAGGCGGTCGAGGACGGGATCTTGCCCCTTCACGTCGTCGAACCGCGTCTCGATCTCATCGGGCATGTAGGTGTCGATCCCGCCCCGCGACAGGAACCAGAACAGGCCGATGAACTGGAAGATGATGAAGAAGAAGCCGAACGCGAGCTGGAAGACGAACGAGAGCGCGGTGACGAGCCGGGCGGGGGCCTCGACGATGCCCAGCCAGACCGGCTTGGTGTTGAACAGCCGTCCGAGGAACGTGCTGAGGGCGAGCAGCAGGATGAAGAACTTGAACGCGCGTCCGACGCGGTACCGGGTCCAGTCATCGAGCCGGCCGGAGCGCGCGCGGCTGCGGGCGAACACCCGCTTCTCCCAGAACGCGTAGTAGCCCTTCGAGTGCTCCTCGATCAGGTAGTGCAGCTGCCGGATGCACTCGACGACCATCAGCACGAGGACCCAGACGTAGTCGCGCACCGCCAGACGCAACGCCTCGTCGATCGAGCCGCCGAGCGGCGCCACGGTCGTCGTCCAGACCACGGCGAGGCCGCAGAGCCAGATCAGG
>DASQKC010000097.1:0-29605 GCA_035630755.1 Actinomycetota bacterium | reverse complement strand
AGGAGCTCGCGGACCTCGAGCTCGACCAGCTCCAGGAGCTCGGGGTCGTCGACCATGTCGCACTTGTTGAGGGCGACCACGATGAAGGGGACCCCGACCTGCCGCGCGAGCAGGACGTGCTCGCGGGTCTGGGGCATGGGACCGTCGGCGGCCGAGACGACGAGGATGGCCCCGTCGATCTGGGCGGCGCCGGTGATCATGTTCTTGACGTAGTCCGCGTGGCCCGGCATATCGACGTGGGCGTAGTGGCGGTTCTCGGTCTCGTACTCGACGTGCGCGATCGCGATCGTGATGCCGCGCTCGCGCTCCTCGGGCGCCTTGTCGATCTCGTCGAACGGCGTGAACTCCGCCAGGCCCTTCTCGGCCTGGCGCTTGGTGATCGCGGCCGTGAGGGTCGTCTTGCCGTGGTCGATGTGCCCCATCGTCCCGATGTTGACGTGCGGCTTCGTCCGCTCGAACTTCTGCTTGCCCATGCGCGTGGTCTCCTCGTGCCGATGGAAGTCGGTCTCGCTCGTCTCGTAGCGGGGGCGGGAATCGAACCCGCGACACAGCGATTATGAGCCGCTTGCTCTGCCACTGAGCTACCCCGCCGCCGGGACGATCGAGTCTACCTGCGGGGACGGGGCCCGGCACCCATCCGGCGCCGTTGCGTGGCCGCGGGACCCGGGGCTAGGCTCGCCCGATGATCGACCCCGCGCGTCGCATCCGCCCGCCCGGCGGGGTCCGGTTCGCCGGGTGGATGATCGGTATCGGCGCCTTCTTCACGGCGGTGTCCGGACTCCTCCTCCTGTTCCTCCGACCCGACCGGACGACGCTCGACGAGGTGGGCATCACCCAGGGGATCCTCCAGGTGATCGGGTTCATCCTGCTCACGATCGGGCTCCTCGAGTTCCTGCTGATCTACGCGCTGTGGGACGGCAGCAACGTCGCGCGGATCATCGCGACGGTGCTCGAGGGTCTCGTGACGCTGGGGGCGCTGCCGCGCGCGCTCGCGGGCGGTCCCGGGGCGCTGGCATCGCTGTTCCAGCTGGTCATCGCGTTCGCGGTGCTCCTGGGGCTCTGGGGGACGCCGAACGCCACGGAGTTCTTCCGTCGGCCCGAGGCGCCGATCGTTCCGCCGCCGATCCCCCCGACACCGCCGCCGCCCGTCTGAGGGCTCAGGGAGGCGAGCCGGACGGCACGTCGGCGTCCACGACGACCTCGGGACGCCGCGCGGCCTCCTCGACGTACCGAACCAGGGCCCGTCGGTCGGCGTCGGTGAGCGGCGGCTGGACGAGGCTGCGGGGCCACAGCCGCGCCGCGCGCACGACGTTGATCTCGGCGCCGAGCAGCGCCACCTGCGCCGAGAGGAAGAGCCACGCGAGGAGGCCGATGACGAGCGCGAACGTCCCGTAGACGCGCCCGGCCCCGCTCACCTGCCACGCCACGTATCGGGCGCCTGCAGCGAGCAGGACCGTCCACGCCGTCCCGGCCGCGACCGCCCCCCACACGTGCGCCGACCACGGGAGCGACGCGCCGGTCAGCACGCGGTAGGCGACCAGCAGGCCGGCCACGTTCACGAGCACGGACGCCGACCACCCGGCGAGGGTGCCGGCCGGCCCGCCGGCGGCCTGCGCCGCGGCGGCGAGCCCCGCCCCCACCAGCACCAGCGCGGCGAGCAGCGCGAGGACGGCGGCGGCCCGCGCGACGTTGCCGAGGAAGGACGGTCGGCGCCGGTACGGCACGTTCCAGATCGTGTTCAGTGCGTGCTCGAAGGCCCGGATCGCGCCGAGCCCCGCCCACAGCGCCACCGCGAGGGCGACCACGAGCGCCACGCCCGACCCGTCGAGCGAGGGCGCGTCGCGCTGCAGGGTCTCGCCCACGAGCGGCAGGTTGCGCAGCGCCGATCCGAGCACGGCCTCGCGGAGCTCCGGGTTCCCCGGCAGGGCACGGGCGAGCAGGGTGCTCGCGACCGCGAGCAGGGGGAACAGGGACAGGAACGCGTAGTACGCGAGGAGCGCCGCCAGGTGTCCGCCCTGATCGTCGCCGAACTTCTTGAGGACGGCCACGGCGACGGCGAGCGGCCGGCGCCGCTGCTGCGCGCGGTCGACGCGCCGGATCGTTCGCTCGATGAGGTGCACCGACCCGCCCTACCCACGCGGCGGGCGGATCACCCGACGGCGATCACCCGATCGCGAGCCCCGAGTCGGGGTCGAAGTAGTGGAACCGCGCGGGGTCCAGGGTCAGGCGGATCCGCGCGCCGGGGCGCGCCGCCGTCCGGGCGTCGACCCGGGCGCAGAACACGCAGCGGGGCTCCTCCTCCGCCAGCAGGAGCAGATCCTCGTCGCCGGGTTCGTCGAGGGCGGCGCGCATCTCGTCCACCGCGACGGGCGGGGCGTCCACGCGGAACAGCACGTTCACCTCCGACCCCAGCTCCTCGGTCACATCCACGTCGACCTCGACGGTGGGCAGCGTGTCGTCGCGCCACACGTCGCGATCCTCCATGTCGGCGGGCCGGATCCCGAGGATCACCGAGCGGCCGTGCCAGTCGCGCAGCGGTGCCGACGGATCGATGGGCACCTGCCACCCGCCGAAGCTGAGGTGCTCGTCGCCGACGTCGGCCAGGACGAGGTTCATCGGCGGCGAGCCGATGAAGGCGGCGACGAACAGGTTCGCCGGGTGGGTGTAGAGGCGCTGCGGCGTGTCGACCTGTTGGAGCAGGCCGTCGCGCAGGACCGTCACCCGGTGCCCGAGCGTCATCGCCTCCACCTGGTCGTGCGTCACGTAGACCGTGGTCGTACCCAGCCGGTCGTGCAGCCGCATGAGCTCGGCGCGCATCTGGACCCGGAGCTTCGCATCCAGGTTCGAGAGCGGCTCGTCCATCAGGAACGCCCGTGGCTCGCGGACCATGGCGCGACCGATCGCGACGCGCTGGCGTTGTCCGCCCGACAGCTCGGCCGGCTTGCGCGCCATCAGGGGATCGAGTCCCAGGATCGCGGCGGCGTCCCGCACCCGCGACGCGCGTTCGTCCTTCGGCGTCTTGCGGAGCTTCAGGCCGAACGCGAGGTTCTGCTCGACGGTCATGTGCGGGTACAGGGCGTAGTTCTGGAACACCATCGCGATGTCGCGACGTTTGGGCTCCAGATCGGTCACCTCGGACCCGCCGACCGAGATCTCGCCCGCGGTGACCTCCTCGAGCCCCGCGATCATCCGCAGGATCGTCGACTTGCCGCAGCCCGACGGCCCCACGAGCACCATGAACTCGCCGTCGCGGATCTCGAGCGAGACGTCGTCGACCGCGACGACGTCATCGCCGAACACCTTCGTGATGTGGTCGAGGACGATGTTGGCCACCCTCAGCGCTCCTTCCGACCGTTCGCAGTGTGGGACGACAGACGTTCGTGGGTCAACGCGGCGCGCGCCCGCCCGTGCGCGGCTGCCGAGGCGCCGATCACGTCGAGCCCGAGCATCGCGGCGCCGACGAGCGGGGGGGACGTGAGCACGCGGATCGTCGCCGCGGGACACACCGCCGCGATCCCTCGCCGGATCCGGGCGTGGAACGCCTCGTCGGTCGCGCGGAACACCCCGCCACCCAGGACGACGTCCGGATCGAGGCGCGTGAGCCGCAGCCGTCGCACGGTCGTGCGCACCATGAGGACCACCTCGTCGGCCTGGCGGTCGACGAGCGCGCGCGCGACGCGATCGGTCCTCGCCACCTCGAAGACGAGTGGGGACAGGTCGCGCAACACGACGCGGTCCAGGCGGCCGCCGTGGATCGCCTCGGCGACCTGCCGAGGCCGGCGCAGGCCCAGGTACTCGGGCACCCGGCGCTCGAGCTCGGTGCGTTCCCCGCGGCCGTCCGCGGAGCGGATCGCGTGCCACAGGGCCATCCCGCCGAGCTCGGAGCCACCGCCCCAGTCCCCCGAGATGTCGCCCATCGCCGGGAACCGGAAGGTACGGCCGTCCGGCGCGACCCCCGAGCAGTTCATCCCGGATCCGCACACGAGCCCGACGCCCCAGTCACGGTCGGTGCCGGCCCGCAGGACGGCGAAGGTATCGTTGCGCAGCACCGGGTCCGAGGCCCATCCGGCCGCCGCCAGTCCGCGGGCGATGCGCCGGTCGTCGGCGGGCAGATCCGCGCCCGCGAGGCAGAACACCCCCACGTCGCCGAGCGGACGGCCGTCGAGGACGATCCCCGCGTCCTCGCCCGCCGCGCGGATCGCCGTGCCGATCTGGGCCAGGAAGGCCGGGTCGCCGGCGGTGTCGAACGCGCTCGCGCGGACGCGGGCCGCCCCCAGGACGGTGCCGTCGCGGCGCAACACGGCCGCGTCCACCTTCGAGCCCCCGCCGTCGACGGCGAGCAACGCGGCCGGCGTCACGGCACCCGCTCCAGCTCGTTCACCGTGACGAAACGCGCGCCGTCGGCGCGCAAGCCGCCGATCACGTCGACGATCGCGTCGCCCGTCCCACCGGGCCAGGTGTGCAGGAGCACGACGGCGCCGTCGCCGTGCCGCCGGACCCCGGCGACCACGTCCTCGGCGATCGCGGGGCCCGTCCGCCAGGGCTCCCAGTCCTCCACCTCGACATCCCAGTGGACGTTGCGGTACCCGCGTTCGGCGAGGACCGCGAGGATCCTCGGGTCGTCGTGCCCCGCGCCGAACGGGCACCGGAACCACGGACCCGGGTCGACGCCGGCCGTCGTGCGGATGGCGTCGGCGCCGTCGTCGAGATCGGCGCGCAGCCCGTCGTCATCGAGCAAGGGAAGGCGCGCGTGGTAGTGCGAATGGTGTCCCACGAGGTGACCGGCGTCCGCGATGGCGCGCGCCAGGTCGGGGTGCGCCTTCGCCCAGCGTCCCTGCAGGAAGAAGGTGGCCCGCACCCCGGCGCGATCGAGCTCGCCGAGGATCCGCTGGGCGTTCCCGGGCGGGCACCAGGGGCGGTCCGGGTGCTCCGCGTCGAACGTCAAGGCGACACGGGTCTCATTCACGGGTCGTCACCTTCGAGGCGTGGACGTAGGCCCCCGGCGCGCGGCCCGCGGCGTGCGCGAGCCGCCACGCGAGCAGCTGGGCGGGCACGATCGCGGCGGCCGGCGCGAGCGCGGGGTCGAGCGGTCCCGTGTCGACCCACACGGCCGCGTCCGGCCCTGCGTCCGAGGCGTCGCCGACGAGCACGACGGCGCTCCCGAGCCGCCGCAGGTCCTCTCCGAGGCCACGGTCGAGTGCGGCCGTCGACGGTTCGGTGGAGACGATCATCGCGGCCAGGTCGGGACCGGCCAGCTCGAGCGGTCCGTGGCGGAACTGCGCCGCCTGCAGCGCGGCGACCGGCAGGCCCACCGACTCCTCGATCGTGAGGGCGGCCATCTCGGCGGTCGCGCGCGCCCCACCCCGCCCGACGATCACGGTCGTCGCGCGACCGCCGTGCCACCCGACGAGGCGGTCCGGCAGGTCGTCGGCGGCCAGGAGCCGTTCCACGGCCCGGGCCGCGCGCTCCACGTCGTCGGCGAACGTCGCCATGCCCGGCGTGTCCGCTCGGGCGAGGGCGGCGAGTACGGTCACGGACGCCCCGAACGTCATCGTGGACGGGCCCGTCTCGGGACCCGCCCGCGTCGCGATGACCTCGTCCACGAGCCCGGCCAGCGGCCCATCCGCCGCGTTCGTCACGGCGAGGGTCCAGGGGCGGACGGGCGCCGAACGGAGCGCGTCGGCCAGCGCGACCGTCTCCGCGCTCGCCCCGGACTGGCTCA
This sequence comes from Actinomycetota bacterium, assembly GCA_035630755.1. Lineage (GTDB taxonomy): Bacteria > Actinomycetota > UBA4738 > UBA4738 > HRBIN12 > AC-51. The sequence goes on along the minus strand of DASQKC010000097.1, from coordinate 23,883 downwards.
CGAGGACGACCACGTCGTCGGCGCCGAGCATCGGGCGCCGGAAGTGCAGCAGCTCGGCGGCGTCGACCATCGAGGCGCGAACGCCGGCGGCGGCCAGGGCCGTCACCGCCGGGTGCGCCGCGTGGTACGAGCTCCCCATCCCGGTGCAGACGAGGGCGCCCGCACGCGCCCGACCCACCGCGTCGCCGAGCACCGAGGCGTGATCGATCGCCGCGGTCGCGGCCCGGCGCAGGGCATCCGGCTGGCCCGCGATCTCCGCGATGAATGGGTCAGGAAACTTTCCTAACGATTTCACCGGCGCGAGTGTACGATGCCCGGCGATGGGCGTGAAGGTGGCCGTGGCGGGGGGCGGGAGCACCTACACGCCGGAGCTGGTCGAGGGCTTCGTGACGCGGGCGGGGCGTCTCCCCGTCGACGAGCTGGTCCTGCTGGACGTGGATCCGGATCGGCTCGCCGTGGTCGGGGCCCTCGCCGAGCGCATCGTCCGCAAAGCCGGCTGGGGCGGGGCGGTCACGCTGACGGAGGACCGCGAGGCGGCGATCGACGGCGCGGACTTCGTGATCGTGCAGCTGCGCGTCGGGGGGAACCGCGCGCGGCTGCGGGACGAGACCATCCCCCTCGCGCACGGGTGCATCGGCCAGGAGACGACCGGACCCGGCGGCTTCGCGAAGGCCCTGCGGACGGTGCCCGTGGTGCTCGAGCTGGCCGACCTCACGGCGCGGATCGGCGCGCCGGGGGCGTGGTTCGTGGACTTCACGAACCCGACGGGCCTGATCGTGCAGGCCCTGCTCGATGCCGGCCACCGCGCGTGCGGCCTGTGCAACGTGGCGATCGGGTTCCAGCGCGAGATGGCGGACCTGTTCGGCGTCGCGCCCGAGCGGGTGCAACTCGACCACGTGGGGCTCAACCACCTCACGTGGGAACGGCGGGTGCTGGTGGACGGCGAGGACCGGCTCCCCGAGCTCCTGGCGGCCCCGCCCGTCGACGGGTTCGAGGGCCTCCCGATCGAGCTGATCCGCGCGATCGGCGCGATCCCCAGCTCCTACCTCCGCTACTACTACCTGCCGCGCCGGGTCATGGCGAAGCTCCGCGAGGGACGGACGCGAGCCGAGGAGGTCCTCGAGATCGAAGCGGGCCTGCTCGAGCTGTACCGCGATCCCGCGCTGGACGAGAAACCCAAGCTGCTCGAGGAGCGGGGTGGCGCCTGGTACTCGGACGCCGCCGCGGCCCTCGTGGCCTCGCTGCACGCGGGCACGGACGACCTGCAGGTCGTCAACGTGCGGAACGCCGGCGCGATCCCGAACCTGCCCGAGGACGACGTGGTCGAGGTGCCGTGCCGCGTGGATCGCGACGGGGCGCACCCGATCGCGACCGCGCCCCTGGCCCCCGAGATGCTCGGCCTCGTCCAGCACGCGAAGGCCTACGAACGGCTCACGATCGAGGCGGCGCTCAGCGGTTCGCGGTCGCTCGCCTTCAAGGCCCTCCTCACGAACCCGCTGATGGGCGACGCGGACGTCACCGGGCCGCTCCTCGACGAGCTGCTCGAGGCCAACCGCGAGCACCTCCCCCGGTTCTTCGCCTCGGGCTAACCCTCGGGGAGCTCGTCGGCGTGCCGCTGGATCTTCGCGAACGCCTCGACCGCCTGCGTCACCCCGTCGCGATCGGATCGGAAGACGTTCTCGTCGATGTACACGCCCTCGCGCAGGCCGGCGGCCTCCGCGACGGGGAACGACATCCCGGCGGGGTCGAGCCGGGCCGCGTGCTCGACCGCGACCGGGAGCCGCGACAGCGCGGGCTGGAACAGGTCGTAGCGCGACATCGGCTCGTAGCCCGTCCAGGCGCCGATCCCCTCGGCCTCCAGGGCATCGCAGATCACGCCGTGCGTCCGGCCGGCGAACGACGCGGGATCGACCGCCACGATGTACCGGTAGAAACTCCATCGGGTGATGCGGGGATCGGGCGGCATCACGCGGACCCCGGTGACGTCGGCCACGAGCTCCTGGAAGACGCCGCCGAGCTGGGCACGGCGGGCCTGTTCGGCCGGGAAGCGGTCGAGCGCGACCTCGAGCAACGCGGCGTGGAGCTCCCCGAGCCGGTAGTTGGCGCCGAACGTGTACTCCCGCTCGTCGGCGTCTTTGGGCCTGCCGCAGTCGATGATCGAGTGCGCGCGCCGGGCGAGCTCGTCGTCGTTCGCCAGCAGGGAGCCGCCTTCGCCCGCGGTCAGGATCTTCGAGGATTGATGGCTGAACGAGCCGAACGCCCCGAAGCACCCCGCCCCCACGTCGTTCCAGCGCTGCCCGTGCGCGTGCGCGCAGTCCTCGACCACCGCGAGCCCGTGCGCGGCCGCGATGGCCATGATGCGGTCCATGTCCGCCATCTGGTGCCCGAGGTGCACCGGCATGATCGCCCGGGTGCGGGGCGTGATCGCCGCCTCGACCGCGTCCGGATCGATCGTCCACGTCGCCGGCGTCACGTCGACGAACACCGGCAGCGCGCCGGCCGCGATCGGCGCGTAGGCGGTGGCGCTGAACGTGAGGGCGGGCACGATCACCTCGTCCCCCCAGCCGATGCCCAGCGCCTTGAGCGCCACCTCCATCGTGACGGTCCCGTTCGACATCAAGATCCCGTGGCGCGCGCCCTGGTAGGCGGCGAACCGCTCCTCGAAGGCCGCGGCGTGCGGGCCGGGTTCGGGGAACCCGCCCCAGTCGCCGTCGCGGACGACCGCCGAGACGGCCTCGACGTCGGTCTCGCCGCGGTCGGGCCACGGCGGGTACGGATCGGTACGGACCGGCGTGCCGCCGGCGATGGCGAGCGATGGCATAGGTCCCTCAGCTCCTTCCGGGTCGGATGCTACGGTGCGCCCGATGGGCACCGGCGTCGATCTCAGCGTCGTCCGGTCGACGCCGATCGACCTCGCGACTGTCGGGTTCCCGGCCTCGGCACCGATCACGATCGGCGAGGTGGCCTCCCAGGGATGGACCCGGTCGGATCTGCCCCTGCCGTCCGTGACGCTCCGCCGGTCGGCGCTCGACCACAACGTGGCCAGGATGGCGGCGTACTGCGCCGGTGCGGGCGTCGATCTGGCCCCGCACGGGAAGACGTCGATGGCGCCCCAGCTCTGGGCACGTCAGCTCGAGGCGGGGGCGTGGGGGATCACGGCGGCGACGATGGGCCAGGCCCGGGCGATGCTCGGCGTCGGCGTCCCACGGGTCCTCCTCGCGAGCGAACCGGTCGACGAGGTCGCGACGGCCGCGTTGTCTGACGCGCTCGCCGACCCGTCCGTGACCATCGCCTGTTGGGTCGATTCGGTCGACGGCGTCGCCCGTCTCGCGGACGGGCTCCGACGCCATCACGCGGCGCGCCCCCTCGACGTGTTCGTCGAGGTCGGGCACGAGGGCGGCCGGACCGGGGCGCGCGGGCCGGACGCGGCCCTCGCCGTGGCGAGGGCCGCCGATGCCGCCGACGCCGTGCGCCCGGTGGGCGTCGCCGGCTACGAGGGGACCCTGGCCCAGGACCGTTCGCCGTCGGCGCTGGCGTCGGTCGACGCGTTCCTCGACACGCTGCGGACGGTGACGATGCGCTGCCTCGAGGGCGGCCTCCTCGACGGGGAGGTGACCGTCAGCGCGGGGGGGAGCCTCTTCTTCGATCGGGTCGTCGAGCGCCTGCGCGACGGCTGGCCCGCGGGCGCCGAGGTGCGCGTGCTCCTGCGCGCGGGCTGCACCGTCACGCACGACGACGGGCTCTACGCGCGCGGCTCGCCGTTCACCGACGCGCCGCCGGACGATCGCTTCCGAGCCGCGTTCGAGGCGCGCGGTGCGGTCCTCTCGCGTCCGGAGCCCGACGTGGCGGTCGTGGGGATCGGCGCGCGCGACGTCCCCGACGACATCGAGCCGGCCATCGCGATGGCGACCGATGAGGGCACGGATCTCCTCGGACGCTGCGCGGTGCGCCGCCTGATGGATCAGCACGCGATCTGCCGGGTGGCGCCCGATCTCGCGCTCGGGCCGGGCGACGTCGTGCGGTTCGGGATCTCCCACCCGTGCCGCGCGTTCGACCGCCGCCGGGTCTTCCCGGTCCTGGACGACGACGATCGCGTCGTCGACGCGATCGCGACCTGGTTCTAGCCCTGCCATCACGTGGCCGGCCGGCGCGCCACGGCCTCGATCTCCACGAGCAGCCCGGCCGGGAGCGCCACCCCCACCGTGGACCGCGCCGGGTACGGCGGCGCGAAGTGCCGGCGGTACTCCTCGTTGTACGGCCCGAAGTCCGCGAGGTCGGCCAGGAAGACCGTGGTCTTCACGACGTCGTCGAGCCCGCACCCCGCCGCGGCGAGACAGGCCGCGACGTTCGCGATCGCTTGACGCGTCTGCGCGGCGATCCCGCCGGGCACGACGGCCCCCTCGGCGTCGACGCCGACCTGCCCCGCGGTCCAGACGAGGTCGCCGGCGATGACGACGGGGCTGTACGGAGGCTCCGGGACGGGGAGATCCGGCGGCTGCCGGGCGTCGCGTGTCACCGCACGGCCCCCGTGTCGCCGACCGACGCCGCGACGAGCGCGCCGGCGTCGGCGCCTGCCGCGAGCGACGTCGCCACGTCGGCGCCGCCGAGACGGGCCGCGAGGTAGGCGGCGTCGAACGCGTCGCCGGCGCCGACCGGGTCGACGTCCGCGACGCGTGCGGGGCGGTGCTCGGTCCAGCCGCCGTCGGCGTCGAGCGCACCGACGGCAGCGCCCCCGTCGCGGACGATGACCTCGCGGGGCCCCAAGGACGCGCACCCGCGCGCGAGCGTCTCCCCGGTGCCGTCGGCGAAGAGGCGGAGCTCGTCGGCCCCACCGACGAGCACATCGCACCGCCGGACGAGGGGTCCGATGTGCTCGGCCGCGCTCGCGGAGCCCCACAGGCCCGATCGTCGGTTCACGTCGACCATCCGGAGCCCCGTGGCCCGGTCGAGGAGCGCGAGCGCCGTCAGCCCCGGATCGGGGCCAAGCAGCGCGGTGATGCCCGTCACGAGCACGGCGGCGGCGGTCTCGACGGGGACGCCACGCAGGTCGTCCGGGTGCAGCGCGCTCGCGGCGGACCCGGCGCGCCAGTACCGCACGCCGCCGACCGTGTCGCGGAGCATCAGCCCGGTCGGTCGCTCGCGGTCCGTCGCGACCCACCGGAGGTCGACGCCGGCCTCGGCCAGCCACGCCCGGATACGGTCGCCGGCCGGATCGTCGCCGAGCCGGCTGACCCACGCCGCGCGGCGACCGCGCCGGACGATCTCGACGCAGGCGTTGCTCTCCGCGCCGCCGTGGGTGGCACCGAAGGTGGTCGCCGTGGCGAGCGACCCGTCGACGGCGACGAGCGAGAGCATCGTCTCCCCCAGGGCGATCACGTCCACGTCGCTCACGCGCCGATCGCCCCCATGGCGGCCGCGGCACGCCGCCCGATCGCGGCGAGCTCGTCCGGGGAGGTGGGGCCGGCCGCGCCGACGAGCGCGCTCCCGAGGCCGACGCAGGCCGCACCGGCCTCGAGGTAATCCCCGACCTCGTCGACGGCGATCCCGCCGGTCGGGACGAGGTCGACGTCGCCGAACGGGCCGCGCAGCGCTCGGATGTACGCGGGGCCGCCGACGGCCCCCACGGGGAAGATCTTGACGGCCGCGGCGCCCGCGTCGGTGGCGGTGAGGAGCTCCGTGGGGGTCAGCACGCCGGGGATCGCGACGACGCCCGCCGAGGCGGCCGCGCCGAGCACCGCGGGGACCAGGCCCGGCGTCACGACGAAGGCGGCGCCCGCGCCCGCGGCCGCGCGTGCCTCGTCGGCGGTCCGCACGGTCCCGGCGCCGATGGACATCCCCTCGTCGGCGAGCCGTCGGATCGCGGGGAGCGCCCCCGGCGTGTCGAGCGTGATCTCCACGAGGGGGATCCCGGCGGACGTGAGCTCGTCGGCGACCGCCGGCAGGTCGACGGTGTCGCGGTACCGGATGATCGCCATCACCCGCCCCGCTCCGAGGACCGACATCTCCCATCCTCCCCCGCGGCGGCCCCGCGACCGTGCCTTGACTGGCGTCGGTGACGGAGCGTAGCATCCGGCCGAATAGTTAGGAAAGTTTCCTGTGAACTGGTCCCGATGAGGGCCGCCGATCGGGGGGAACGCACGGCCATCGACGCCACGTCGGTCGCGGGAACACCCAGCCTGCTGCGGGCCATCAACGAGCGCACGGTGCTCGAGTGCGTACGCCGGGTCGGACCGATCTCCCGCGCACAGCTCGCCCGCGAGACCGCCCTCTCCAAGCCGACCGTCTCGCAGGCCCTCAGCGGCCTCCAGCAGGCAGGCCTGGTCCGGGAGGCCGGCCGGTCGAAGGGCGGGAAAGGCCCGACCGCGATCCTGTACCAGCTGAACCCTCGGGCGGGGTGGGTCGTCGGGATCGACATCGGCCGCCGGTTCGTGCGCGCGGCGATCGCCGACGTCACCGGGGAGTTCGTCGCCCGGCGTGACGAGCGGGCGCGCGTGCGCAGCGCCGCCACGTTGATCGCCCAGGTGGGGGAGATCGCCCACGGGCTCGCCGCGGACGCCGGCATCCGGTGGCGGCAGGTCACCGCCGCCGCCGTGGGGTCGCCGGGGGTGTTCCACCCCGGGCAGCGGGAGGTCTCCCTCGCGCACAGCTTGCCGGGCTGGGGCCGTGGCGGCATCGTGGACCTCGTCCGGCACGAGCTCGGGACGAAGACCGTGTTCGAGAACGACGTGAACCTCGCGGCGCTCGGCGAGGCGACGCACGGGCTGGGTCGCGGGGTCGACCACCTCGCGTACGTGCACCTCGGGACGGGCGTGGGCCTCGGGATCGTGGTGCACGGCGAGCTCTACCGGGGCGCGGGCGGCGGCGCCGGCGAGATCGCCTACCTCCCGCTCGCGGGCACCGACGTCGGGAGCGTGGAGAGCCGCCGCCGCGGACCGCTCGACGTCTGGGCGAGCGCCGACGGCGTGGTCCGGACGGCCCGCGACGAGGGCATGACCGGGACCCTGACGGCGGCCAAGGTCTTCGCGGCCGCCGCGGCCGGCGACGAGCGCGCCGGCCGGGTGGTCCGGGCGGAGGCCGAGCGGATCGCCCTCGCGATCGCCGGGGTGTCGGCGGTGCTCGACCCCGACCTCGTGGTCCTCGGCGGCGGGATCGGGATGAACACCGAGCTCCTCCTCGACCGCGTCCGCGAGCGCGCGGCGGAGCTGTCCCCGTTCCGCCCGAGGATCGAGGTCTCGCAGCTCCGCGAGGAGGCGACGCTGTACGGGTCGGTCGCGCTCGCGCTGACCGCCGCGCACGAGCAGCTGTTCGATCGACGGGCGGCGACCGGATGAACGGGGGGAGCCGGATGGGACGCAGGCACGTACAACTGGGACGAGCGGGGGGAGCCCCGGAGGGAGGTACAGCGGCATGAAGCGATGGATGGCGATCGCCGTCGGCTCGGGGCTGCTCGTCAGCGCCTGCACGGCCGGCGAGTCGAGCACGTCGGTCGAGACGGTGGATCCGAGCGCGTCGAACGCCCCGGTGACGGTCGAGCTCACCGGGGAGTGGACGTCGAACCGAGAGTGCACGCAGTGGCAGGAATCCTTCAAGGACGGCTTCGAGTCCACGTACCCGTGGATCACGGTCGACGCCAAGTGCGGCATCACCGAGGAGCAGCAGATCGCCGCGATCAACGCCGGCAACCCGCCGGACGTGTTCCTCTCGTTCGGCGTCGACAACGTCGGCAGGTTCTGCGACAGCGGCGCGTGGGCCGACCTGAACCAGTACATCGACGACCCGAACGTCGGGATCGACCGCAGCGTGTTCCCCGCCGCGGCGCTCACGTACACGAGCTTCAACGGGATCCAGTGCTCGCTGCCGTTCCTCACGGACACGACCGGGCTCTATTACAACCTGGACCTGTTCGAAGACGCGGGCCTGAGCGGGCCCCCGGCGACCACCGACGAACTGACGGACTACGCGAAGGCGCTCACGCAGTTCAACGCCGACGGGTCGATCGCGGTCGCCGGGTTCGTGCCGGTCACCGACTACTACTGCTGCAGCAGCAACCTCGTGAACCTCGGGCACATGTTCGGGGCGACCTACCTCGACGAGGCGGGCGCGCCCGCCTACGCCTCGGACCCGGCCTGGGCCGAGATGTTCCAGTGGCAGCACGACCTCATCGCCGAGGTCTACGGCGACGGTGACTTCCAGACCGGGGCCGACAAGCTCCGGAAGTTCGTCGCCGGCGCCGGCAACGAGTGGGGGGCGCCGCAGGACTTCCAGAAGGGCCGCGTCGCGATGCAGATCGACGGTGAGTGGCGCAACGCCTTCCTCGCCGACTTCGCGCCCGACCTCAACTACGACACGGCGCCCCTGCCGACCTCGCCGAGCACCACCGATCGGTACGGGTCCGGCGTCGCGGGCGGTACGGTCATCGGCATGCCGAGGGGCGCTCCGCACCCCGCCGAAGCGTGGCTGTTGCTGAAGTACCTGGCGACGAACACGGACACGCTCGTGTACATGGCGAACTTCGTGAACAACGTCCCGACGACGAACGAGGCGATCGCCTCGCCGGACCTCGATCTCCCCGAGCAGTTCGGGACGTTCATGGAGGCGTTCGAGCACCCGGCGTCGGCGTACCGGCCGACGACGGTCCTCGGCGAGGAGCTGGAGCAGGCCCTCGTCGACTTCGCCGCGGACTGGCAGACGGGTGACGCGTCCGACCTGCAGGCCGGCCTCGACGAGGCCACCCAGCAGACCCAGAACGCCATGGACCAAGCGCAGATCTAGGGGGGCCGCACGGCGAGCACGGCGACGACCGAGGCAGCCGCCGGGCCGGTGACGCGACGCGCGTCGCCGGCCCGGCGCAGCCGCTCGAGACGACGCTACCTGACGGTGGCGCTGTTCATGTCGCCGTGGATCATCGGGTTCCTCGCGTTCACGGTGTACCCGATGGTCTCGAGCTTCTACTTCTCGTTCACGTCCTACGACCTGCTGTCGACCCCCCACTGGGTCGGCACGGCCAACTACCGGTTCATGTTCACGAAGGACCCGCTCTTCTGGACCGCCCTGAAGAACACGATGTGGATCATCATCGTCGGCCTGCCGCTGCGGATCGCCGTCGCGATCGCCACCGCCACGTGGCTCGTCCGTCCCCGGCGCGCGATCAAGACCTACCGGACCTCGGTGTTCATCCCGACCCTCGCCCCGGCCGTCGCGGGGGCGCTCGCGTTCCTCTACCTGTTCAACCCCGCGACGGGCCCCGTGAACCAGGTGCTGTCGGGCATCGGGATGAGCGATCCGCCGCTGTGGCTCTACGACGCGCAGTGGGCCAAGCCCACGCTCGTGCTGCTCGCGATCTGGGGCGTCGGCGACGCGATGATCATCTTCCTCGCGGGGATGCTGAACGTCCCGAGCGAGCTCTACGAGGCGGCGGACATCGAAGGCGCTGGTCGTCTCCAACGCTTCTGGCACGTCACGCTGCCGCTCATCTCGCCGGTGATCTTCTTCTCGATCGTGATCGGCATCATCGCGGGCTTCCAGTACTTCACGCAGGCCTACGTGGTGAGCTTCTGGCAGACGGGCGACCACGCGCAGATCGGGCACCCGCAGAACTCCCTGCTGTTCTACACGTCGCGCCTGTACCAGATGGGCTTCCAGAACTTCAAGATGGGCTACGCCTCGGCGATGGCCTGGATCCTGTTCCTGATCACGATGATCTGCACCCTCCTCGTGATCAGGAACTCGAGGCGCTGGGTGTTCCAGCAGGGGGCCTTCCGGTGAGCGCCGCGGTCACGACGACCGCCCGCCGCCGCCCCATCCTCCGACGGACGCTCCCGGCGAACGTGCGCCGCAAGCGGCTCCTGCTCGCGGTCGCCGACCACGCCCTGCTGATCGCGGTCATGGCCATCTTCTTGATCCCGCTCGCCTTCGTGCTGCTCACGTCGCTGATGACCTCGGAGCAGGCGCTGACGACGGACATGTGGCCCCGGTCCTTCGAGTGGGACAACTACGCCGAGGTGTTCCGCCGGCTGCCGGTCCTGCGGTACGCGACGAACACGATGATCATCGCGACCCTGTCGACGCTCGGGGTCATCCTGTCCTCGATCCCGGTCGCGTACGCGCTCTCGCGCCTGCGGTGGCGCGGACGGCAGGCGACGTTCGTGATCGTCCTCGCGACGATCATGCTCCCCTACCAGGTCACGATCGTGCCGCTGTACGTCCTGTTCGCCCGATACGGCTGGATCCCGGGCTTCAAGCCGCTCATCGTCCCCTTGTTCTTCGGCGACGCGTTCTCGATCTTCCTGCTGCGCCAGTTCTTCCTGACGATACCCGAGGAGCTCTCGGACGCGGCCCGGATGGAGGGCGCGAGCGAGTGGCAGATCATGACGCGGGTCATCGTGCCGCTCGCGAAGCCGGCCATCGCGGCCGTCGCCTTGTTCCAGTTCCTGTACTCGTGGAACGACTTCTTCGCACCCCTGCTGTTCCTCGGGGGCGATTCGAACCTCTGGACGCTCGCGATCGGGCTCAACGAGTTCCGCGGGCTGCACCAGGTGGAGTACAACCTGATGCTCGCCGCCGTCGTGCTGTTCATGTTGCCCGTGATCGTGTTGTTCTTCTTCGCCCAGCGCGTGTTCATGGAGGGCATCACCGTCACCGGCGTCAAGGGGTAGGGTCGGGCGCCATGCGGGTGGGGCTCCTCGGGTGCGGGTGGATCCAGGACTTCCACGCGCGCGCGATCCGCGAGCTCGGCGGCGAGGTGGCGGCGGTCGCCAACCACCGGCTCCCGACGGCGGAGGCGTTCGCCGAGCGGCACGGGATCGACCGCGTGACCACCGACTGGCGTGCGGTCGCCACCGACCCGGGGATCGATGCCGTCGTGGTGGGGACCCCCAACGCGTTGCACGCGGAGCAGTCGGTCGCCGCGCTCGAGGCGGGCCGGCACGTCCTGGTGGAGAAGCCCATGGCGGTGACCGTGGCCGAGTGCGACGCGATGCTCGCGGCGGCGAGCGGGTCGGGTGCGTCGCTGATGGTCGCCCACTGCTGGCGGTTCCACGACGCCGTGCGAGCCCTCCGCGATCGGATCGCGGGCGGCGAACTCGGCGGGATCGTGAAGACGCGTGGCTACGGCGTGCACGCCGGCTGGGGTCCGGACGGCTGGTTCACCGATCCGGCGCTCGCCGGCGGCGGGGCCCTGCTCGACATGGGCGTCCACGCCATCGACACGGCGAGGTTCCTCCTGGGCGACCCGGCGCCGACCCAGGTCCGCGCCGTCGTCGGTACCCGCTACGGCAGCTACGACGTGGACGACGACGCGATCCTGCTGATCACCTGGGACCAGGGGACGAACAGCCTCGTGGAGTCCGGCTGGTGGCACCCCCACAAGGAGGGCCTGGAAGCGGAGACCGAGGTGTACGGGACCTCGGGGTACGCGCGGATCTTCCCGCGCGAGGAGCCGGCCGAGGACTACGAACATTGCGCGCAGCCCATGTACACCGCGCAGATGCGGGAGTTCCTGGACGCGATCCAGGTCGGTCGGCCACCGAGCCCGTCCGGCGCGGACGGACGGGTCGTGGTGCAGGTGGCCCAGGACGCCTACGCGGCCGCGCGACGTCCGGCGCAGCGCGCGTGAAGCGGGCCGAGGACGGTCCGTGGAGCCGGAGACGGGAATCGAACCCGTGACCTCCTCCTTACCATGGAGGCACTCTGCCGACTGAGCTACTCCGGCGGCCCCGGGATGATAACAACGGCCCCGGCGTCCACGGCATCCCCGGATGATCTGCCTCCCGATGGGGTACGACGGACCGTGATCGCCTGGGTGCTCCGTTTCCTGCTCACGACCCTCGTCGCCGCGGCATGGCGCCGCTACCGGCGCCGGCGCCGCATCCCGCCCCCGCCGGCGCCACTCGCCTGAGCCGTGGTGGTCGAGCCCGGCGGCCGGCCCCGCGCGGCTACGGGATGATGGCGGGGTGCCACGTCACGCCCACCTCGCCCTCGCCACCGTCGCGGTGATCCTCACCGGCTGCGACCGGTCGAGCGCGTCACCCGACGAGGCCGCGCCGGCGGTGACCGTCGCGATCGCAAGGTCCGAGGGCCCGGTCGAGCTGGACCGGCTCGAGCTGGCCGACACCCCCGAGGAGCGCGCGCGCGGCCTGATGGGACGCACCGAGCTCGGGGCCGACGACGGCATGCTCTTCGCGTTCCCGGAGCCCGCCACCGGTCCGTTCTGGATGAAGGACACGCTCATCCCCTTGTCGATCGCGTTCTGGGGCGAGGACGGGCGGATCCACACGATCGTCGAGATGACCCCCTGCGAGGCGGACCCGTGCGAGACCTACCCGGCGGACGCGCCGTACACGTTCGCGCTGGAGATGCCGCAGGGATGGTTCGACGGGCACGGCGTGGAGGTGGGTGACCGGGCCGATGTCGAGCTCCCCACCGGCTGACTGCCTGCTCTGCGCCGCGGAGCGGCTCACCTCGTGGCACTACGAGGACGAGGACTGCTGGGTCTCTGACTGCGTGGTCTGCATGACGCCGATGATCGTCTGGCGGACCCACGGCCTCCCCGACGCCGACCACGAGGCGGCGCTGCTGTCGCACCTGCACCGCGTGGCGGTCGATCGCTACGGGCCGGACGGGTACTACGTGGACGGCGAGCGGCGGCGCATCCCCGACCACTGGCACGCGCACGCGCGTCCGGCAGGCGGGTTCTTCGACCCGTCGAGCGAGCTGTACGGCCGCTTCCGGGACGACGTCAGCCCACGGTCAGGCTGATCGGCACGGCGAGGGCCTGCGAGACGGGGCAGTTCACCTTCGCGTCCTCGGCTAGCTCGCGGAAGGTCTCCTCGCTGACGCCGGGCGCCTCCCCGGTGACGTGCAGCCGGACGCCGGTGATGCCCTCCCCCGGCTGGAAGTCCACCTCGGCGGTCGTGCGGATCGTGGGGTCGGTGGCGCCGGCCTTCGCCAGGCGGCCAGAGAAGGCCATCGAGAAACACGACGAGTGCGCGGCCGCGATGAGCTCCTCGGGGCTCGTGCGCCCGTTCGCCTCCTCGGCCCGCGAGGCCCAGCTCACGTCGAACGCGCCGACCCCCGACGATTCGAGCGTGACGCGCCCACCACCTTCGATCAGCGTCCCCTGCCACTCGGTCGTCGCGCTGCGCGTGGTCGCCATCACGTGCCTCCTCGTCGTCGATCCCTCCGACGAGCCTACCCACCGCCGCACGGCTGCGCCGCGGGCAGGTCTGCCGTATCGTCCCCCATCATGTCCGCGACCCCCGCCGCGCCGCCCTCCACCTCCGAGCGGGCCGCGACCGGCGTCGCCGCGCGACGGATCACCCCGCTCGAGGCCCACGCCGAGTGGTCCCCGCCGTCGGGCCGCGACCCCGTCGCCGACCTCGAACGGCAGGCGGCGGAGCGCGACCCCACGCTGACCCCGATCCGGCATGCCCGCATGGCGGCGTCCCCGTTCGCGTGTTATCGGGGCGCCGCGCTCACGATGGCGCTCGACGTGGTGGACACGCCCCGCAGCGGCTTCGACGTCCAACTCTGCGGCGACGCGCACCTGTCGAACTTCGGCCTGTTCGGGTCGCCGGAGCGGCACCTGCTCTTCGACGTGAACGACTTCGACGAGACCGCGGCGGGGCCCTGGGAGTGGGACCTGAAGCGTCTCGTCGCGAGCATCGAGATCGCGGCGCGGGGGAACGCGTTCCGCCACAAGGAGCGCCGGGCCGCGACCCTGGCGACCGTGCGCGAGTACCGCGAGACGATGGCGGCGTTCGCCGGCCGGTCGATGCTCGACATCTGGTACACGCGGTTCTCGGTGGACGAGATGCTGCCGGAGTTCCAGGACGCGATCGATCCGGTCACGACCCCCTCGATCGCGCACGCGATCGACCGCGCCCGCCGGCACGATCATCACCAAGCGTTCGCCAAGCTCGCAACGGTGTCGCACGGCGAGCTCCGGATCGCGGCCGACCCTCCGCTGATCGTCCCGATCGGCGATCTCGCGTCGGAGGTCCCCGAAGACGCCCTGCGGCAGATGCTCACCGCCGCGACGGACGACTACCTCGCGTCGCTCGCGCCGCACCACCGGCGCCTACTCGCCTCGTACCGGCTGGCCGACTTCGCCCGCAAGGTCGTGGGGGTGGGGAGCGTCGGCACGCAAGCGTGGATCGCCCTGTTCCTGGATCGTGACCAGGCCGACCCCTTGTTCCTCCAGATCAAGGAGGCTCAGGCGTCCGCGCTCGAGGTGGCGCTCGGCACCGCGGTGTTCGAGCACCACGGGCAGCGCGTCGTCGCGGGGCAGCGCCTCATGCAGTCGGCGAGCGACATCTTCCTCGGCTGGTCGCGATCCCCGGTCGCGGGGCGCGACTACTACGTGCGCCAGCTCCGCGATTGGAAGGGGTCGGCCGAGATCGAGCGCATGACGCCGGCGGGGATCAGCGTGTTCGGACGCATGTGCGGATGGACCCTCGCGCGGGCGCACGCACGCTCGGGCGACCGGGTCGCGATCGCCGCGTACCTCGGCGACACCGACGCGTTCGATCGGGCGCTCCTGGCGTTCGCGGAGACGTACGCGGACCAGGCCGAGGCCGATCACCGAGCCGTGGTGGACGCCGTCGCGAGCGGCCGGCTGACGGCGAGCGAGGCGTGAGCCGGCCCGGGTAGGACGGGCGCTCGGCGGATGAGCAGCGTCCTCCGGACGTCCTTCAGCGCGGCTCGAGGACGGCCTCGACGATCCGCGGCCACCCGTCGTCGCCGTCGTGGACCTCGACCGCGCCGAAGCCGGCCGCCGCCAGGTGGGGCGCCAGCGACGCGGCTTGGTCGCCCCCGACCTCGAACAGCAGGACGCCGCCCGGACGGAGCCACCTCCCCGCGTCGTCCACGACGCGTCGGGAGACCGCCAGACCCTCCGGCCCGCCGTCGAGCGCGACCTTCGGTTCGTACGCCTGGACGTCGCGCGGCAGCAGGTAAAGCTCCTCGCTCGGCACGTACGGCGTGACGGCGGTGACCAGGTCGACCCGGCCTCGCAGGTCGTCGGGCACCGGCTCGAACAGGTCGCCGAGGCGCGCGCGGACGCCGTTGCGGCGTGCGCAGGCCACCGCGGACGGGTCGATGTCGGTCGCGAGCACCGTCGCGCCGGGGTGCCGGTCGGCGAGCACGGCCGCAACCGCGCCGCTCCCGGTGCACAGATCGACCGCGATCCCGTCGGCCGGGAGCCGCGACGCCGCTCGCTCGGCCAACGCCTCGCTCAGCGGTCGTGGCTCGAAGACGCCGGGATCCACGGCGATCCGCAGACCGCCGAACGGTGTCGACCCGGTGATCCACGCGAGGGGCTCGCCACGGACCCGCCGCGCCACGAGCCCGGCGAGCGGTCCCGCCCCGGCCGTCGCCGCCCGGATGAGCTCGTCCGCCTCGTCGTGCGGCGCCACGCATCCGGCCCGGGCGAGGTCGGCCGCGACCGCCGCCCGCGGGTCCGACGTCGGGTCCCCCATCGGGCGAGTGTGGCACCCCGGCCCCGGCGACGGGCGGCTAGGATCCCCCCATGCTGTTGCGGGTGCTCGTGCTCGGAGCCGGGTTCGGTGGGTTGGAGCTCACCTCCCGGTTGGACGACGCCGTGGGCGACGACGCCGCGATCACGCTCATCGACCGGAGCGACGCCTTCGTGTTCGGGTTCTCCAAGCTCGACGTGATGTTCGGCACGCGCACGCCCGCCGAGGTGCGGTACGCGTACCGGGACATCGCGCGACCGCGTGTCGACGTGCGCCGCGAGACGGTCGTGGCGATCGATCCCGCGGCGCGGCGCGTCGTGACCGACGAGGGGACCTACGACGCCGATGTGCTCGTGGTGGCGCTCGGCGCCGACCTCGACACGGCAGCGACCGCCGGGCTCGAGGAAGGCGGCGACGAGTTCTACTCCGTCGAGGGCGCCGAACGTCTGCGCGGCGTCCTCCCGGGGTTCGAGGGCGGGCGGGCCATCGTGGGCGTGACCGGCCCCTCCTTCAAATGCCCGCCCGCGCCGAGCGAAGCCGCCCTCCTGCTGGACGCGTACCTGCGCAGCAACGGCCGGCGTGACGCGACGCAGATCACCCTCGTGATGCCGTTCGGGACGCCGATCCCGCCCTCGCCCGACACGTCGGCCGTGTTGCTCACGACCTTCGAGGAGCGCGGGATCCGGTTCGTGAACGAGGCGCGGGTGGACCACCTCGATCCCGGGCGGCGCGTGGCCGTGCTCGACGGCGGGGACGAACTGCCCTACGACCTGTTCCTCGGCATCCCGGTGCACCGCGTGCCGGAGGTGGTGGCGGCCTCGGGCCTCGCGGTCGACGGCTGGGTGCCGGTGGACGCGGCGACGCTCGCGACCGCGTTCCCGGACGTCTACGCGGTGGGGGACGTGACCAGCGTGGGGACCCCGAAGGCCGGCGTGTTCGCCGAGGGCGCCGCGCGGGTCGTGGCCGACGGTCTGATCGCGCGCATCCGCGGCACGGACGGACCCGACCCCTACGCGGGACGCGCGGCGTGCTACATCGAGTTCGGCGACGAACGGGTCGGACGGGTCGACGTCGACTTCCTGACCGGACCGAGCCCGACGGGCACGTTCGCGCCGCCCTCGCCGGCGATCGCGGCCGAGAAGGGCTCCTTCGCGTCCGATCGCATCGCGCGCTGGTTCGGCACGTGACGCGGGCCTCAAAGAGCATCGCGCGGCGTTGCGCGCTGCGTGCCAGACCATGCTGCCCGATCCGCCGTTCACGGCGTCGGCGGTCGCGTGGTTCGCGGCCGGGACCCTCGCGTGACCGCCGACCCCGTCGAGAGGTCGAGGTCGGGGCCCGACCTGCCGATACCTCCCGTATGCGGCGGATGACGACGTGCCTGCTCGCGGCCCTCCTGGCGGTGGGGCTGCTGACGGCGGCCCCCGCCCTGGCCACGTACGGCGCTGTCGTCGAGGTCCCCACCGACCCCGTGTACTCCCCGTTCGGAGGCCCCGTCATCGTCACGTTCGTGTTCGACGGCGATGACCCTGCGCGCGTGTTCACGATCAGGCTCCGCAGGCCGGGCCACGGGCCCATCAAGGAGAAGGACGTCGTCGTCGATCCCGGTGTCGACACGTCGCCGCACGAGGTCTCGCTCTCGTGGCAGGACCTCTCGGTCGGCAACCCGACCGACTACGTCGTCGACGTCCGGCGCCAAGGCGAGTCCGAGGTGATCACCAGCGAGACCTTCACGGTGCTGCCGTCGCTGGTCGCCGACGTGGCCGCGCATCCGTCGCCGTTCTATCCGCTCGTCATCGACGGCTACAAGGATCACACGACGATCGGCTTCTCGTTGTCCGCCGACACCGGCGCGACGACCATCCGGGTCTACGCGGCGGACACCTACGGGAGGTGCTGCGGCACCGAGGTCCGGAGCGAGGACCTCGGACCCCTCCCGGCCGGCGACCACGGGTGGAGCTGGGACGGCACGGCGGACGACGACGACCCCGTCGCCAAGGGCGTCTACTTCGCGAGAGTCGAGGCGACCGACACCGACGACGTGAGCATGGTCTCGAAGCCGACCAAGGTCGAGGTGACGAAGGGCCAGATCCGGCTCACCGCGACGAAGGAGAAGTTCGGCAGCGCCTACGGCGGCGTCTTCGACCACACGCCGACGGCGATCGGCGGCAGCTGCCTCGTCGCTCGCGACACCACCACGCACCTGGCGAGCATCCTGTGTGCGAACGCGAACATCTCGATGTTCTGGCGCTGGAGCCTGGCACCGGACGAACGGATCGAGAAGGTGTCGTTCGCCATCGACGGTGGTGCGTACGGCTGCCACAAGCGCGTGAGCCACACGAAGACCAGGTCGATCATCCGCGTCACCTCACCACCGACGTCGACGTGCTCCATCTCCGAGGCGCGGATCGTGTACAGCTACCCCGTCCAGGCCTGAGCCGCGGCTAGCATCCCCCACCGTGGGGGACGATCGAGCGCCCGAACACGTGGTTCGCCGGTTCCGGCGCGTCTTCTGGCAGCCACCGCGTCCCCACGGCGAAGCGATCGAGGGCAGGACGGTCACCTTCCTCGAGCTCTTCTACGACCTGGTCTACGTCGTCGTGATCGGGCGCGCCTCCCACGCCCTCGCCCACGGGGTCACCTGGCGCGGCGTGGCCACCTTCGCCGTGGTCTTCACCTTGATCTGGATCGCATGGCTGAACGGCACCGTGTACCACGACCTCCACGCGCGCGGCGACGGTCGGACGCGGGTGTTCGTCTTCGTCCAGATGCTGCTGCTGGCCCTTCTGGCGGTGTTCGCCGGGAACGCGGGGGCCACGTCGGGGGCGGCGTTCGCGGTCGTCTACGCCCTGCTCATGGCCGTGCTCACCGGCCTCTGGTACGCGGTCCGTCGCCTGGATGCCCCGGAGTTCGGCGCGATCACGGGGCCGTACCTGGCCGGGATGGTGGCCTCGGTCGTCGTGATGGGGGTGAGCGCGGCGCTCCCGCCGGATCCGCGACTCGTCGTGTGGGCGGTCGTGGGCATCGCGTGGGTCGTCGGCGGGGTCCTGCTCGACAGGACCGTGGCGGTGGGCCGGTCGGGGATCGCGGCGTCGGTGTCCCTCGTGGAGCGGTTCGGCCTGTTCGTGATCATCGTCCTCGGCGAGGTGGTGGTCGGCGTCGTGTCGGGGCTCGCGGAGGCCCCCGAGGACGCGGAGCCGATCGCCACGGGGTTCGTCGGCCTGATGATCGGCTTCGGGATCTGGTGGACGTACTTCGACTTCGTGGGTCGGCGCATGCCTCGCAACGAGCCGGGCGCACGCGCGATGTGGCTGTTCGGCCACCTGCCGGTGACGATGGGGATCACGGCCTCGGGGGCGGCCATGGTGAGCCTGATCGTGCACGCCGACGTCGCCCGCGCGCCGGCGGCCACGTCGTGGCTCCTCGCCGGATCCGTCGCCGTTGCGCTCGTCGCCCTCGTCGGCGTGATGTCGTCCCTCGAGGACCGCCGCCGGTTCCCCACCGTCTACGGCCCGCTGCTGATCGCCCTGCTGACGGGCGCCGCCGTCATCGTCGCGATCGGATGGTGGGACCCGGCGCCGCTCGCGCTCGTCGGATCGATCGTGCTGACGCTCGTCGTCGTGTGGTTCGTCGCCATCACCCGCTGGCTGCGGCTCGACGATCCGGGCGCCGCGTCACCGCCGAAGGGCTGACGGTTCGCCGACGGACCTCAGCGCGGGGCCAGCGAGAAGCGGAACTCGACGATCGGCACCTCGATGCCGTGCTGGTACAGGAGCGTGTTGAGGTCGCCGTGGTGCTGGCGCTCGTGGAGGAAGGTGTGCGCGTAGATGTCCGCGGGGCTGTAGCGGATCGGGTCCCCGTCGACATCCATCTCGCGCGGCACCTCGAGCGCGTCGTCGCGCAGGGCGTCGAGGGACGCGCGGGCGTGGTCGCGGACGCGGCGCCGGTACGCGTCGAGTTCCTCCCACGTCGAGACGTCCGGCACCGGTTCGTCCGTGGTCCGATCGGGATCCGCGAGCCACCGCACGTACGCCCAGTTGATGTGGGTCAGGGCATCGCGCAGGGCGGGCCACCCTGAGCCGGGGGCGGCCCGCGTCAGCATCTCGTCGCCGAGCGGGCGGATCAGGTCCTCGTACGTCCGCCAGCTGTGGTCCGTGAAGGTGAACAGCTCCTCGAGCGCGGCACGATCCATGATCCCGATGGTAGCGGCGGGGCCGTGTCGGGGCCGGGTGCGACGATGCGACCGTGTCGGAGGACGCCCACATCCTGCACGCGGACGCCGACTCCTTCTACGCCTCCGTCGAGCAGCGCGACGATCCGTCGCTGCGGGGCCGGCCCGTCATCGTCGGCGCCGGCGTGGTCCTCGCCGCCAGCTACAAGGCGAAGGCGTACGGGATCCGCACGCCGATGGGCGGGGCGCAGGCACGGCGGCTGTGCCCGCACGCGGTCGTCGTGCCCCCCCGCATGGACGCCTACAGCTCGGCGAGCCACGCCATGTTCGATGTGTTCCGCGACACGACGCCGTTCGTCGAGGGCCTCTCGATCGACGAGGCGTTCCTCGACGTCGGCGGACTGCGGCGGATCTCGGGGACGCCGACCGAGATCGCCGTGGAGCTCCGCCGCCAGATCCTCGAGCGCGTCGGGCTGCCGGTGACGGTGGGCGTCGCCACCACGAAGTTCCTCGCCAAGGTGGCGAGCGGCGTCGCGAAGCCCGACGGGCTGCTGGTCGTGCCCGCCGGCGGCGAACTCGATTTCCTGCACCCCCTGCCCATCGAACGCCTGTGGGGCGTCGGAACGGTCACGGCCGCCAAGCTCCGCGAGCACTCGATCACGACCGTGGCCGACGTCGCCCGCGTCGGTGAAGCGGCGCTCGTCCGGATCCTGGGCCGCGCCGCGGGGCGCCACCTCCACGCCCTCGCGAACGCCCGCGACCCGCGGCCGGTCGACGTCGGCCGACGCCGTCGTTCCATGGGCACCCAGCGGGCGCTCGGACGACGACGTCGGTCCCCCGACGAGCTCGACGCCGACCTGATCGCGCTGGTGGATCGTCTTGCCCGCCGACTACGGACGGCGCACCGGGTCTGCCGGACCGTCACGCTCCGGCTGCGTTTCGACGACTTCGCGCGCGCGACGCGGTCGCACACCGTGCCGGAGGCGACGGCCGACACGGGGGTGCTGCTCCTGGTCGCCCGAGGGTTGCTCGCCGATGCCCTGCCCGCGATCCGGCGACGGGGCATCACCCTCATCGGCGTGACCTTCAGCGGCCTCAGCCGTGACGACGCCGTCCAGCTCGCCTTCCCGCTCGACGTCGGCCCGACCCACGCGCTCGACGGGGCGCTCGATGCCGTGCACGTTCGCTTCGGGTCCCGCGCCGTCACGCGCGGCGTCCTCCTCGGACGCCGCGACGGCATCCACGTGCCCCTGCTCCCGGACTGACCCGCGGCGTGCGGCCGCCGGATGGATCTGGGCGGGACGCGTACGATCCGCGGGTGAACGGGATCACCCTCCCCGAGAGCGCCCGCGCGCTCCTCGAGGGCGACGCGGTCGCGCACGTCGTGACGATCGACCCCGACGGAGCGCCGCAGGTCACCGCGGCCTGGGTCGGCCTCGAGGGCGACGAGATCGTCCTCGCGACCCTGCCCGATCAACGCAAGCTCCGGAACCTGCGCCGGGATCCCCGCGTCGCGCTGTCGATCCCGTCGGGGACGCGGAACCCGTGGGGGCTGCTCGAGTACCTCGTCGTCTACGGGACCGCGCGCGTGACCAAGGGGGGCGCCGCGGAGGTGCTCCAACGGCTGGCGCGCACCTACATCGGCCCGGACGCGATCTTCCCGCCTATGCCCGATCCCCCGCCCGGGTACGTCACCAGGATCATCCCGGAACGGCTCGGCGGCGTCGGCCCCTGGAAGCCCTGAGCGTCAGCCCTCCCACCGGACGTCGATGGCATCGACGCCGGGCAGCGGCAGGCTCTGCGCCTCCGCGTCGACGGCGTCCTTCGCCTCGCGCGAGAGACGTCGCCACGACCGGACCGTCATCAGGTCCTTCGCGCGGCGCCATGTGCCGACCACCTCGCCCTCGACGAGGAGCGCGCCCGGCCACACGCGCGATGTCCACAGCTCGTCGCGGCGACCGGCCTCGGGGACGACCAACGCGCGATCGGCCCCGTGCAGCAGGAAGAAGCTGTCGCCGCTCGGGAGCAGTCGCGCGGGCGCCGTGGAGCCCCCCGGCGCCCGGAAGGCTGGCTCGTCATCCGTGAGAGTCCACGCATCCCCGACCGGCGTCCGCACAGGCGTCAACGACGAACCGAGCGCCTCGAAGGCCTCCCGTCCCTCCCGCGCGCCGATCCCCGCCCACTTGATGAACGACGTCGGCGTCGTGGGGCCGTAGACGTGGAGGTAGCGACGCGCCAACTCGAGCCGCGCGTCGAACGGTGTGATCTCGGGCGCCGGCACGGTCCAGATGGTTGGCGCCCGCGCGCCCTCCCACCGGATCACGACCGTCCCCGTCTGCGCGGCGTACCGGAGCGAGTTCGGGTGCACGCCGATCCCGTGGCCCGCCTCGCCGTAGGTCATGGTCGTCGCGCCCCCCAGGAACGCGTGCAGGCGGGCGGCCAGATCCTCGGACCTGGCTCGAGCCTTCGTACCCTCCGGCAGGCGCGCGAGCGAGAAGACGGGGAGATCGCGCGCCGCGACGACGTACACCTGGTACCGCGGTCCCCAGACCTGCACGAGCGACGGATCCGCCCACGTGGTCGGGCGAGTGCCCTGGACGCGCGCGTGGATCGACACGACCGCCGCCCGGGGCATGCTGTCCTGCAGCCCAGCCCACGCGGCACGGCGCAGCGAGCGCGCGCCGCGCGGGAGCCGCTCGTCGAGCGCGCCCACGCGACGCCGGAACGCCAGGATCTGCGCTCGGGTGAGCTTCAGGCGAGCCGTCGTCACGCGGGCGATGTTCCCAGAACCCGCCGACTCCGTGGTTCGATGACGTCCGTCATCGGCGCCGCCTAGGCTCGGTCCGTGACGACGGTGCACGAACTGACCCGGGCCGACGCGCGTCGGATCGCCGTGCAGGCGCAGCTCCTCGACGCCGAGCGACCGGCAGGGCTGCTCGACATGGTCCGCCACCTGACGCTGCTGCAGCTCGACCCGATCGCCGCCGTCGCCCCCAGCGCCGACCTGGTCGCGTGGAGCCGGTTGGGGTCGTCGTACGATCCGGCGGCGCTCCGCACCGCCCTCGAGGACCGCTCGCTGCTCGAACTCCAGGCGATGCTCCGACCGGCGGAGGACCTCGCGCTCTACCGCGCCGACATGGCGGACTGGCCCGGGCGCGGCGAGCTGCGCGCCTGGCATGAGGAGCTCCGAGGATGGGTGGCGGCCAACGATGCCTGCCGGCGCGACATCCTCTCGCGCCTCGACGCCTCGGGCCCGCTGACGATGCGGGACCTCCCGGACACGTGCGCGGTCCCCTGGGGGTCGACGGGGTGGACCAACAACCGCAACGTCGACAAGCTGCTCACCTTCATGGTGCAGCGGGGCGAGGTCGCCGTCGCCGGGCGACAGCGCCGCGAGCGCCTGTGGGACCTCGCGACGCGGGTCTACCCCGACGATCCGATCGTCCCCGCCGAGGAGGCGCTGCGGACCCGCGACGAGCGACGCCTCCGGGCCTTGGGCATCGCGCGCGTACGCGGCACTGAGCATCCCGTGGAGCCGCTCGACGTGCGCGAGGTGGGCGAGCCGTCCGTCGTCGACGGGGTCAGGGGCCGGTGGCGCGTGGATCCGTCGCTCCTGGGTCGTCCGTTCACGGGTCGCACGGCGCTCCTGTCCCCGTTCGACCGGCTGGTCCACGATCGCAAGCGGGCGCTCGACCTGTTCGATTTCGACTACCAACTCGAGATGTACAAGCCGGCCGCGAAGCGCCGGTGGGGCTACTACGCGCTGCCGGTCCTGCACCGCGACCGGCTGATCGGAAAGGTCGACGCCACCGCCGACCGCGAGGGCGGCGTCCTCCGCGTCGACGCGATCCACGAGGACGAGCCGTTCACGAAGACCGCGGCCGCGGCGGTGCGCCGCGAGCTGAAGGACCTGGCCCGCTGGCTGGAGCTCGAGCTGGCGCTGCCCCGATGAACACGTGGGATCGCGCGTGTGGCGAGGCGTGGCCCCGGGTAGGACCGGGGATCGCCACCCGAGACGGATGCTCGATCCGAGGGAACGGATGACACGCCACGACGATCCTCACCGGATCGCGCGCGCGATCATCGGCTCCAGCCTGTACATGGTGCTCGGCACCGCGGACGAGATCGGGAACCCGTGGGTCTCGCCCGTCTGGTACGCGCACGGCGGTGGCTCGACGTTCTTCTGGGTCTCGTCCCCCGACGCGCGGCACTCGCGCAACCTGGCCGCCCGTCCCGACATCA
>DASQKC010000096.1:0-3692 GCA_035630755.1 Actinomycetota bacterium | reverse complement strand
GTGCGTCAGCACCGGGGCGAACCGCCACATCTCGTCGTCGTCGAGCAGCGTGACGAGCATCGCCTCGGCGCGCGCGCCTTCGTCGACCCCGAGCGAGGGGAGGACCCCGGCCGCGAGGTCCGCGCAGGTGGCGCGTGTCGCCTCACGGAGCCGTGCCGGCGTCAGCGCGCGCAGGCCGACGAACTCGGGCGGCACCGCGTGCAGGTCGTACAGGAACCGGCCGAGGCGCTCGGGCCAGATCCCTCCGCCGGTCTCGTCGCACGGCACGCCCTCGATCCGGGGATAGATGAGGAGCGGCGGGTCGCCGAGCGGAACCGCCGGCGACGGGATCGTCGCCGACACCTCGTGCGCGAGCTCCGGCAACAGGGCCGCCTGCGCGCGGAGCCGCTCGACCGCGTACGCGGTCCGTGGCGACTGGACGATCCAGACCGCGCCGTCGGCGGCGGTCACCTCGTACGTGTCGCAGGTCCAGCCGTCCCCGACCGCGCGGAGCGCCGCGCCGGCGAGCGCGGGCATCCGTTCCCCGACGCGCGCGGCGAGCTCGTCCATCTACGCGAGCGGTCCCGCCTCGGACGGGAGCACGACCGGCTCGGCCGGGATCGGGTCGCACAGCTCGGGCGTCGAGAGCGCGAACCAGGCGACGACCGCGCCGAGCGCCGCGAGCACCGCCGCGAGGATGAACGTCGTGGCCGAGCCCAGCTCCTGGTAGACGATCCCTCCCACGAACGCGCCGAGGATGGGCGCGATCCCGAAGCCCACGGTGCCCGTGATGCTGTTCCCGCTCGAGTACAGGTGCTCGGGGACGAGGCGCCCGATCACGACCACCGCGGTGGTGAACAGGAGGCTGAAGCCGATGCCCTCCAGACCGGTCAGGAGCGAGAGCGTCGTCGCGTCATCGACCGATCCCCAGAGCAGGAACCCCGTGGCGTAGACGAGGCAGCCGAGGACGTAGACGTTCCTGAGACCCCACCGCGTCTGCATCCGGGACGACGCCCACATCGTCGGGACCTCGATCGCGCCGCCGAGCGCGGCCCCCAGCCCGATCAGCAACGGTCCGCCGCCGGCGTCGTCGATCCGCAGGCCGATGAAGTTCCACGCGGCGTTGAACCCGGTCCAGACGAGGAACACCGCGGCGAGGAACCCCCAGAGGCGCGGCGCCTCCTTGAAGACCTGGCCCACCGCCCCGAACCGGCCGCTCTCCTCCAGCCGGCGTGCGCGATCGCGTGGGACCGTCGTGGACCACAACAGGACGAGGGCCACGCTGGCCGCGTACAGCGGCATCGCCCATCCCATGCCCGCGGCCTGGAGGATCGCGCCGAACAGCAGGCACCCGATCCCGTAGGTCGCGGACTCCCACATGCGCACGCGGCCGTACGTCTGCATCGCGCCGTCGCCGAGGTGGGCGAGCGTGATCGCGTCCAGGTTCGACCCCTGCGCGATCAGGAACATCGAGTGGATCGCCGAGGCGAGCGCGACCATCGCGAGGCCGTCGACCCCGTTGAGCCAGAGCGCCGCGAGCCCGGACCCCACCAGCCCGATCTGCAGGACGGTCAGCCGACCGAGCCGCGTGTCGGCCTGGTGGCCCCAGACCGGGTTCGCGACCGCGCGGAGCGCGCCCGCGATCAGCAGGACCGTGCCGATCTGCGCCTCATCCAACCCGTGGTACTCGCGCAGGTACAGCGAGAAGAACGGGAAGAACGAGGCGATCACGAACCCGAAGAAGAGGAAGAGCCCGCGGACCTGGACGGCGTCGGAGACCTGCGGGCGGCGCATCGGGCTCGAGGCTAGCAGCGGCTCATCGCGCCGCCGTCGCCGCGGCGTCGTGCCACAGATCCGCGTACGACGCGTAGCTGTCCGCGATCGCTCCCGTCACGGCGTCGCGGTCCTCCCACGCGAGATCCCGCAGGGCGCCCCCCCAGATCGAGCGCCCGATCGCGAACCCCACGAACCCCCTGACCCCGGCGGCCGCGCGGAGCCACCGCTCGACGGCGGCGCGGTCGGCGCCGCGGCCCAGGACCACGCACGGCGACATCGCCGACCGCGCGATCCTCGCGCAGTCCTCGCGGCGGTCGAGCCCCTCGATCTTCCACAGGTCGGCGGGGATCCCCGCCTCGACGAACAGGTCGATCGTCCGCACCATCAGGTCGGGGCGGACCTCGGTGTCGTAGCCCGGTCCCTCCTGGCCGGGCAGCGGCGGCACGAGCAGCTCGATCATCAGGGGTCGCGCGGTCGCGTCGCAGTGCGCCCGTAGCTCGCGCAGCATGCCCCGTTGGCGCGCGTTCATCGCCTCGTCGTCGTCGGGGTGGTAGCGGACCAGGACCTTGGCCCAATCCGGCGCGAGCGCATCGAGCCGCGCGCGCCAGTCGTCGTGTTCGAACGCCAGCTCGCGGCGGCCGCTCGCCTCGACCGGCACGGCCACGCGGACGCCCGCCGCACGGGCGACGCCGAGCGCATCGGCGCCGAACCGCGCGTCGACCAGGGCGCCCGCCTCCCCCGCCGGGACGCGCCCGTCGCCGACGGCTCGGACGAGTCCCTCGGCGATCAACGTCTTCGCCGCGCGAGCCCGCGCGACGTCGGCGTCCGTCGGCTCGCCGTCGACGCCCAGGACCGACCGCAGGAACGACGTCCGGTGATCGAACGCGAGGATGGCGAGGGGTCCCATGTCGGCGCGATCCTACCCGTCGCTCATTGGACGCAGAACTCGTTGCCCTCGGGGTCCTGCATCACGACCCAGTGCTCACCCATCTCCTCCATCTCGCGGAGCACCGAGGCGCCGGCGGCCTCGAGCCGCGCGACGTCCGCGGTGACCCGCCGCCGCCGCACGTCGGCGTCGGTGCCCAGGTCACCGCCCGCGTTGACGTCGACGTGGACGCGGTTCTTCACGACCTTCGGCTCCGGGACGCGCTGGAACAGCACCCGCGGGCCCGCCCCCTCGCGATCGGTGACGGCGCTGCGGTCGTTCCACCGGTCCTCGGGCACGCCCCAGGACGCGAGGGCGTCCTCCCACGAGTCGAACCCCTCGGGCGGCGGCTGGATCTCGTAGCCCAGCGCCGTCGCCCAGAACGCGGCGAGCGCCGCCGGGTCGGCGCAGTCGATGACGACCTGGATCGGCGTGCCCATCGGCGATCTCCCTCCTCCGGCGTTCCTTGCCCATCCGCGCCGGCATCCACGCATCCCCGTGCTCGTTCGGGGCCGGGACGATGCACGTTCGGGCCTAGACTCCGCGTCCATGGCGAAGGTCGCGATCATCGGCGCCGGCAGCGTCGAGTTCACCCGCAACATCCTGACCGACCTGTCCTCGGCCGAGCCGCTGCACGGCACGCTGGAGTTCGCGCTGCACGACATCGACGACGAACGCCTCGCGTACGCGGCGCGCGCCGCGAGCCAGGTCGTCGAGCGGCTCGACGCCGGCCACACCATCACCGCGAACCGCGACCGCGCGGGCGCGTTCGACGGCGCCGACTACCTGATCAACGAGATCCAGGTCGGCGGGTACGACGCGACCCTGCGCGACTTCACGATCCCCGCTCGCTACGGCCTGCGCCAGACGATCGCCGACACGATCGGGATCGGCGGCATCATGCGCGGTCTGCGGACGATCCCCGTGATGATCGAGATGGGCGACGAGATGGCCGAGCTGTGCCCAGACGGCCTGCTCCTCAACTACACGAACCCGATGGCGATGGTGCCCT
>DASQKC010000095.1:0-6478 GCA_035630755.1 Actinomycetota bacterium | reverse complement strand
GTCGAGGCGGTCCAGGAGGGCTTCCGTGAAGGCTCCCGCAGCACCGGGATCCGCATCGGCACACTCCTCACCGCGATGCGGACGGCCGCGCGCTCGCTCGAGATCGCCGAGCTCGCCGTCCGCTGGCGGGACCGAGGTGTGGTGGGCTTCGACATCGCGGGTGAGGAGGCCGGCTATCCGCCCACGCGTCATCTCGACGCGTTCGACCACGTCCGCCGGGAGAACTTCCATCTCACGATCCACGCGGGGGAGGCGTTCGGACTGCCGTCGATCTGGGAGGCGCTGCAGCTCTGTGGCGCCGAGCGGCTCGGTCACGGCGTGCGGATCGTCGACGACATCGACCTGAGGCCCGATGGCCATGCTCGGCTGGGGCCCCTCGCGCATCTCGTTCGCGACCGGCGCGTGCCCCTCGAGCTGTGCCCGACCTCCAACGTCCACTCGGGCGCGGCGGCGTCGATCGAAGCGCATCCCATCGGGCTCCTGACGGACCTGAAGTTCCGCGTGACCGTGAACACCGACAACCGCCTGATGTCCGCGACGACGCTCTCCGAAGAGCTCGCGCACCTCGTCGACGCGTTCGGGATCGGATGGGATCGGATCGGCCGGCTTACGATCAACGCGATGAAGTCGGCGTTCCTGCCCTTCGACGAGCGGGTGGCGCTCCTGGACGACGTGATCCGGCCAGCGTACGCCGACCCCGATCTATGACCGCTCAACATGACGCGGCGAAAGACACGCCCGCGATCGTCGAGATCGGCGCGTCGGGCATCCCGTTCCGCGTCGTCCGCACGCAGCGGGCGCACAGCGCCGAGGAGAGCGCCCAGCTCCAGGGCATCGAGGTGGAACAGCTGATCCGCTCGATCGTCGTGCGGCGCGGCGCGGGCGACTACGTTTTCGTCCTGGTCCCCGGCGGCCGGCAGATCGACTGGGCGCGGCTCCGCGCACACCTGGGGGTGCACCGGCTCTCGCTCCCGGATCAGGAGGAGGCACGCGACGCGACCGGCTACGAGCGGGGGGCGATCACGCCGTTCGCGTCGTCCACCGCCTGGCCGGTCGTGGCCGACGCGACCATCCCCGATCGCGACGTCGTCGCGATCGGCGCCGGCGCCCACGGCGTCAACCTCCACCTGGACCCGGCGGACCTCCTCCGCGTCCTCGACGCGGAGGTGGCGGACGTCACCGATCCGCGGCCGAGCGCCTGATCTCCTCGACCTCGACCGCACCGTCATCCCCCAGGACCACGCGGATGCCTTCGCACTCCGCGAACGGCGCCGGCTCGCGGCCGGTCAGGCCGATCATCGCGCGCTCGACGAACGGCGTGTGCGAGACCGCGAGGCCGATGCCGCCATCGGGGACGGCGTCGAGCAGAGTGCGGACGCCCGCGGCCATCCCCTCCGCGCTGCCGCCCGTCGCATCCCGCCCGGCGAGACCGTCGATCACCCCGTGCGAGGGCAGCTGACTCCCCGCCCCGCGGACGATCCATGCCGCCGTCTCGGCGGCGCGCTCCGCCGGCGAGACGAACACGGCGTCGTAGCCGTCCGACTCGGCCCGTCCGACGTCCTCC
This sequence comes from Actinomycetota bacterium, assembly GCA_035630755.1. Classification (GTDB taxonomy): domain Bacteria; phylum Actinomycetota; class UBA4738; order UBA4738; family HRBIN12; genus AC-51. The sequence goes on along the minus strand of DASQKC010000095.1, from coordinate 4,914 downwards.
GCCTGGGCCCGCCCCGCGGCCGAAAGACGGTCCTCGTTCGGGTCCCGCTTCGCGTGCCGGATGAGGTCGAGTCGTCGCATCGCGGTCAGTGCGTACCCGCCGAGGCGGCATCGGGAACCATGCGATCCTCGCGGAACCGGCTCAGGGCGAAGGGCGCGATCAGCTCTGGCACGCTGCCGGTCGCGACGTAGTCCGCCATCGTCGCGCCGAAGATCGGCGCGCCCTTGAACCCCCACGTCCCCATCCCCGCCATCACGCCGAAGCCGTCCACGGGCGTGGGGCCGAGGATCGGGGACGAGTCCGGCGTCATGTCGCACGACCCGCCCCATTGGCGCATCGCCCGCGCCTCCGCCATGAACGGGAGGATCATCACCGATCGCCGGGCGGCCTCGGCGAGGAACTCGAACGTCGAACGCGTCGAGTGCGTGGCGTACGGGACGATCTCGGCACCCGCCAGGAGCTCCCCGCGGGCGGTCTGCGACACGTAGATCGTGAGGTCCATCGACGACACCAGTCCCCGCAACACCGGTCGATAGGGCTCGGTGACGAAGGCCTGCAGCAGGTGCGTCACGATCGGCAGGCGCACACCCGCCATCGCCGCCACCTGGGTCGACCATCCTGCGACCGCGCTCACGACGTGTCCGGCCGAGACCGGGCCGGCCGACGTCTCGACGCCCACGCACGTGTCGCCGTCCACTTCGACGGCGGTGACCGTCACGCCTTGGTGGATGTCCACGCCGCGCCGAGCAGCCGCCTGCGCGAACCCCCACACGACAGCGTCGTGCCGGGCGAAGGATCCGGGCGGGTGGTACGACGCGCCGAGCACTGGGAGCTCGCCACCGCCGCTCAGATCCACCAGGGGGCACACCTCGAGGATCTCGTCGGGTCCGAGGATGTCCGTCTGCACGCCGAGCGCCCTGTTCAGGGCGGACTTCTCCCGCTCGACCTGCAGGGAATCCTCCGTATGGCAGAGGTCGAGCTCGCCCTCGTTCGTGAACAGGACGTTGAACCCGAGCTCCTGCGACAGCCGGCGGTAGTGCGCCAGGCTGGCGGCGTAGAGCGGCACCGTCTCCGGGGTGTTGTAGTTCGCGCGAAGGACCTGCGTGTTGCGACCGCTGCCGCCGCTCCCGATGTAGGAGCGCTCGAAGACCGCGACATCCCGGATCCCGTGCTCGGCGGCGAGGTGATACGCGAGCGAGAGACCGTTGACGCCACCGCCCACGATCACGACGTCGTACGCGCGCCGCAGCTCCCGCGACGGGAGGGAGGTCCGGCGGCGGAGCAGGCCCGTCATGACCCGGCTCCCTCGACCTGTCGACGGAGGTACGCACTCCATTGGGCGCGGACGAAGAGATGGAGCGCGCCGTCCTCCACGAAGACCCGGGCGGCGACGCGCGCGACATCCCCCTGCACGTAGCCTCGCCCGTCCGGGAGCCGGAGATCCGACAGCCCGGCGAAGACCGCGCGCGCGTCGCCGCCCTCGACCACGATCCCCTCCCACCCCTCGGTCGACTCCCGGATCAACGCGTCGGGGTCCACCGTCCGCACGGCGGCGCGGAGGTCTTCCGCGATGGGACCCCGAACGAACACCTCGTCCGCAGCCACCCTGCCCGCGCCAGGCGCGCGCATCGCGAGCTCGCAGGCATCCTCGTTCGCGTGGACGGACCAGAGCTCAACCACGGAGGCGCGCTCCCTCCGGGTCGAGGAACGGTGTGGGAACGACGCGAGCGGTGACGCGATCGGCGTGGAGCGTGTCGGGGAACCCGCCGTCCGGCTCCCGCCGGATCCACCCGAGACCGATCGAGCGCTCCAGGATCGGGCTCCATGCCGCCGACGTCACCCTCCCCAGGATCCGCCCGCCGATCCGCAACGGCACGCCCCGGAGCTCCGCGCCCCCGCGATCGAACTCGAGGCCGACGAGCTTCCGATCGATCGAGAGACCCGCGAGGCGCTCGAGCGCGCGGGAGGCCGCGTAGCTCTCCCCGGGAGCCACGGCGCGGTCGAGGCCGAGCTTCGCCGGCGTGTCGTCCGGGAGCGTGTCCTGCCCGACGTAGAGGTGTCCCTTCTCGAGCCGGAGGATCTCGAGCGCATCGAGCCCGTGCGGTTGCAGTCCGAACGCGGCACCTTCACCGACGAGCGCCGCCCAGAGGTCCGGGCCTCGCGACCGCGGATGATGGAGCTCGAAGCACACCTCGCCGACGAAGCCGCTCCGGATCGCGCCGCACGGGACGCCCGCCACGGGCAGCTCACGGACCCCGAGCGGCGGGAAGGCCTCGGCATCGAGGGGCGCGTCCGTGAGCTCGCCGAGGAGCGCGCGAGCGAGCGGCCCCGCGACCAGGATCGCCCCCCGCTCGGCCGTGAGGTCGACGACGTGCACCCGGAGCCCTCGACGGTCGGCGTGGTCGCGGAGCCAGGCCTCCATCCGATCCGCCCCTCCCGACGTGGACGTGAGGTACCAGCCTTCCTCGCCGAGCGCGCATGCGAGGCCGTCGTCGAACACGTAGCCCGCTTCGTCGAGGGCGAGCAGGTAGCGAGACCGGCCGGGAGCGAGGTCGGTGAACCTCGCGGGGAAGGCGACCTCCATCAGGTGGGGGGCGTCCGGTCCCGTGACGAGGAACTTCGCGAGCGTCCCGATGTCCATCACCGACACTCGCTCGCGGACAGCTCGGTACTCGTCCGACGCGTGGCCGTAGTCGTACGGCCGCAACCAGGATCCGGACCATCCCATCCGCGCGCCCGCCGCGACGTGCGCATCGTGCAGGGAGGTGTGCTTCTCGATCACCGGGTGGACGGCCGCGGCGAGCGTGCCCAGTGGCACGGGTCGCGCGGGCGGGCGCGCCGTCGTCCGTGCGGAGGTGTCGGCGCTCTTGTCGGTGTTCCGGGCCGCCGCGAACGCCGCCAGGTGCCGCCCGCACATCGCTCCCTGGCACGGGCCCATCGTCGCGGTCGTGTACCGCTTCGAGAGCTCCGACGAGCGGTACCCCTCCGCCCAGGCACGCTCCAGGTCTGCGACGGACACGTCCTCGCAGAGACACACGGTGCCCGCGGTGGACCCCGCCACCGCCTGCGCCGGGAGCGAGGCGTCACCGACGACCTCGACCGCTTCCGGGCCGGCCATCCGTACCAGATCGTCCCTCGGCCAGAGGCCTACCGACAGGACGAACAGATCGCAGCCGATCCCCCGGGTGACGCCCTCGGCGTCCTGAAGCACGGCGAAGCGAACGCCGTGCTTCCCGTCGGCGCGCGTGACCTCGGCCCCCACCAACGTCCTGATCCCCTCCGGCACCTGCGCGGCCAGCGCCGCCGGGACCGCCGCCGCGGCGATCCGCACGCCCGCGTCGACAAGCGATCGCAGGTGCTCGATCCCTTCGTCGTGGCCCACCACGACCACCGCCCGGCGCCCCGGCATCACGCCCCGTTCCACGAGACCGGTGGCCGCCCGTCCCAGCATCACGCCGGGGAGGTCGTTGCCCGGGAAGACCGGATGCACCTCGACCCCACCCGTCGCCGCCACGACCCGTCGCGGGTGGACCTGGACGATGCCGTTCGCCGAGGCGAGGGCCACCATCGGTCCCTCGTAGATCCCGATCGCGGCGTGCCGCGGGAGGACGTCGACCCCGGAGGGTGGGTCCGAGACGTCTCCTTCGTCGCAGAGCACGACCCATTCGTCCCCGGCGGCGGCCGTGACGGCGGCCGCCCGCCCCGACGCGCCCGCCCCGACGACCAGCACGTCGCAGCGGAGATGCCGGGCCGTCCGTCTCTCGACGGGCCCGCTCGGCAGACGGCCCAACCCGACCGCCCGCCGGATGATCCGATCGGCCACCCCCCAGAGCCATCGGGGGTGGACGAACGTCTTGTAGTAGAAGCCGACCGGCAGCAGGACGTGCAGGCGATCGAGGATCGACAGCACGTCCCGCTCGACCGAGGGCCACCCGTGCTCGCGACGCAGCCGCATCCCCTCGACGGCCGGCGTCACGCACGAGCGCACGCCGGGAACGCCGTCGACGGTCAGGAGGCAGTTCGGGCACTCCCCCGTGCCGCAGTACAGGCCTCGGCGCCGGTGGTACTTGAGCGATCGCGAGAACGTCCGGATCCCGGCCCGATAAAGCGCGGAGGCGACCGTGTCCCCCTCCTCGACCGGGATCCGCTTCCGGCCGAGCCGCATCGACCCTGTCACCTAGCGGACCTCGTTCGTCGTCGTGTCGCGCGTCACGGTGAGCCAGCGGCGGCAGCCGAGGAGGTGGAACCAGCGCTCCTGTTGGGGTCCGGCGGTGTTCGCGGGCAGGAAGACGCGAGCGAAATCCGCTTCCACGTCCCGGGCGTCGATCGGCCGGAGCTCACCGCCCCACGCGAACTCGGTCGAGGAGCGCCACCCGCAGTTCGGGCACGGGACCTGCAACGTCACCGGCGCCTCCGTCTGTGTCCTTGGCGTCGCCGGTCGCGGAGCACGGCGTGCGACGCCCCGTACCCCGGCGCACCGGTCACGCCGCCGCCGGGGTGCGCGCCCGCCCCGCACAGGTAGAGGCCGTGGATCGGCGTGCGGTATCGCGACCATGCCGGGGTCGGGCGCATCGAGATCAGCTGCCCGACGTGGAGATCGCCGTGGAAGATGTTGCCCTCGGTGAGCCCGTACGTGCGCTCCAGGTCCAACGGGGTCACCACCTGCGCCGACTCGATCGTGCCGCGGAAGCCGGGCGCCGACTCCTCGATCCTGCCGACCACCTTCGCGAGGAGCTCGTCGCGGCGTTCGTCCCACGTTCCGCTCCGGAGCGTGTACGGCACGTACTGCACGAACGACGTCATCACGTGCACGCCGGCGGGAGCGAGCGTGTCGTCGACGTTGGAGGCGGTGACGCAATCCACCCAGAGCCGGTCGGGGATCTCACCCTCGCGGTGGCGGTCGTAGATCGCCTG
>DASQKC010000094.1:0-10913 GCA_035630755.1 Actinomycetota bacterium | reverse complement strand
ACGGTCGCCCGGAAGGCCGAGGCATCGATGCGTCCCGCTCGGTCGGCGTAGGCCTCCACGAGGACGGGATCGGCCTTGATCGTCGCCACGAGCGGCCAGAAACCGGAGCGGCCGATCGGCGTCCCGGCCGCGATGGCTGCCTCGACCGCGTCGAAGCGCTCCGCGACCGCTCGATCGGGACTTGCGGTTGCCTCCACCGTTCGGGCCTTCCCGGGCGGTACGATCCGCCGCGACGCGCTCCCTCCCACGATGAGCGCTTCCCCACCGGGAGGACGATGTCCAGGAGCATGGCACAGACCTCGGCCTCGGCGGATCGCCGGGGCCATGCGCTCGTGACCCTCGACGGGCGCTACCACGTGTTGGAGCGCATCGCCGCCGGAGGGATGGGCGAGGTCTTCCGCGCGCAGGACGCCGTGCTGGCCCGCGAGGTCGCGGTCAAGGTCCTCCACCGCTCCCTGGCGAGCGATCCGGGCTTCGTCGACCGGTTCCGGCGGGAAGCGCGCGCCGCGGCCACGCTGAACCACCCGAACATCGTCGCCGTCTACGACTGGGGCGCCGTCGACGGCATCTACTACATGGTGATGGAGTACGTCCGCGGGCGATCCGTGCGCGACCTCATCAACGCTGACGGGCACCTCGCGCCCGCCCAGGCCACCGAGATCGTCCGCCAGACGCTCCTGGCGCTCGAGCACGCCCACGCGAAGGGGATCGTGCACCGCGACCTGAAGCCGGAGAACATCCTCCTCACGACCGACGGGACCGTGAAGCTCACGGACATGGGGCTGGCGCGCGCGTTCGCCGACGCCAAGGCGACGCACGCCGGTGCCGTCACCGGCACGGTGCAGTACCTGGCGCCCGAGCAGATCCGGGGCGAGCCGGCCGATCCGCGGAGCGACCTGTATTCGCTCGGGATCGTCACGTACGAGCTGCTGACCGGTCGCCTCCCGTTCGACGGGGAGACCCCGATGGCGATCGCGTACAAGCACCTCAGCGACGCCGTCCCGCCGCCGTCGGGGTTCGCCGACGTGGGACCCGACGTGGACGCCTTCGTGGCGGCCGCGGTCGACAAGGATCGCGAGATGCGCCCGGAGTCGGCCACCGTGATGCGGCAGGACCTCGAGGCGATCGCCCGCGGCCTGCCCCGCGCCCGCTCGCTGGCGGCGGTCGTCCAGGACCTGCCCGAGGTGGTGCGCGCCGACGAGCAGGAGACCGCGGCCGTGGTGGCGGCCGTCACCCAGACCATCCCGCGGGCCGAGGAGCCCCGCCGGCGCCGTGGACGGCGTTTCCTGGGGATCCTCGCCATCGTGCTGCTGACCGCCGCGGCCGCGTGGGGCGTGTGGACCTACGTGATCCCGCACACCACGCCCACCCCGCAGGTCGCCGGCCTCTCGGTCGACGCCGCCACCGACCGCCTGCGCGAGCTCGGGTTCGCGGTGAAGCTCGGCGAGGGTCGCTTCGACCGCCGGGCGCCCGAGGGCACCGTGCTCCGCGCCGATCCGCCGGCCGGGACGGAGCTCGAAGAGGGCGCGACCGTCACGCTCATCCCCTCGCTCGGACCGCCGCCCGCGGCGCTCCCCGACGTGTCCGGCACGGCCGAGGCGAAGGCGACGACGACCCTCGAACAGGCGGGTTTCGCGGTCGAGGTCGAGCGCGTCTACCACGACGAGGTCGCCGAGGGCGACGTCATCCGACAGTCCCCCGGCGGCCAGGAGGCGCCCCTCGGATCCACCGTCACGATCACCGTGAGCCGGGGGCACGCCCCCGTCGAGATCCCCGACGTGGTCGGCGACCCGGAGCGGCGCGCCGAGCGGGCGCTCCGTGCGGCCGGGTTCGACGTCGCCATCGTCCAGGCGTTCTCCGACGACGTGCCGCGCGGCGAGGTGATGGACGTGTCGCCCGAGCCCGGCACCGAGGCGCCCTACGGCGACGCGGTGACCCTCACGGTGAGCCAAGGGCCCGAGGAGTTCCCGGCGCCCACGTTCACGGGCCTCTCGCCCCAGCAGGCGAAGGCCAAGGCGGCGGAGTACGGCCTGGTGTTCCGGTTCTTCTTCGTGCCGCACACGCCGCAGACGGTCGTGATCAGCCAGAGCGTCACGCCGGGCACGACCGTCATGGCCGGGGACCCGCTGACGCTGTTCGTCGCCTGATCAGGGTTCGAGCTCGGCCCGCGGCCCTTCCTGGTAGGCGTAGCGCTCCTCCGCGAAGGGCTCCGCATGGACGTGGTAGCCACGGACCTCCCAGAAGCCGCGGCGGTTCGTGTCGGTGAACTCGAGGCCCGTCAGCCACTTCGCGCTCTTCCACGCGTACCGCTTCGGGACCACGAGCCGCAGGGGCCACCCGTGTTCGGGCGTCAGGTCCTCGCCGTGGTTGCGCCACGCGACCAGCACGTCGTCCTCGTCCATCGCCTGCAGGGACAGGTTCGAGGTGTAGCCGTAGGCGCAGTGGGCGATGACCCACCTCGCCTCCGGGGCGGGCTGCGCCCGCTCGAGCAGCCTCCGGAAGGGCACGCCTTCCCACGTGTTGTCCAGCGTCGTCCACCCGGTCACGCAGTGCATGTCGGCGTCGACGGTCACGCTCGGCATCGCGCGCAGCTCCTCGTACGTGAGGGTGAACGGGTTCGCCACGAGCCCCGAGACCTCGAGGTCCCAGCTCGTGCCGTCGAACGTCGGGATCGGGCCGTAGTGCAGGACCGGCCAGGTCTTCACGAGACGGTTGCCCGGCGGGACGCGCGCGGCGACCTCCGGCGGGTGCTCCTTGGAGAACAGTCCCATCATCGCTCCTTCGCGGTGTCGTCGGTGACGGATCGCCACGCGTCGATCGCGTGCGCGATCCCGTGGTCGTCCACGCCGACGTGGGTCACCATCCGGATGGCCGTCGGACCGATCGGCACGGCCCCCACGCCGAGGCCGGCCAGCCGGTCCAGGAGCGTCGCGGCGGGCAGGCCCACCGCTTCGGTGTCGACGAACACCATGTTCGTTGCGACCTGATCCGGATCGACCGCGCCCGCGGAGATCTCCTCGATCCCCGCGGCGAGCCGCCGGGCCCGCTCGTGGTCCTCGACCAGCCGGCCCCGCCCCTCCTCGAGCGCCACTAGGCCCGCGGCCGCGACGATGCCGGCCTGCCGCCACGCGCCCCCGTAGAGGATCCAGATCCGCCGCGCCTCGCGCATCGCCTCGGCGTTCCCGCAGAGCACGGACCCGACCGGCGCGCCGAGCCCTTTCGAGAGACAGAACATGAAGGTGTCCGCGTGCGCGGTCCATGCCGTGACCGGTTCGCCGGTGGCGGCCACGGCGTTCCACAGGCGCGCGCCGTCCAGGTGGATGGGGACGCCGGCCTCGTCGGCGACCGCGCGGACCTTGCGGAACTCATCGGCCGCCAGGATCGTGCCGCCGTGACCGCCCATCGTGTTCTCCGCGCCGAGCAGGTCCACCATCTCGACGTCGAAGTAGTCGTCGGGCTCCAGGAGCCGGCGGGCCAGGCCCGCCGTCATGCCCGCGTGCGGCGCGTCGGTCCCGGTGCGGTACGACAGGCCGGCGATCGCCGCCGCGGTCATCAGCTCGGTGGTGGCGAGGTGGGCGCGCTCCTCGCACGCGATGAGGTGGCCGGCGCCGGTGGCGTGCAGGCGGATCCCGATCTGGTTCGCCATCGTCCCCGTCGCCACGAACAGGGCGGCCTCGGCGCCGGTGAGCTCGGCGGCCCTCTCCTGCAGCCGGTTCACGGTCGGATCGTCGCCGTACCAGGCGTCGCCGACCTCGGCCGCGGCCATCGCGGCGCGCATCGCCGGCGAGGGCTCCGTGACGGTGTCCGAACGCAGATCGACGCGGAACCGGACCATCCGCCGAGTCTACCGAGGGTCCGGTCAGCCGAAGAAGATCTCGGCCTCGCGGTAGCGGTCGATCGGCACCACCTTGCGCGGGCCCTTCGACACGGCGAGCGGGACGTCGACGACGTCCTGCCCCTGACGCGACACCATCCGCCCCCATCCGCCTGCCTCCGCGAGCGCGACGGCCGCGATCCCGAACCGGGTCCCGAGCACGCGATCGAACGCCACCGGCGACCCGCCGCGCTGGACGTGACCGAGGATCGTGACCCGGGTCTGGTATCCGGTCCGACGCTCGATCTCGGGCGCGATGACCTCCGAGATCCCGCCGAGCCGTGGGAACCCGTTCGCGTCCAGAGGATAGGGCGGCACCTCGAGGGTGCCCTCGGCCGGCATCGCCCCCTCCGCCACCACGACGATCGAGAAGGACGCCGTCGCCAGGTGGCGATGCCGCAGATGCCGGCACGTGTCCTCGAGGTCGAAGGGCACCTCGGGGATCAACAGGATGTCGGCGCCGCCGCCCATCGCGGCCTCCAGGCCGATCCACCCGGCGTTGCGCCCCATGACCTCCACCACCATGACCCGGTCGTGGCTCTCGGCGGTCGAGTGGAGCCGGTCCACCGCGTCGGTCGCGACCTGCGCGGCGGTGCGGAAGCCGACCGTCACCTCGGTCCCGGGCAGGTCGTTGTCGATCGTCTTCGGCACCCCGATGACCGGGAGGCCCTCCTGGGCGAGGTCGGCGGCCGCCCCGAGCGTCCCCTCGCCGCCGATCGCGATGACCCCGTCGGCCCCGATCGACGCCAGGGTCCGCCGCACGCGCCCGGGACCGTCGTTCTCCCGCATCGGGTTGACGCCCGAGCTGCCGAGGATCGTCCCGCCCCGCGGGAGGATGCCGCGGACGGCCGGAAGATCGAGCTCACGGATCGCGGGGTCGAGCAGGCCGGCCCATCCGTCCTCGACGCCGGCGAACGTGTGGCCGGACCGAGCGCCCGACCGGACCACCGCACGGATGACGGCGTTCAGGCCGGGGCAGTCGCCGCCGCCCGTGAGGATCGCGAGACGCATGGTCCGCACCCTATCGGTCGCGCGCCGCTCGGAAGGGACGTCAGTCGAGCGAGGAGGCGTGCTGAGGCGCGGCGAGGAGGTCGTCCTCGGTGGCGGAGGTGTCGTCGTCGCCCTCCGCGGTCGTGCCCTCCGCCAGCGCGGCGGCGTCCTCTTCCTCGCGGCCCCGCAGGATCTGGTACCACGTGTCCTCGTACGTGGGCTGATCCGATCGGGAGGCGCCCTCAGCGGCCTCCGCGGCATCCGACGCCTCCTTGCGGGGCAGCGTGAACCACATGTCCTCGGGGTCCCCCGCGGGCTGCGACCGACCACGCTTGCGCATGATCCTTGCTTCGGAAGGCAGGTGGTGCTCCTTGAGCGGTGTTCCCGGGACCGTGTCCCGCGGGTAGGATGCGCTCGTGCTGGCCGCGTTGCTGCCCGAGATCGACGGATGGCTCCCCGCGATCTTCCTGTTCTGCCTCGCGGGGCTCACCCTGCTCGTCGGGGTGTTCGCGGTCTTCCTGATCGTCCAGCAGTTCCGCAACCCCGGCGGTCGCTAGGGCACGACCCGCGTCCCCGCCTCCCCCTGCAGCACCGCGACGGCGTCGTCCAGGTCACCGATCACCGCGCGCTCGCCGCCCTCCTCGACGAAGTGGAGCGCCGCCTCGACCTTCGGCTTCATCGACCCCGCGCCGAACTCCCCCTTGCGGAGCAACCGCTTCGCCTCCTCAGCGTCCATCTCGTCGATGTCCTCGGGCAGCAGCGAGCCGAAGCCGCGCTGGACCTTCGTCACGTCCGTGAGCACGAGGAGCGTCGACGCCTGCACCTCCCGCGCGAGGATCGCCGCGGCGAGGTCCTTGTCGACGACGCCCTCGCGGCCGATGAGCCGCGGTCCCTTCTCGATCACGGGCACGCCACCGCCGCCCGCCGCGATCACGATCGCGCCCTCGGTGATGAGCCGCAGGATCACCGGCGTCTCGACGATCGAGTACGGACGCGGGCTCGGGACCACGCGACGCCAGCCGCCGTGGGGATCGGCCCGCATCACCCACCCGCGCTGGGCCTCGTGGCGGCGTGCCTGCGCCTCGGTGAAGTAGGGACCGATGAACTTCGTCGGGTTGCGGAACGCCGGGTCCCGGGGCCGCACGCGCGTGAGCGTGAGCACGGTGACGACCGGCCGCTCCATCCCCCGCTCGAAGAACACGTCGCCGATGGTCACCTGCAGCAGGTAGCCGATCTGCCCCTGGCTCTGGGCGCCGCACACGTCGAGCGGCATGGGGTGGACCTGCTTGGCCGCCGCCTCCTGCTGCATGAGGATGCGGCCCACCTGGGGTCCGTTCCCGTGGGTGACGACCACCTCCCAGCCGAGCGCGGCGATATCCGCGATGCGCTCGGCCGCGACGCGGGCGGCCCGGTACATCTCCTCGTAGGTGTCGTCCGCGCCACGTCGGAGCAGCGCGTTGCCCCCCAGGGCCACGACCACGCGTTCCACCGCGCGACCCTACCCCGGGCGCGACGCGCGACCTCGCAAGCTCAGCGACAGTCGATGCGCTGCGGATCGACCGCGTCGCCGTCCTCCGTGACGAACGCGGTCGCGAGCCGGCCGCGGGTGGCATCCCAGCCCACCCGGACCACGCCGAAGCGTCCGGTGTCGGCGAACGCCGTCCGCCCCGGCGGATCGCCTGCGAACGGCAGACCGACGACCTCGCGGCCCCCCGCCCCCGCGATCACCTGCACGATCCCGTCCGGCTCGGCCTGGCCGTCGGGCCCGAGGGCGGGCATCCGCGCGTAGAGGTGGTCGTGCCCGTTGAGGACGAGGTCCGGCCGCGCCCCGCCCGCCACGAACGCGGCCCGCCAGACCGGGCCGACGAACGCCAGATCGCCGTGCCCGTAGTCGGACCACGGGGCCTGGTGCCAGGCGAGCACCGTGCACGCCGAGGGCGGATTGACCGCCGGATCGTGGAGCGCCCGCACGAGGAACGTCGCGACGGGCCCTCCGGCGGCGCAGGCGGCCGGGTCCTGCTCGCATCGGCCCACGTCCAGCACGATGACGGCCAGCGGATGCCGGGCGCCGCGTCCGAACAGGCGCGCGTAGCTCGCGTGGCCGTCGGTTGCCGTCCCGGTGAACGGCGCCTCGCCGAAGTAGCGCTCGAACCCGCACGCGTGCTGCGCACCGTCGTCCAGCCGGCAGCCGGGCGGGGCGGGATCCGGGTCGGCGTACTCGTGGTTCCCCGTGGCCGGGAGTGTCGCCACGCTCGCCCGGTCGATCGCCCGGCCCCACGTCTCGTCGAAGGAAGCGTATTCGGCGTCGCGGCCCTGCTCGTACTGCGTGTCGCCGAGCAGCACGACGCCTACCAGGTCGTCACCGGCCGCGGCGAGATCCCCGACGAGGGCCGCAGTCCCCGCGTGGTGGCACCGCGTCACCGTGACCTGATCGCCCGGGCGCACGCGATGTCGCCCACCGCGAGCAGGACGCGTTCGCCCGTACCGCCGCCGCCGGGCTCGTGCGTCGGGAGCGGCTCGGGCACCGAGGGCGTCGCGGCCGGGTCACAGGCCGCGGCGAGGGCAACGAGCGTGAGGACCGCGGCGGCCCGCCTCACGCCTCGTCCCCCAGGAGGTCCGTCGGGACGTCGACGTCGTGCAGCGTCCCCCGGCGAGGGTCGAGCGCGGTCCAGGTCGCCTCGTCGATCACGGCCACGCGGCACGCGTCGAGCAGGGCGCGGAACCGGCGCTCGCCCGCGTGCAGGAGCGCCGGCACGACCTCGCGCGCCGTGGCGGTGGCGGCCACGCAGGGCAGGGGCCGCGCGCGACCGTCGTCCTCCAGCGCGACGAGGTCGACGTGCGCCTCCTCCGCGACCCGGAGCATCTCGAGCAGGACCGGCGGCGAGAGGTCCGGCATGTCTCCCGCCACGACCATCACCCACGACGTCGGCACGAGCGGCAGCGCGCTCGCCAGACCCGCGAGCGGCCCGTCGAACGCCGTCGCGTCGCGCGCCATCGTGACGGGGAGACCGGGCGGTACGCTCGGCGCGTCGGCGTCCGGCGCGAGGACCAGCACCACCCGTCCGCACGCCTCGGCCAGCCGCGTCACGGCGTGCTGCAGGAGGGGTTGTCCCCGATAGACGACGGCCAGCTTGTCGGAGCCGAACCGCGAGGACCGGCCGCCGGCCAGGACCACGCCGGTGACCTCGATCAGCGCCGCTCGCCCTTGCGCCGGCGCTGCACGAACTGGAACCCGAACCGGCCCTTCACGCACAGGTGCCCGTTCGTGACCGAGTGGTCCGCAGGCGACGTCACCTTGACGATCGTGTTGTCCTGCACGTGGAGCTCGAGCTCGCAGCCCACGCCGCAGTACGGGCAGATCGTGTTCGTGATCGACTGCTCGGCCTCGTCCCAGGTGCCGGCCTCGCGCATGTCGTGCTCGCTCTTGAACATCAGCGCGCCGGTCGGACAGACGCCGATGCAGTTCCCGCAGTAGACGCAGGCGCTCGCGTCGAGCGGCACGGCGTATTCGGTCGAGATCCGCGCGTCGAACCCGCGACCCGCCACGGCGATCGCGAACGTGTACTGCGCGTCCGTCCCGCACGCCTCGACGCATTTGTAGCAGAGCACGCAGCGCGAGTACTCCCGGACGTACAGCTCGTTGTCGATCTTCACCGGCTGCGCCACGGTCTCGGCCGTTGCGAGGTCAGGGTCGTGATGATGGCCGGGCTCGCGAGCGTCGCGCTCCCCCGCGTCCAGGGGCGCCATCCGGGCGCCGAACCGCTCCGGATCGGCCTCGTACATCGCCTCCCAGCGGTGCCAGTCGGTGCTCGCGAGCGTGGTGTCGACGCTGGAGCCCAGGAACTCCATCACGAGCTTGCGCGACGTGCGCACCCGCTCGGTGTCGGTCCGGACCTTCATGTCGGGCTCGACCTTCCGCGAGCACGCCGGCGCGAGGACGCGCGCACCTTCGACCTCGACGACGCACACGCGGCAGGCGTTGATCGGCGTCAGGTTGTCCGCGTAACACATCGTCGGGGTGTCCACGCCGGTCGCGCGGCACGCGTCGAGGATCGTCGCGCCCTCGGGGACCCGGACGGTCTCGCCGTCGATCTCGACGTCGACCAGCTTGCGCGGCATGTCGACCGGGATGGCGCTCACGCGGTCGCCTCCCCCTCGAACAGCCCGAACGTCGCGATCGCCGACTGGACGGCGCTCGCCGCGGTCTGACCGAGCCCGCAGATCGACGCGTCGCGCATCACGGTCGCCACGTCACCGAGCAAGACCAGCTCATCCTCGCGGGAGCCGAAGGTCCGACCGGCGACGAGGCGGTGCAGCGCCTCCTCCTGGCGGACGGTGCCCACCCGGCAGGGCACGCACTGCCCGCAGGACTCGTCGCGGAAGAACCGCGCGATCCGCAGGCACAGGTCGACGAGGTCGGTGTCCTCGTCGAAGACCATGATCACGCCCGAGCCGAGCGTGTAGCCGCCGGCCCGTGCGTCCTCGAACGTCAGGCGGATGTCGAGGCGGTCGGGTCCGACGAACCCGCCCGCGGCGCCGCCCAACAGGATCGCCTTCAGCGGCTTGCCGCCTCGGACGCCACCCGCCGCCTCGACCGCGGCGCCGAGCGTGATCCCGTGTTCGTGCTCGTAGACGCCCGGCCGCTCAACATGCCCTGAGAGGCAGAACAGCCGAGTGCCGGTCGAGCCCTCGGTCCCGAGCGCGGCGTAGGCCTCAGGTCCCATCGTGAGGACCTGGAGCACGTTGATGAGGGTCTCGACGTTGTTGATCGAGGTCGGCTTCCCGAACAGACCGTGGGTAACGGGGAACGGCGGCTTGTTCCGCGGCTCGCCCCGCTTGCCCTCGATCGAGTTGAAGAGCGCCGTCTCCTCGCCGCAGATGTAGGCGCCGGCGCCCCGCCGCAGCTCGATATCGAACGCGAAGCCCGCGCCCATCACATCGTCGCCGATGAGGCCCGCCCCGCGCGCCTCGGCGATCGCGTGCGCGATCCGTTCCGTGGCGGTCGGGTACTCCCCGCGGATGTACAGGAGGCCTTGCTCGGCCCCGGTCGCGTACCCGGCGATCGTGAGGGACTCGATGACGGCGAAGGGGTCCTGCTCCATGATCACGCGATCCTTGAAGGTGCCCGGCTCGGACTCGTCGGCGTTGCAGATCACGTACTTCGGCGTGACGGCCTGGTCAGCGACCCCGCGCCACTTCACACCGGTCGGGAACGCGGCCCCGCCTCGCCCGAGGAGCTTCGCATCGATGACCTGCTGGATCACCGCATCGGGTCCGAGCTCGATCGCCCGCGCGAGCGCCTCGTAGCCACCGTGATCCCGGTAGGCGTCGATGGATGTCGCCCGGGCCTCCTCCGGGCCGCCCCCTGATCCCACCCGACCGAGCAGGCGGAGCTCATCGCGCGTCGTGACGTGCTGTGCCTGGGGGGCCGACCCGTGGGCCAACCCCGCTGTCAGCGGGCCTCCACCGATCAGCGTGTCCACGACGTGGGTCGTCGCCTCGGCCGCGAATTCCGACCCATCCTCGCCGGCTTGTTGGACGAGGAGCACCGGGGCACTCTCGCACGAGCCGAGACACGGGCTCCTGACCCATGAGCCCGGTCGACCCTCCTCGAAACGACGGCAGACCTCCTCGGCGCCGTTGATCCGGCACGCCAGGTCGTCGCAGACGTGGACGACGGTCGGCGGGCGCTCGGTGACGCTGAACATCGCGTAGAACGTCGCGACGCCGTAGGCCTCGGCCGGCGGGACCTGCAAGCGTTCGCAGGCGTAGTTCAGCCCGCCCTCGCTGATCCAGCCCACCCGCCCCTGCAAGGCGTGCAGGACCGGCAGCAGGAGCGTGCGCTGATCCTCGGGGGCGCGCGAGACGCGCAGGTCGCGCGTCGTGCGGTCGCCGCCCTCCCACCCGGTCTCGGGGGGGCCGAGCACCTCGTCGACCGCGGCGCGCTCCTCGGCGGAGGGCTCCGCCGTCATCAGCTTCAGATCCACGGTGGTGAGGCTACCCCCGCCCGGCCATCGCGAGCTTCTCCACGCGGATCGCCGTCGCCTTG
>DASQKC010000093.1:0-6548 GCA_035630755.1 Actinomycetota bacterium | reverse complement strand
GAGGACGAGCATCATCTCCTCGGTCGCGTACGCGTTCGAAGACAGCGGATCGGAGGAGAAGACCGGGAGCGCGAGGAACTTCGGCAGCAGCTGGTGCTCGGCTTTGTCCGAGGCGATCTGGCGGCCGACGAGCAGCCGCTTGAGCCGACCGGGGCCCGTGGGGGCGGCGGGCTTGGCCACTACGGCGCGTCGGTCTCCGCGATCCAGCGGTACCCTACGCCCGGCTCGGTCACGATGAGCGCGGGGGAGGACGCGTCGTCGCCGAGCTTCTTGCGCAGGGTCCGGATGTAGGTCCGCAGGTACGTCGTCTCGGTGGCGTAGCCCTGGCCCCAGATCCGACGGAGCAGCCACTGGTGCGTCAGGAGCTTGCCCGGGTTGCTGACGAGCGCCTCCAGCAGCTGGTACTCGGTCGGGGTCAGGTGCACCGGCTCGTCGTCGAGGGTGACGAGCCGGCGGACGAGGTCGACCTCGAGGGCACCGAACCGCTGCGTCGGCACCGCGGGCTCATCCGACGTCACCCGGCGCAACGCCGCTCGCGCCCGCGCGAGCAACTCCTCCATCGCGAACGGCTTGGTGACGTAGTCGTCGGCCCCCGCGTCCAGCGCGGCCACCTTGTCGGCCTGCCCGTCGCGAACCGACAGCACGATGATCGGCACGTCGGAGAACGGGCGGACGCGACGGATCACCTCGGTGCCGTCGATGTCGGGGAGGCCGAGGTCGAGCAGGAGCAGGTCCGGCCGCTGCTCGGCCGCCGCCAGCACGCCCTCCTCCCCCGTCCCCACCGCGGCCACCTCGTAGCCGTGGGCCTCCAGGCTCGTGCGGAGCGCGCGGCGGATCTGGGGCTCGTCGTCGACGACCACGACCTTCACAGCTCCACCCCTTCCTCGAGCGGCAGCTCGCACACGAACGCGGCGCCGCCGCCGACCCCTTCTTCCACCCAGAGGCGCCCGCCATGCGCGACGACGATCGCGTGCGCGATCGCGAGCCCGAGCCCGGTCCCCGAGGACTCGGGCAGCTGGTCGCCCCGGTAGAACGCCTCGAAGACCTTCTCACGGTCGTCGGGGGGAACGCCCGGACCCTGATCGGTCACGCGGATCCGCACCCCGCGGGGGATGACGCTCAGCCCGACGTGGACCGCGCCCGGGGTGGGCGAGTGCCGCAGCGCGTTCTCGAGCAGGTTCGTCAGCACCTGATCGATCTGCACGGGGTCCACGGGGATCTCCGGCGCGTTCGGCGGCATCGCGAGGTCGATACGGACCTCGGCGGCGGCGAACCGCGGACGGAGGCGGCCGACGACCGTCTCGACCACCTCGTCGATCGCGACCCGGGAGCGCCGCGGGAGCAGCGCCCCCGCGCGGATCTTCGCGAGGTCCAGGATGTTGCCGACCAACCGGTTGAGCCGGTCGGTCTCCTCCAGGATCGTCTGCAGCAACTCGTGCCGCTGCACCTCGGAGTAGCTCGTGGACCCGTCGAGGAGGCTGGTGACGCCCGCCTTGATCGACGCGAGCGGGGTCCGCAGGTCGTGCGTGACCGAGCTGAACATCGACGCGCGGAGCAGGTTCGTCTCGGCGTCGACCTGCGCGAGCCGGGCCCGCGCGTCCAGGCGCGCGCGGTCCAGGGCCGCCCCCGCCTGGCGCGCCGCCGCCTCGAGCAGCTGCTGCTCCTGGCGAGAGAGCGGACGGCCCCGCGGCGGCCGCGTGACGCTGAGCGAGCCGAGCACCGAGCCGCCGACCGCGATCGGCACGGTCATCGACGGTCCCGCACCGGCGGCCGCGCGGGGGACCCCGGCCTCGGCGTGGATCGCCTGGCCGTCCAGGGCCACGTCCACCGTGCACGACGAGAGCAGGAGCGGCTCCAGCAGGAGCTCGGCGAGCTCGTCCATAACGCGCTCGGGCACCTCCCCCGAGAACAAGCGGGTCGAGAGCGTGGCGAGCAGCCGGGCCTCGCGTTCGCGCTGGGTCGCGCGCGCCCGCTCGTCGGCGGCGCTGCCGACGACGATCCCGACCACGACGGCGATCGCGAAGAACACGGTCGCGGCCACCACGTCCCGGGGCTCGTCGAACCGCAGCACGAGGTCCGGCTCCTCCAGGATCGGGACCAGCAACGACGCGAGCACCGCGGCGATGAGCCCGCCCCACAACCCCGCGCCCACCGCGGCCACCGTGACCGACAACATGAACGCGGCCACGACGCTCACCGCGCCGAGATCGAGCGACGGGAGAGCCAGCACCAGCGCGACGAGGGTCGTGATGACCGGCAACAGGACGACCCGCCACGAGAACCGGGAGCGGACGGCGGGCAGATCGATCACGGGCGAACCGTACCGCCGGGCAGGGGCGGCTTCACCCAGCTTCTGTCTTCACGGATCCTTCACGCAGGGGAGTGACGTCTTCACGCCACGTTCACGCCTGGCCGTCGACCATCACCTGTGGAAAGCGGTTCCGCAGCACCCGCCGGAGGATGTCACCCCTGACGGCGGGGTCGCGGGAACGGGAACGAACCACCACTTTCCTCCGAGCCCGTCCGAGGGCCGGCGGCTCCCTCCAGCCGCCGGCCTTTGGGCAAACCTCCCGGATCCACCTCTTCCGACGCATGCGACGACCCTGCATGTCACCCCCCGGGACCGGCGGTAGGCTTCCCGCGCGATGAAGGTCGTGATCATGGGATGCGGGCGTGTCGGTCTGCAGCTGACCGTTGAGCTCGCGCAGGGCGGCCACGAGGTCGCGATCATCGACAAACACGCCTCGGCCTTCGACAAGCTCCCGCCCGGATTCGACGCGAAGACCGTGGTGGGTCTCGGGTTCGACCGCGACACCTTGGAGGACGCGGGCATCAAAGACGCCGACGCGTTCGTCGCGGTCAGCTCGGGGGACAACTCCAACATCGTGTCAGCGCGCGTCGCGCTCGAGCACTACCACGTGCCCCAGGTCATCGCCCGGATCTACGACCCGCGGCGCGCCGAGATCTACGAGCGGCTCAACATCCCCACCGTGGCCACCACGAAGTGGGGCGTGAAGCAGATCCAGCTGATGCTGTTCCACGACCGCACCGAGATCCGCGAGACGCTCGGCGGCGGCGACCTGCTCCGGATGCGCGTGCCGGTGCCGGCGCACTTCATCGGCAAGGCCGCGTCGTCGCTCAACGTCGACGGGCAGATCCTCGTCGCGGGCGTCTCGCGTGGCGGGACGGGCTTCATCCCCACGGCCGACAGCACCTTGCAGCAGGGCGACTACCTGATCGTGATCATGGCGAAAGACGGCATGGATCTGCTCGACGCCCAGCTCGAGGATCCCGGGGAGAGCCACTGATGCGCGTCGTGGTCACGGGCGGCGGCGCGATCGGCCGCCACCTGGCGCACGACCTCGCGGAGCGCGAGCACGACGTCACCCTGATCGAGCAGGACCGCGCCACCGTCGACGAGCTCCTCGAGGAGATCTCCGCGGTCAAGGTGCTCCTCGGCGACGCCTGCGAGCCGTGGGTGCTCGAAGGCGCGCAGCTGGCCGAGGCAGATGTCGTGGTGGCGGCGACGGGGGACGACGAGGACAACCTGGTGACGTCCCTCCTCGCGAAGCAGGAGTTCGCCGTGCCGCGCGTGCTCGCGCGCGTGAACCACCCGAAGAACGAATGGCTCTTCACGCCGATGTGGGGGGTCGACCAGGCCGTGTCCCCACCGCACATCCTCACCGCGATGGTCGAGGAGGCGGTGACGACGGGCGATCTCGTCCAGCTCCTCCGGCTGGAGGGCGGCAAGATCTCGATCGTCGAGATGAAGCTCGAGGCCGGCTCACCCGCCGCGGGCCGCCCGATCTACGAGCTGCGGCTGCCCGCGGGCGCGACGATCGTGGCCATCGTCCGCGACCACCACGTGGTGATCCCGCAGCCCGAGACGGTGCTCACCGACGGCGACGAGGTCCTGGCGCTCACCGAGCCCGATCAGGAACGCGCGCTGCGCGACGCGATCGTCGGCGATTAGGTCACGGCGCCGTCGTCCGCTCCTCGAGCTGGCCTTCCACGCTCGCCCGGAGCAGGCGATCGCGTTCCAGGACGAGGGCGAGCTGATCGCCGAACGCCGTGAGCGCGCGCGTCTCCGCGGCGTCCAGCGGCGGGCGATGGCCGTACACCACGAGCAGCCCCACGGCGCGGCGCCCGACCACGAGCGGGAACCGGGCGAGGCCGACGTCGGCGGGCGGCGGCACGGCCGGCGCGGCGCCCGGCGCGGTCGTGACCAGCAGGTCGAGACCGCTGCCCGTCGGCCCGGTGGCGTAGAGATCGACGCGATCCAGACCCCACCGAGCGGCCGCGAGCCGGAGCGCGGCGAGCGCGTGCTCGTTCCCGGGGCTGGGATCGACGAGCGCCACCGCGAGGTCCTGTTGGAGGGCGAGCTCGCGTCCGCGGGCCTCGGCGGCCGCGGCGCGCGCCCGAGCGCGCCCGAGGAGCGTGGCGATCAGGACCGAGGAGCCGAGGAACGCGAACAGGACGATCACGTGCTCGGGTTCCTGCACGCGCAGCGTGTGGTACGGCGGGAAGAACTCGAGGTTGTAGGCGGCGAACGCGAGGATCGAGGCGGTCAACCCCGGACCGAGCCCACCGACGACGGTGGCGAGGACGACGAGGCCCAGGAACGCCCACCCCATGCTGAGGGCGTCGACGTCGTCGCGGAGCGGCAGGAGGATCGCGACGAGCGCGCCCGTACCCGCGGTCGCCAGCAGGTAGCCGGCGAGCCGACGACCCCCCGAGAGGGTCACGCGCCCGACCTGCTCGTCCACGGTGCCTCCTCCGATGATCCTAGCGTGAGCTGAACTCGAGCATCGGGTTCATCATCTGGCCGGTCCCCTGTTGGTCCCCGATGACCCCCTCGACGACGATCTTCGATCCCAGACCCAGCCCGCCGATCGCGCGGCGTCCCATGAACCGCACGACGACCTCGCCGGTCCCGTCGGCCACGAGCGCCTCGAGCGCCTCGCCGTCGCGCATGGGGAAGACCGTCATCCGCCGGATGACGCCGGCGATCCGCACGCGCTGGCGCCGCGGCGCCTCGCCGATCGGCACGGCGCCGGGCACGGTCGTCGCCCAGTCGCGCACCTCCGCGGACAGGCGCGCCTCGTCGGTCTCGGTCAGGCGATCGAGCCAGCGACGGAGCGCGCCCATGCCCCCAGCCTACGCCGAGGCCGCGCCCACCTTGGCCTTGGCGAGATCGTCCTCCAGGCCCGAGGTCCGGTTCTTCGAGATCCAGATCATGACGCCGAGGACCGCGACGGACACCAGGACGACCGCCACGCGGATGGCCGTGTCGTCGGCCACGGAGACCACGAGCGGCGCGATCAGCAGGGCGACCAGGTTCATCACCTTGATGAGCGGGTTCAGCGCTGGGCCCGCCGTGTCCTTGAACGGGTCCCCGACGGTGTCGCCGATGACCGCGGCCTTGTGGCTCTCCGAGCCCTTGCCCCCGAAGTTGCCCTCCTCGATGAACTTCTTGGCGTTGTCCCAGGCGCCGCCCGAGTTCGACAGCATCACGGCGAGCAGCTGGCCGGTGAGGATGGCGCCCGCGAGGAACGCCCCGAGCGCTTCGGCCTCCAGGAAGAACCCGGCGATGACGGGGGCGAGCACCGCGAGCAGCCCCGGCGTCGTGAGCTCCCGGAGCGATGTCTTCGTGCAGATGTCGACGACCGCGCCGTAGTCGGGCTTCTCGGTGTAGTCCATGATCCCGGGGTGGTCGCGGAACTGTTTCCGCACCTCGACGACGACCTGCGAGGCGGCGCGGCCGACCGCCCGGATCGCGAGCGAGCTGAACAGGAACGCGACGCACCCGCCGAGCAGCAGCCCGACGAGGACGTTCGGCCGGTCGACGCGCACGCCCTCGAACACGAACCCGGCGGCCTTCAGCGCCTCCTCGAACGAGCCGAACAGCGACGTCGCCGCGATGACGGCGGTCGCGATCGCCATGCCCTTCGTGATCGCCTTCGTCGAGTTCCCGATCGCGTCGAGGTTGCCGAGGATCTCGGCGGGCCGGCCCTCGAACTCGCCCGACATCTCCGCGATGCCCTGCGCGTTGTCCGAGATCGGGCCGTACGTATCCATCGAGACGATGACGCCCACCGTGGTGAGCATCCCCATGCCGGTCAGCGAGATGAAGTACAGCGCCTCGGCCGGCGAGTCCCCGAGGTAATACGAGCCGATCATCGCGCCCGCGATGATGAGCGCCGACCACACCGTGGACTCGAGACCGATCGAGAACCCGGACAGGATCGTGGTGGCCGGGCCGGTCACCGTCGACTCCGCGATCTCTTGGACCGGCCGGAACTTCGTGTCGGTGAAGTACTGGGTGAGGATCTGGATCAGCGAGGCGAGGACGAGCCCGATGATCACGGCGATCGCGGGCTTCACGCTATGCATGTACGCGTTCGACAGCCAGAGCACCGCCGCCGCCGACACGAACGCCGACACGAAGAAACCGCGGTTGATCGCGCGCATCCCGTGCTCCTCCTCCGAGCGCGGCGCCACGACGAGGATCCCGATGATCGAGGTCACGACGCCGATGGCGCGGACGA
>DASQKC010000092.1:0-10085 GCA_035630755.1 Actinomycetota bacterium | reverse complement strand
CTCGACGAGCGGGGGATGGCCGCGTTCCCGTTCACCGAGGACGCGGTGGTGGTCGTGCTCGACGGCGTCGAGGATCCGCAGAACCTCGGCGCGGCGGCCCGGTCGGCCGAGGCCGCGGGCGCCGCGATGCTCGTCAGCCGGATCCACCGGGCCGCGCCGGTGACGCCCGCGGCGGTCCGGGCGTCGGCGGGCGCACTCGCGCACCTCCCCCACGCCCGCGTCGCGAACATCGCGAAGGCGACCGGCAGGCTGGGCGACGCCGGCTTCACGGTGATCGGCCTCGACGAGGGCGCGCCGGCGAACATCTACGAAGAGCCGTGCCCGGCGGGACGGGTCGCGATCGTGATCGGCAGCGAGGGCACGGGCCTCAGCCGACTCGTCCGCGAGCGGTGCGACGTCCTCGTGTCGCTGCCCATGCGCGGACGCGTCGGGTCCCTGAACGCCGCGGCCTCGCTGGCGGCCACGTTGTACGCCTACGTGCTGCCCTCACGCGGTGGGAGATGATGGGGGCCATGGAGACGCCCCCCGGGCCGCCGAGCGAGCCGACGCCCGAGCCGCCGCGGCGGTCCTCGTTCGAGGACTACGAGATCCCGATGCCGCAGCAGGCTTCCGCTCAGCGGCCGCTGCGGCGGCCGGCCGTGCTCACCACCGCGGCGGTCGTGCTGATCGTCGCGGCGGCGATCAACCTGCTGTTCGTGGTCGGGTTCCGCCCCTCGGCGGGCCTCGCTGCGCTCGGTGTCGTCCTCGGCGTCGCCCAGGCGATCGGCGCCGTCCTGCTCCTGGTCCGCCACCCCGCCGGGTACGAGGTGGGGATCGCGCTCGGTGGGGTCGGGGTCGTGCTGGGCCTCACCCGCGCCGGTGCCGACGCGCTCAGCGCGCTCATGACGATCGCGCTGAGCGGCTTCGTGATCTGGGCGGTCGCGTCCAACAGGTCGTCGTTTCGCCGGGGGTAGACTCGGCGCACGCCGGCGTGGCGCAGCCCGGTAGCGCAACCGATTTGTAATCGGTAGGTCGTCGGTTCGAATCCGACCGCCGGCTCTTTCCTCCTGGTTCAGGGATGCTCTCTACATATCGGCGGTCCTCGAGGATCTCATAGACATATGGCCGAGCGAGCGCGACGGATGGCAACCCGTGGACCCTCGGACCAGGGGGTGGTGATGCCTCTGTCCGCCAGCTTCGAAACCTTCTTCGAAGAGCACAAGGATCGCCTCTTCGGCGTGATGTTCCTGATGACGGCGAATCGGCAAGATGCCGAGGAGTTGGCGCAGGAAGCCTTCCTCAAGATGTGGGAACGCTGGGACTCGGTTGGACGCATCGCTGATCCGGGCGCTTACGTCTATCGGATCGCTCTCAACGCGTTCCGGAAGCGGGTCCGGCGTGCCGACATCTCGCGTCGACTCACCCTGCGCGCTCCGTCGTCAACCCCATCCGCTTCGGAGGACTCGCTACTCCTTCATGAGGCGCTCCGTGTGCTCACACCCCGTCAGCGGGCGGCGATCGTCCTCACTGAACTGCTCGGCTATTCAGCGATCGAGGCCTCCGAAGCGCTCGGTGTGAAGCCGTCGACGATCGGCGCCTTGAAGTACCAAGCGCGCGCTGCATTGAAGGGAGGACCCGCAGATGGATGACCTCCGGGAGATCCTCGAGCAGGATCTGAGTCGCGTTGGCCCCGCCGCGTTCGACCTCGAAGAGCTCACCACGAAGCGGGAGGGCGTTCGACGCAAGCGCCGGGTCCAAGCTGGGATCCTCGGCCTCGTCGTCGTCACGATCCTCATCGGTCTGCTCGTGACGGCCCTGCGCGCGGTCGAGACGTCGGAGCCAGTCACGACGCCGCCGCCGAGGACCAACGGTTGGGTCGTCTACTCGATCCTCGGCCGTGGCTTCGATGAACCTCAGGGCATCTACGTCGCACGCCCGGGCACGGACCCGAAGCGGATCGTCGGGGCAGCTGGCGACGGCGCCAGAGGGTTTTGCCCGTCCTTCTCGCCCGATGGCTCGATGTTGTCCTACACGGAGGGGCACGGTCCAGGCCAGCCGCCCGGCGTTGTCAAGATCGTCGTCACCGCGGTCGACGAGTTCGCCGTTCCCGTCGGGTCCGCCCAGCGGATCGAGGTGCCTTCGAGGGGGGGTGGACGCGGGCTCTGCGCCCAGTGGTCTCCTGATGGCACAGCCCTCGCCTATAGCGACTCGGGGTTGTGGGTCGTGCCGATCGGCGGAGGCGACGCCCGTCGTCTCGTCGAGGGACCGATCCACGGCACACTCGCATGGTCTCCCGACGGCACCACCATCGCCGGCACGTCCAGTGGCTACGTCGTCCTCATCTCCGTGGACGACGGAGAGATGCGTGCCGTGCAGGCGGGGACCTACGGAGGCTCGGTCTCGTGGTCGCCGGACGGGCGGGCCGTCGCGGTCGCGGTGAAAGACGGTTCGGACGGGGGATCCGATCGAGACATCGCCGTGATCGACATCGAGCGAGGCACGAGTCGAGTGTTGCCGCTCGGCCCAGGCGTGACAGGAAACGAACCCGACTGGTCACCCGACGGCCAGCAGATCGCCTTCGTAGATGAGGGCAGCATCCACCTGGTCGATCCCGACACCGGATATCTCGACTCGCTTCCCGGCGTGGCGGTTCCCGACCCCTCGCCATTGGAGATCCATGCTGTCGACTGGTCGCCCGATGGCCAGCGCCTGCTTGCGTTCGGAACGGACTATCAGCCTGAGCTCGCCTACTGCCTCGTCTCGATCGCAGCCGACGGGTTGGGCGATCCCGTTCTCATCTCCCCGGTCACCATCGCCTTCTACTACACGGGCCCATCGGACTTCGATTGGCAGGGGGTGCCAACATGATTCGCACGTGGATCGCATGTGTCGTCCTGCTGATGGCGGTGGCATGTTCCGCCCAGGGTCAGGAGGCAGCTGACTCGACGGTGCCCTCCCAGGTGACCTCGAGCGACGCCGTTCCCACGGACGTCATGGAACTCGAGTTCTTCGCACCCCTCGAGCCCTCCACCTACTCCATCGACCCGGACCTCGACCCCTCTACCCCACTCCGAGTGGTGTACGAGATCCCCGCGGAGGGATGGTCGATGTGGATCGGTGCAGTCAAGTTCGCGGATGATGGGCACCTCGGGGTAAGCATCACCACCGTGTCGAACCTGGTCCGCCACGGGTGCCGCGACCATTCGTGGGTCGATCCGCCGGTCGGACCGAGCGTGGACGACCTCGCCGCCGCGCTCGCGGACCTCGCCCCGTTCCGCGTGACGTCCGCCCCAGAGGACGTGTCCATGTACGGGTACCGCGGGACGTACCTCGAACTGACCGTTCCGAACCTGCCGGTGAAGGGAGAAGGGGATGACCTCAGCTTCACGGGATGCGCCGAGGGGAACCTCAAGAGCTGGGTCGGTGCCATCGACGTGGTACCGGGGGACGCGTTCTACGGCTACTCGGGTCCCGGCTTCACCGAGGAGTTCTGGATCCTCGACGTCGAAGGTACCCGTCTGATGATAGGGGCGGAACGGTCTCTCGGCTCGCCGCCCGAAGACCTCGCCGAGCTGCGCGCGATCCTGGACTCCATCCAGATAGAGCCGTGAGATCATTCGAGACCGAGGTCGTTGGTTCGGATCCGACCGCCGGCTCTCCTCCGGATCAGACGGTGTCGGAGGGCGCGTCCCTCGCGGCGCGCCGTCGCCACAACACCCCCAGCGAGATCGCCACGGCGGCGAACCCGAAGATCGTGGCGATGAAGAACAGGCGAGGCTCCTCGAGGTCCTCCCCGCCGAGATCGAGGAGTCCCGCCGCGCCGAGCACGGCGATGCCGGTCCCCGCGCCGACGACGAGGGCGATCAACGCCTCCAGTCGGCGACCGCGCGGGAGGAGGAGGGCGACGGCCCCCGTACACATGGCGGCGACTCCCATCAGGAGCATCGAGGCCTCGGCGTAATCGTTGGCGTCCATGGGGTGCACGGTCGTACGTCGCGGGCCCGCCGCGCAAGCCCGGTCACGCGATCGCGATCAGCTCGTCGCCCGAGCGACACACCTCGCGACCGGGTCACCCGTGACGGATGGCGCGGCCGTGACGGGCGATCGCGTCCTGACCGGCCTCCCACACCGTGGCGCCGTTCACCCAGATCCGCTCGATGCCCTCGGGGAACGCGTGCGGCGACGCGAAGGTCGCGGCGTCACGGACCCCCGCGGGGTCCACGAGCAGGACGTCGGCGAATGCCCCCTCGATGATCCGGCCGCGGTCGGGCAGGCCGAACCGACCTGCCGGGAGCGACGTCATCTTCGCGACGACGGACTCGATCGGCAGGAGCCGTTCGTCCCGGGCCATCGCGAGCGCGCGGGGGAAGGTGCCGTAGTCGCGGGGGTGCACCGGGAGCTCGCCGGCGGGCGATGCCGGGTCGATCGCCGACGCGTCGGACGCGACGAACACCCGCGGATCGGCGAGGATCGTGCGCACGTCGTCGTCGTGCATCGCGTGACCGATGCAGGCGGTCGCCGGCGCCGCGGCGAGCAGCGCGATCATCGCGTCGAACGGATCGCGCTCCATCTCGTCGCCGATCGCCGCGATGTCCATGCCGTTCCACCTGGCGTCGCGGGTCTCGCTGATGACGATGCGATCCCAGCCCACGCCGTCGACGGAGGACTGGAAGTCGGGTTCGCCTCGCTCGACGGCGTCGCGGAGTCGGTCGTGTTCCGTCGCCGCGGTCGCGGCGACGTCGGCGACCGGCGCCCAGGGTGGCAGGAGCGACTCGAGCGAGGAGTTCCACGCGGGGTAGGGGTACTGGTCCCCGGTCGCGCCGGCGTCGTGGATCGTCCGCAGGAGGTCGTCCGCCCGCCCCCACACGCGCGAGGACTCGCACTTCAGATGGCTGACGTGGACGGGGAGGTCCGCCTGGCGCCCGATCCGGATCGCCTCGGCCACGGCGTCGAACAGGTCGCGGCCCTCGCCGCGGATGTGGCTGGCGTAGACGCCGTCTTGCGAGGCGGATGCCCGTGCCAACGCGACGAGCTCGTCGGTGGCCGCGTAGATCCCCGGCGCGTACACGAGCCCGCTCGACACGCCGACGGCGCCCGCCGAGACGGCCTCACCCACGAGCCCGGCCATCCGGCCGAGCTCGGCGGCGTCGGGTGGCCGCCGGTCGAGCCCCAGCACCTCGCGACGGACGCTGCCATGCCCCACCAGCGTCGCGACGTTCACCGCAGGGCGGCCGGCGTCGATCGCGTCGAGGTAGTCCGCCCAGGATGTCCACGCCGGCGGCGGGTGATCGGCCGCCGATGCGTAGGCGAGCCCCACGCACTCGTCCCAGCCGGCCAGGGGCCACGGCGAGCTCCCGCAGTTGCCGACGATCACGGTCGTCGTGCCCTGCCGGAGCGTGCTCGGCATCGTCGGGAGGATCAGCGGCGACAGGTCCGAGTGGTTGTGCACGTCGACGAAGCCGGGGGTGAGGGTCGAGCCGCGACCGTCGACGCGCGCGGCGGCCGGCGGCGCCTCGGCGCCCTCCCGACCGAGCCAGGCGATGCGCTCACCCGTGAGGCCGACCGCGCCGGCGAACCCGGGCGCGCCGGTCCCGTCGACCACCGTCACGTCGTGGATGAGGACGTCGAGCACGCGTCAGGCGTCCGGCAGGAAGACGCGGAACGACGAGCCGCCGCCGGGCCGTTCCTCCACCCAGGCGCGGCCCCCGTGGAGCTCGGCGAACCGTCGGACGAGCGAGAGCCCGATGCCCACGCCCGGCGAGTGCTCGGCCGCCGAGCCCGGCACCTGTCGGAACGGCTCGAAGACGTCGTCGCGGAGATCAGGCGGGATCCCGGCGCCGTCGTCGTCGACGCGGATGAGCACGCCGCCCTCCTCGACGGTCGCGACGACCCAGACGTGGGCGTCCGGCGGGGTGTGCCGCAGCGCGTTCGCCACCAGGTTCTCCACGATCCGTTCGACCTTCGCCGCGTCCAGGGACACCTCGGCGGCCGCCACGTCCACCTCGATCGACCGCCCCGCGGGGTTCTCGCTCTCCTCCACGGCCCGGCCGACCAGCTCGGCCAGGTCGATGCGTCGGCGTTGCGGCGACACGATGCCGCGCTGGAGGCGGTCCAGGTCGAGCAGGTCGGCCAAGAGCCGCTCGAGCTTGCGCGAGCTCGACGCGATCCGTCGGACCAGGTCCGTGGCGTCTTCGGTCGGCATCGATCCGAACGCCTGCTCGAGGGTCAGGGCGGAGCCGAGGATCGTCGTGAGCGGCGTCCGCAGGTCGTGCGAGACCGCCTCGAGGAACGTGTTCTTCATCGCATCGAGCTCGCGGAGCTGCTCGGCGGCCTCCCGCTCGCGCCGGAACGCCTCGCTGTACTGGTGCTCGGACGCGCGGAGCGCCTCCTCCGCACGCTTGCGCTCGGTGATGTCGACCATGAGCCCGCGGAGGATCCGGCCCTGCGGGCCGCGCGCGGGGTGCACGAGGTCGCGGACCCAGACCTGGCCGTCGCCCGCCGCGAGCCGGTACTCGACGACGGCGTCCCGCCCGGCGGCCGCCGCGTCGGCGACCTCGCTCTCGACCTCCTCCCGGTCGGCCCGGAGCACGTGGTCCCCCCAGGAGGCGCCCGCCGCCGGCCACTCCTCCGCGTCGGGGCCGAGCAGGCTGACCGCCCGGCCGCCGACGAACGTGAAGACGCCGTCGAAGGATGCCTCCCAGAACGCGGCGTCGAGCGTGGCGACGAGCTCCTGGAACCGCTCGAGCTCGGAGAGCCGGCGCGCGTTGCCCAGCGCGAGACGGGTGATGTCGGTGAGCCCACGCGCGAACGACAGGTCCCGGTCGGTGAACGATCCGCCGGCCGGCGCGACGGCCACGATCGCGCCCGTCCCGTCGGGTTCCCAGCGCAGCGGGGCGATGAGCACGTCGCCGAAGTCGTCGTCGGACAGGTGGTACTCGAGCGGCACCTCGTCCGTCCTCGCCACCGGCACGATGAACGGCTCGGTGTCGCTCGTCAGCAGCGACGCCGCTACGTCGGCCGGTACGTCGTGGATCGCGTGGCGCGCGCGCACGCTAACGCCGGGCGCCGCGGTCAGCTGCGCGACGTGGAACGACCCGGTCTCCGGGTCGCCGACGTACGCCGCCGCGATCGCGGCCGGGATCACCCGGGGAAGGGTCTCGAGGGCCTCGAGGAAGACCGCGCCGAGGTCGCCGCGCGAGGTCATCGCCTGCGAGAGCGCCAGCAGCGCCGCCGAGACCTCCGCCTCGGCGCGCTCGGCCGCCAGGAGTCCCGCGGTCCGGAACGCGGCCCCCGCGTGGGCAGCCAGCACCTCCAGCAGACGCCGGTCGTCCTCGTCGAACATCCCGTAGCCCAGGCTCGAGAGCACGAGCACCCCGACGAGGTCGTCGCCGGCGAGCATGGGGACCGCGAGCATCGACTCGAGCAGGTCGTCGTCGGTCCCGGGGATCGTCACGCCGAACGTGACCTCGCGTGCGTCGGGCGTGAGCAGCGAGATCCGGGTCGCGGCGACGTGGCCCGTGATCCCCTCGCCCACGACGGTGACGAGCTCCTCGAACGTCTCCTCCGCGTACTCCTCGGCGCGGTCGGGGCTGTCGGGGACGAGCTCGCCGCGGAACGCGATGGGGGAGAGCGTCACCCCGTCGTCCTGCAGCAGGTAGACGCGGCAGTTGTGGTAGTCGATCAGCGTGTCGAGCTCGGCGGTGATGGCCTCGCCGATCGCATCCGCCGAGGTGAGGACGTTGAGCGTGGCGCCCAGGGAGTGCAGCATCCGCAGCTGCGCGACCGACCGATCGTCCTCGGTCCGGGCCACGTGGGCCAGCTCCTCGTTCGCCACCGGTCTCCTCACCCTCGGGGACATCGTCTCACGGGTCTGTGGGGGGTATCGGCACGCTGGGGCCGGGTGCTTGCATGCCCCCCACCTCGATGCGAGCCTCGGACCGTGACCGGTGCTGCCGCGGGGGAGGCGGAGGCGCGGGGCCTGGACGATCGCGCCCTCGCCATCCTGGATCTGGAACGGGAGTCGTGGCGGCTCACCGTGCCCAAGGCCGTCGCGATCCGCGACCGCCTCGGCATCTCGGTGACGCGCTACCACCAACTGCTCGGCCGGCTCATCGACACCCCCGAGGCGCTGGCGCACGACCCGATGCTGGTGCGGCGCCTGCGTCGCGTGCGGGAGGCGCGCCGCCGCCGGCGGGTGGCTGACCGGCTCGGCGTCCGCGTAGAACCCTGATCGGGCGGGCCCAGGAGGGCGGGGTAGTATCCCCGCGTGGATCGAGGCACCGTCCGTCTCTTGATCGTCGTCGCACTCGCCGTCGTCGGTGGGTTGGTGCTGGCCAACGGCTTCGACGGCGACGCGGCCACCGGCGTGGCCGGTGCGACCCCGACGTCCTCGGTCACCCCGACGGACACGCCCACGGACACCACTTCGCCCACCGCGCCTCCGCCCGACAGGCCCGAGCCGCAGCCGCCGGAGGACGTGACCTTCATGGCCCTGAACGCCACGAACGTGACGGGCGCGGGCGCCACCGCCCAAGACGAGATGGAGGCCGAGGGCTACGTCGCCGCCGAAGAGGCGGCCGACTCGCCCGTCCAGGGCGCCGCCACCTCGTCGATCCTCTACCGAGGCGGGGAGGACGAGGCGCAGAACCGCGCGAACGCGAAGCGGATCGCGAACAAGATCTTCCCCGGCTCCCAGGTGGCCGAGCTGTCGCAGCAGTACGAGGACGCCGTCCCCCCGTCGGCCACGATCGTGGTCGTCGTCGGTCAGGACTGGGCCGATCAGATCTGAGCCCCTGCCCGCCCGATTGACGGGGTGGGGGAGGGTGCCTAGCCTGGTCGGCACCCCATGCTGAAGGTCTCCCAGAAGCTCGAGTACGCGATGCGCGCGATGATCGAACTCGCCCAGCGCCGCGACGAGGGGGTCCTCTTGCCCGCCCGCCAGATCGCCGAACGCCAGCAGATCCCGGTCAGGTTCCTGGAGCAGCAGCTCGGCGCGCTCTCACGTGCCGGGCTGGTCGAGAGCTTCCGGGGGGCCGGCGGCGGGTGCCGGATCGCCCGCGACCCGGCCCAGATCACGGTCGCCGAGATCGCCGACGCCATCGAGGGGCAGATCTTCCCGGTATTCTGCCTCGAGCCCTCGGATCACACCTGTTTCGCCGACTCACGCTGTGGGCTGCAAGGGTTCTGGGCCGACGTGGCCCGGGCGGTGCAGCAGGTGTTCGATGAGACGACGGTGGCGGACCTCGCGGCCCGCCACCGGACGATGTCGGGGTCCGTGCTCGTCAGCCCCGAACAGCTGGTCTCACGCCTGTAGCGAGCCGGACGTTACGGGGCCACCCACCCCATCGCCTTCGCGGCGTCCATGCCCATGATCTTCGTCAGCTTCGTGCCGCACACCGGGCAAGTGCCCTGCAGCGCGGGACGACCGTTCTTCAGGGTCACGAGTGACCCCTCGAACTCGCGCTTCTCACGGCACTTCATGCAGTAGGCCATGTCGGCCATCCGACAGCCTCCCTTCCCCATACGTCCGAGCCGCCCCGTACGGGCGGCTCACACACGATGGTGGGGGGTGCGGGCGAAGGTTGCAAGTACCCTCCGGGCCCTTCGGACGCCGGGGTCGCGCCCCCGCAGCGCCTCTCGTACGATGCCCCTCCGCGCCGATCAGGGAGGTCCCGCGTGAGCGAGCAGCCGAACATCGAGGCCCTGCTGTCGGAGGACCGGGTCTTCGAGCCGCCGGCGGGCTTCCGCGAGCGGGCGATCGTGGGCGATCCAGCGATCTACGAGCGCGCCGACGCCGACCCCGAGGCGTTCTGGGCCGAACAGGCCGACCGGCTCTCCTGGTTCCGCCGCTGGGACACGGTGATGGACCACCAGCCCCCGTGGGTGCGGTGGTTCGACGGCGGCATCCTCAATGCGTCGTACAACTGCCTCGACCGTCACGTCGAGGCCGGCGGCGGCGACAAGGTGGCGTTCCACTGGGAGGGCGAGCCCGGTGACAGCCGGACGATCACCTACGCCGAACTGCTCGCCGACGTGCAGCGCTTCGCCAACGTGTTGAAGAGCCTCGGAGTCGCCAAGGGCGACCGGGTCAACATCTACATGCCGAT
>DASQKC010000091.1:0-4155 GCA_035630755.1 Actinomycetota bacterium | reverse complement strand
GTAGGGCCCGACCCAGAAGAAGTGCTCGTCGCCCGGGAACTCCTCGAGACGCGCGCCCGCGATCTCCGCGGTCATCTCCCGGACCTGCTCGATGGGGAAGTCCATATCGCCCGTCTTCGCCAGCACGAGCGTCGGCACGTGGATCGCCGGGAGGGCGTGCGATGCGTTGATATCCCGGTTCATCCGCGCCAACGCGACGGCAGCGCCCGGGCTGGCGGCGCGGCGCAGGTACGACGCCAGCCACTCGACGAGCCGCTTGTCGTCGGCGTGGCTCGGGGCTCCCCAGGCGCGGATCTCCTCCCTCGCGTGGTCGATCGTGCCCCAATGCGCGTCGATGTACTCGAGGTACACATCCGACTCGATGCTCCAGTCATCGGTCCGACGGGACGTGTAGTCGACGACGGTCCCGTACAGGATCAGCGCGATGGTCCGCTCCGGGTACGTGGCGGCGAACAGGCACGCCATCGGGCCGCCCTCCGACACGCCGAAGATGACCGCCCGGTCGGATCCGGCCGCGTCCATCACGGCGCGCACGTCGTCCATCCGTGTCTCGAGGGAGGGGAGCCGATCCTCGGGGACCCGGTCCGAGAGCCCCATCCCACGCTTGTCGAACAGGATCAGCCGCGAGAAGGAGGCGACCCTGTGCAGGAAGTCGGCGAGACGCGGCTCCTCCCACAGCGCCTCCACGTTGGTCGTCCACCCCATCACCCAGACGAGGTCGAGCGGTCCCTCACCGATCACCTGGTAGGCGATGTGGACCCCGTCGGCGGTCTTCGTGTACCTCGTCTCGGCGACCGGCATCGTCACACCCTGACCGCCGCGCGCGAGGTCTCCATGCGCGCATCCTCGCTCCCGGTGGCGCACCCCCGCAAGCCGGCAGCGGCGACTCGATAGACTCGGCGACCATGCCGGGCACGCCACGCGTCATCGTCGCGAAGCCGGGGCTGGACGGCCACGACCGCGGGGCGAAGATCGTGGCGCGGGCGCTCCGCGACGGGGGCTTCGAGGTCATCTACACGGGCCTGCACCAGACGCCCGAGCAGATCGTCGAGACGGCGATCCAAGAGGACGCCGACGCCGTGGGGCTCTCGCTGCACTCCGGCGCCCACATGACCCTGTTCCCTAAGGTCGTGCGGCTGCTCCGCGAGCGCGGCGCCGACGATATCGTCGTGTTCGGCGGCGGCATCATCCCCGCCGAGGACATCGCCGCCCTCGAGGGCGAGGGCGTGGAGAAGATCTTCACGCCGGGGGCGTCCACCCAGGAGATCGTGACGTGGCTGCGCGAGCGGCTCGGCGTCGCCGCGTAGCGAGCGAGGAGACGACGTGGACCTGTACGAGCACATGGGCAAAGACCTGTTCCGCGCCCACGCGATCGCCACCCCGCACGGCATCGTCGCGACCTCGCCCGAGGAGGCAGCGACCGCGACCGCCGAGCTGGGCGGCAGGAGCGTCGTGAAGGTGCAGGTGCAGGTCGGCGGTCGCGGCAAGGGTGGCGGCGTGGTCCTCGTCGACTCGCCGGAGCGGGCGGCCGAGGAGGCCGCCCGGATGCTGGGGAGCGACTTCAAGGAGCACGAGGTGACGCAGGTCCTCGTCGAGGAGCTCCTGCCGATCGCGCGCGAGTTCTACACGTCGGTCCTGCTCGACCGCTCGACCGGCGGGTACCTGGCGATGATGACCGCCGAGGGGGGCGTGGACATCGAGACGCTCGCGGTGGAGCGGCCCGAGGCGCTGCGCAGGGTCGGGATCGACCCGGCGCTCGGCCTGCGTCCCTGGCACGTGCGCGAGCTGACCGCGACGTTGCCGCCCGACGCGCGGGAAGGCGCCGGCGAGGTCCTGCGCAAGGTCTGGGACCTGCTCGGCGCCCGCGACCTGACGCTCGTCGAGGTGAACCCGCTCGTGCAGCTCGAGGACGGTGCGGTGGTGGCGCTCGACGCGAAGGTCACGGTCGACGACAACGCGCTGTTCCGTCACCCGGACCTCGAGGTGCTCTCGGCCCAGTTCCCGATCGACCCCGTCGAGGCACGCGCCCGCGAGGCGGACCTCCAGTACGTGAAGCTCGACGGCGAGGTCGGGATCATCGGCAACGGCGCCGGTCTCGTGATGTCGACCCTCGACGTGGTCGCCCAGGCGGGCGGCCGCGCGGCGAACTTCCTCGACGTGGGGGGTGGCGCGAGCGCGGAGAAGATGGCCACCTCCCTGCAGGTCGTCCTGTCCGACCCCGCCGTGCGGTGCGTGTTCATCAACATCTTCGGCGGGATCACACGGTGCGACGTGGTCGCCGCCGGCATCCTGGGGGCCCTCGATCGCGTGGAGGCGAGGGTCCCACTCGTCGTGCGGCTCGACGGGACGAACGCGGCCGAAGGGCGTCGGATCCTCGGAGAGGCGGCGCACCCCCGGATCGTCCCGGTGGCCACGATGGACGACGCGGCGGCCGAGGCCGCACGGCTCGCGGGAGCGGCCGCGTGAGCGTCCTCGTCGGCGCCCAGACCCGGCTCCTCGTCCAGGGGATCACCGGATCGGAAGGCACCTTCCACACGCTGCGGAACCGCGCCTACGGCACGCAGGTCGTCGCGGGGGTCACACCGGGCAAAGCGGGACAGGACGTCGAGGGGATCCCCGTGTTCGACACCGTGGCCGACGCCGTCCGCGAGACGGGTGCGGACACGTCGATGATCTTCGTGCCGCCGCGGTTCGCCGCCGACGCGATCGTCGAGGCCGCCGACGCCGGCGTGGGGCTCGCCGTCTGCATCACCGAGGGGATCCCGGTGCGCGACATGGCGACCGTCCACGCGTACCTCCGCGGGACCGACACCGTGCTCGTCGGGCCCAACTGCCCCGGGGTCATCACGCCCGGCGTGGCGAACGTCGGGATCATCCCGGGCGAGGTCTGTACCCCGGGCCGCGTGGGCTTCGTGAGCCGCAGCGGCACGCTCGTGTATCAGATCGTGCACGAGCTGTCGACGGCCGGCATCGGGCAGTCGACGTGCATCGGGATGGGAGGCGACCCCGTCCACGGGATCGGGTTCATCGGGGCCCTCGAGCTGTTCGAGGCCGATCCGGAGACCGACCTCGTGATCATGACCGGGGAGATCGGTGGCGATGACGAGGAACGCGCCGCCGCCTACATCGCGGAGCACGTCGCGAAGCCCGTGGTGGCCTACATCGCGGGGTTCGAGGCGCCGCCGGGCAAGAAGATGGGGCACGCCGGCGCGATCGTGACGGGATCGGCCGGCACGGCCGCGGCGAAGGCCGAGGCCCTGGAGGCCGTCGGCGTCGAGGTCGCGCGGACGCCCTCGGGCGTCGCGCGGATCGTCGCCCTCCGGCTCGCGGGATGACCCTCGACGCGCCGCCGGACACCCGGTCGGGGGCGCTCGTGCTGGCGGGGCTGTGGCGTGGCGCCGTGTTCGTGTTCCTGCCGGTCGCGCTTGCCGCGCAGGCGATCGCCTGGATCGCGTACGCGATCAGCGGCGCCTACACGCCGCTGTCGTGGCTGAAGATCGGGCTCGCGTACGCGCTCGCGAGCGCGCGGGTGCCGTTCGACGTCACCGTGCGCGCCCGCGCCACGCTCGGTTCGGCGGGGACCCCGACCACCGAGGTGCTCGCGGTGGCGCTCGGAGCGCTCTCGATCGCGCTCGTCGTCGCGGCGTTCCGGACCGGACGGTCCCTGGCGGCCGGATCGGTGGGCCGCCCCACCCGAGCCGCGCTCGCCGGCGCCGCGGTCGGCCTCGGCGTGGCGGTCCCGATGCTCGTGGCGGCGATCCCCGTCGAGCTGGCCTTCCCGGATGCGGGCGTCACCGGCCTGACACCGTCGCTCCCCCTCGCGTTCCTCATGCCGCTCGCGTTGACGGCCGTGGTCGGGGCGATCGGCGGTCTCGCGGCGGCCCGCGCGCACGCGGAGGAGGATCCGCGGGGTGAGCGGTCGGTCGCGGTCGCGCGCGGCGCGGGGGCGATGCTCGCGTGGGGGCTGGTGTTCGCGACGGCGGCGTTCCTGCTGGTCGCGGCCCTGCGTCCGTCGGCCTCGGCGAGCTACGTCAGATCGGTGCGCGACGCGGGGATCGGCGGCGCCGTGGTCCTCGTCCACCACGGCCTCCTGCTCCCGAACCAAGCGGTGATGGTGTGGGCGGCCGCGTCGGGAGCGCTCGTGACGCTCCGGGC
>DASQKC010000090.1:0-6342 GCA_035630755.1 Actinomycetota bacterium | reverse complement strand
ACCGCATCACCCGACTGCGGTTCACGTTCGAGCTGGCCGACATCGCGCACCTCTCCTCGATCCTGACGGCGGTGAAGCGGATCGAGAGCGTCTACGACGCGTACCGGATCGTTCCCCGCTGAGACATGCGGGTCGTCCTGCAGCGGGTGACCCGGGCGTCGGTCGCCGTCGACGGGGAGGTCGTCGCGTCGATCGGGCTCGGCTACCTCCTCCTCGTGGGGATCGGGCGGGGCGATGACGTCGCCCAGGTCGCGCCGCTCGCCGACAAGGTGGTCGGGCTGCGCATCTTCCGTGACGACGCCGGCAAGACGAACCTCGACCTCGAGAGCGTGGGCGGCGAGGCGCTCGTCGTGTCGCAGTTCACGCTGTTCGCCGACACCCGGAAGGGTCGGCGGCCCTCGTTCGTGTACGCGGCCGACCCCGGGGAGGCGGCGGCGCTCGTGGATGCGTTCGCCGCCGCCCTCGAGGCGCGGGGGGTGCGGGTGGGCCGGGGGGTGTTCGGCGCGGAGATGGTGGTCGACCTCGCCAACGACGGACCGTTCACGCTGGTCCTCGAGACGGACGCGACGTCGCGCGCCGGGGGGTCCGCGGCCGGGCGGTAGCATGGCCGCCGCATGGACCTCGACGTCTTCGATCGCAACCCCTACGGGTCGAACTGCTGGTTGCTCGCGGCCGAGGCCACGGGAGCGACGGTCGTGGTCGACCCCGGCTTCGAGCCCGGGACGATCCGGGCGATGCTCCAGGCCCGCGACCGCACGCCCGTCGCGATCCTCCTGACCCACGGCCACCCCGACCACGCGGGCGCCGCCGCCGCGGTCGCCGGCGCCGACGTACCGGTCTACGTCCACCCCGGCGACGTCGACGTCTTCCGGGACCCCGTGGCGTGGGGCCGCGAGGGGACCGAGGCGCTGCCCGAGCCCGAGGATCTGCGGACGATGGTCGACGGCGATGTCCTCGAGCTGGCGGGGTTCCGGATCGGCGTGCTCCACACGCCCGGCCACACGCCCGGGTCGTGCTGCTTCCTCACCGATGACGACGTCCTCGTGTTCTCGGGCGACCTGGTCTTCGCGGGCACCATCGGCCGGTCGGACTTCCCCGAGTCCGACCCGGACGCGATGGCGGCGAGCCTGGCTCGCTTCCTGACCCTGCCCGATGACCTGCGGGTCCTGCCGGGGCACGGGCCCGAGACGGTGGTGGGCCGCGAGCGGGCCTCGAACCCGTTCCTGGCGGGCAGCCGGTGATCCCCACCTCGCCCCCGCGGGGGACCCAGGACCTGCTGACGCCGGTGGGCGGTCAGATGCGCGCGCTCTACGACCGGGCGGCGACACTCGCCGGCCGGCACGGGTACCGGTACGTGGAGACGCCCGGCTTCGAGGCCACCGAGCTGTTCGCCGCGACCGCCGGCGAGACGAGCGACGTCGTGGCCAAGGAGATGTACACGTTCCAGGATCGAGGCGAACGATGGCTCACGCTCCGGCCGGAGGGGACCGCGCCGGTGATGCGCGCCTACCTCGACCGGCACCAGGAGCTCGGGGCTCCCTACAAGTCGTATTACCTCACCCGGATGTACCGCTACGCGCGGCCCCAGGCGGGCCGGTACCGCGAGCACCGGCAGTTCGGCGTCGAGGTGTTCGGCACCGAGGCGCCCGCGGCCGACGTCGAGGTGATGGTCCTCGGGGACCGGTACCTGCGGGACCTCGGCATCGCCGCGTACGAGGTCCAGGTGAACTCGATCGGCGACGAGACCTGTCGCCCGGCCTACCGCGAGGAGCTCACCGCCTACCTCGCCACGCACCGCGACGAGATGACCGACGAGCATCGCGACCGCTTCGCCGCGAACCCGTTGCGCGTCCTCGACTGCAAGGACGCGGCGTGCCGCGCCGTTGCCGCCGGCGCGCCGCGGATCACCGAGCGCCTGTGCGAGGCTTGCGCGTCCCACTTCGCGGCCGTCCTCGAGGGGCTGGGGGCCGCCGGTGTCGCCGCCGAGGTCACGCCGACCCTCGTGCGCGGCCTCGACTACTACACGCGCACGGCGTTCGAGTTCGTCGCGACGGGCTTGTCCTCACAGCAGGGGACCCTGTTCGGGGGCGGACGGTACGACGGGCTCGCCGAGGCGCTCGGCGGACCCCGGGTGCCCGGGGTGGGGTTCGGCATGGGGCTCGAGCGGGTCCTGCTCGCCCTGGAGGGCGAGGGCGTCGTCCCGCCGTCCGAACCCCCGCTCGGCGTCTACGTGGTCGGCGTCGGCGACGGTGGCGCCCAGGTGGGGGCGCTCGTGACGGCGCTCCGCGAGGCGGGGGTCGCGGCCGACGCGGCGTTCGAGGACCGCCCGGTGAAGGCGCAGATGAAGCAGGCCGACCGCGCGGGGGCCGTGTTCGCGGCGATCCTCGGCGACCGCGAGGTGGCCGAGGGCACGGTGACCCTGCGGCGCATGGCCGACGGCGAGCAGGCGAGCGTGCCGGTCGGCGACCTGGCGGACCGCGTCCGCGCCGAGGTGGGTGGATGACCGAGCGCTCGCGGATGGCGACCGCGATGCGGACCCACACGTGCGGGGAGCTCCGCGCCGCCCACGTGGGCGAGGTCGTGACGCTCTGCGGCTGGGTGGCCCACCGCCGCGATCACGGCGGGGTCACGTTCATCGACCTCCGCGACCGCGATGGCGTCGTGCAGGTCGTCTGCCATCCCGAGGACGCGCCGGCCGCCCACGAGGTCGCACAGACCCTGCGCGGCGAGTGGGTGGTCCGCGTCACCGGCGCGGTCCGCGAACGTCCCGAGGGCATGCGGAACCCGGCCCTGGCCACCGGCGACGTCGAGATCGCCGCCGTCGTGATCGAGGTGCTCAGCGAGGCCCAGACCCCGCCGTTCGTCATCGAGGACCGGGCGGAGGCCGACGAGCTCCTGCGGCTCGAGTACCGCTACCTCGACCTCCGGCGGCCCGAGATGACGCAGATCCTCGCGATGCGGCACCGGGTCACGCGGATCATGCGCGAGCACCTCGACGGGCTCGGGTTCGTGGAGATCGAGACACCGCTCCTGGGGCGGTCGACCCCCGAGGGGGCGCGGGACTTCCTCGTGCCCGCGCGCGTGCGGCCCGGATCCTTCTTCGCCCTCCCGCAATCACCCCAGCAACTGAAGCAGCTGCTGATGGTCGGCGGGCAGGATCGTTACTACCAGATCGTCCGGTGCCTGCGCGACGAGGCGACCCGTGCCGACCGGGGGTTCGAGTTCACGCAGCTCGACGTCGAGATGTCCTTCGTCGACGAGGAGGACGTGATGGCGCTCATCGAGCCGCTCTACGCGCGGATCATCCGCGAGACGCAGGGCGTCGAGGTCGCGGTCCCGTTCCTCCGGATGACGTACGAGGAGATGGTGGACCGTTTCGGCTCGGACAAGGCGGACCTGCGGTACGACCTGGAGCTGGTGTCCCTCGCGGATCTGTTCGTGGGCTCGGGCTTCAACGCGTTCGCGTCAGTGGCCGCGGCCGGGGGCCTGATCAAGGCGATCCGCGCGCCGGGCGCCGGGGGGACGTTCAGCCGCAAGGATCTCGACAAGCTGGTGGAGGACGCCAAGGGACGCGGCGCCGCCGGCCTCGTGTGGATCGTGGTCGAATCCGACGGTTCGCTCCGCTCGCCGGTGGCGAAGTTCCTGAGCGACGCGGAGCGGGAGGGCATCGTGGCGCGGACGGGCGCCGAGGCCGGCGACCTCGTGTGCATCGTGGCCGACGCGCCGGCGAGGGCGAACGTGGCGCTCGACGGGCTGCGGCGCGACCTCGCGCTCCGGCTCGGCCTGATCCCCGAGGGGACGTGGGCCTTCTGCTGGTACACGGACCCGCCCCTGTTCGAGTGGAGCGAGGAGGAGGGCCGGTGGACGTCGAACCACCACCCCTTCACCGCGCCGCGGACCGACGACCTCACCCCCGAGACCGCCACGTCGCGCGGCTACGACCTGATCCTGAACGGGTTCGAGATCGGCGGCGGGTCGATCAGGATCCACCGGCCCGAGCTCCAGGAGCGGATCTTCGAGGTGCTCGGCCTCCCCGAGGACGAGGTGGAGGAGAAGTTCGGCCACCTGATCCGCTCATTCCGGTTCGGCGCGCCGCCGCACGGGGGCATCGCGATGGGCCTGGACCGGCTCGTGATGCTCCTCGCCGGCAAGGAGTCGCTCCGCGACGTCACCGCGTTCCCGAAGGCGCAGTCGGGGGCCGACCCGCTCACGGGCGCCCCGGCGCCGGTCGACGACGCGCAGCTCGCCGAGCTCGGTCTGGCCGCGGTCGTCGAGCCCGAGGAGGCCCCGGCGTGACGCTCCCCGCGCGCGCCGTCGAGCTGCTCACCCGGCCCGACGTCCTGGCCTACCTGGCGACGACGAACGCCGACGGGTCGCCGCACGTGGCGCCGCTGTGGGCCGACGCCGACCCGGTGGCGGGCCTCGTGCTCCTGAACACGGCGGACGGGCGGCGGAAGGTTTCCAACATGCGTCGCGACCCGCGGGTGATGGTGGCGTTACATGCGCCCGAGGCGATGGACCCGCCGGTCCTCATCGAAGGCACGGTCGTGGAGATCACGCCCGAGGGGGCGCTCGAGCACATGCACGGCGTCTCGCGCCGGTACCGGGGCACCGACTGGGAGCCGGTGCCGGGTCAGGTGCGGCTGATCGTGCGCATCCGTCCCGATCGCGTCAGCGTCGGCTGATGCTCGACCAGCCTCTCGCCGCGCGGATGAGGCCGCGGACGCCGGCGGAGTTCGTCGGACAGACCCACCTCGTGGGACCGGGGCGCGTCCTGCAGAAGCTCATCGACCGCGGGACCCTCCCGTCGATCGTCCTGTGGGGTCCGGCGGGGACCGGCAAGACGACGCTCGCGCACCTGCTGGCCGACGCCGTCGGGGCGCAGCTCGTGGTGCTGTCGGCCGTCTCGAGCGGGGTCGCCGACGCGCGCAAGGTGATGGGCGAGGCGCGCGGCGGGGCCCTGTTCACGACCGTCCTGTTCGTCGACGAGGTCCATCGCTGGTCCAAGACGCAGCAGGACGTGCTGCTCCCGGCCGTCGAGGACGGCACCGTCACGTTGATCGGCGCCACGACGGAGAACCCCTACTTCTCGCTGAACGCGCCGCTCCTGTCGCGATGCATCCTCCTGCGGCTCGAGCCGCTCACGACCGACGACGTGCGGTCGCTGCTGGCGCGCGCCCTCGCCGACGAGGAGCGAGGGGTCGGCGAGCTCCACCTGTCCCTGGACGAGGAGGCGGCCGAGCACCTGGTGACGATCGCGGGCGGCGACGCCCGGATGGCGCTGACCGGGCTCGAGGCCGCCGCGCTCGCGGCGCAGACCGACGGGACTGACCGCATCACGCTGGATCTCGTCGAGGACGCCGTGCAGCGCAACGCCGTGGTCTACGACCGCCAGGGCGACGCCCACTACGACGTCGTCAGCGCGTTCATCAAGTCGATCCGAGGATCCGATCCGGACGCGGCGCTCTTCTGGCTCGCCCGCATGATCGAGGCGGGGGAGGACCCCCGCTTCATCGCACGACGGCTGATCGTGCACGCGTCCGAGGACGTCGGCCTCGCCGATCCC
Organism: Actinomycetota bacterium; assembly: GCA_035630755.1. Classification (GTDB taxonomy): domain Bacteria; phylum Actinomycetota; class UBA4738; order UBA4738; family HRBIN12; genus AC-51. The sequence goes on along the minus strand of DASQKC010000090.1, from coordinate 776 downwards.
ATGGCCCTGCTCCAGGCGACGGCGGCCGCCCACGCGGTCGAGCACGTCGGCCTGCCCGAGGCGCGCCTCAACCTGGCGCAGGCCACGATCTACCTCGCCCGTGCGCCGAAGTCGAACGCCGTCATCACGGCGCTCGGCGCGGCCCAGGAGGACGCCCTGTCCGCCGACCCCGTCCCGGCCCACCTGCGCGACGCCTCGTACGGCGGCGCGGCGAAGCTGGGCCACGGCAAAGGCTACCGCTACCCGCACGACCTCCCGGACCACCACGTCGACCAGCCGTACCGACCTCCCGCCTACGAGGGTCGGCGGTACTTCGAGCCCTCGGACCAGGGCGAGGAGGCGCGACCGTGGCGGCCGGGCGCCGGGCCCTCCCGCGAGCCACCGCCCTCGGGGTAGGCTTACCGACCGATCAGGCGGTCCCGGCCGGGGCCGGCCGAGCCCACGGAAAGGAAGCGCACCTATGCCCGTCGTCGCGGTGACCGGCAGCGAGACCGCCCTGCTCATCATGGCCGCGTTCTGGGCCGTCCTCGTGGTGGTCCTCTGCGTCGTCCTCATCGGGTCGTACAACGTGCTGACCAGCACGAAGATCACGATCGACACGATGCGCGAGGAGACCGTCCCCCTGCTCCGCGAGATCAAGACCACCGTGGAGAAGACGAACGCCGAGATCGACCGCGTCGACACGGTGCTCGCGTCGGCGGGTGCCGTCGTGGGCCGGGTCGAGCGGATCTCCGGCCTCGTCGAGGAGGTCGCCGCCGGGCCGCTCGTGAAGCTCA
>DASQKC010000089.1:0-15601 GCA_035630755.1 Actinomycetota bacterium | reverse complement strand
GGCGGATGAAGCTCGGCAAGCTCCGGCGTCGCCGTGGGAGGGAGGCGTGATCGACCGGCGCGCCCAGGGACCGACGGGCGGCGCCGGCGGGTTCGGCGGCTTCTCGAACCTGCCGATGGGCAAAGGCGGCGTCGGCGTGGGCGGGCTGGTGGTCCTGCTGCTCCTCGTGTTCGTCCTGCCGCGGTGCCTGGGGAGCGACGGCGGGTTCGGGGACCTGGGCGGCGCCCTGGACCAGTTCGGCGCGGGGGGCGACGTCGGCGCGGGCAGCTCCCAGGAGGTGAACCCCGACGATCCGACGGGACGGTTCGCGGAGGCAGTGCTCGAAGACATCCAGTTCGCCTGGGACGATATCTTCGCGCGCGCCGGGCTCACCTACGAGGACGCGGAGGTCGTGCTGTTCCGCGGCTCGACGACGAGCGGTTGCGGCCCGGCGAGCTCCGCCACCGGCCCCTTCTACTGTCCGGGCGACGCCCGCATCTACCTCGATCTGTCGTTCTTCCAGGAGCTGGAGGAGCGGTTCGGCGCGGGCGGGGACTTCGCGCAGGCGTACGTGATCGCCCACGAGGTCGGTCACCACGTGCAGAACCTGCTCGGCACCAACGCGGAGGTCCAGCGGCTGTCGCAGGAGGACCCGGAGCTGCGCAACGAGCTGTCGGTGCGCCTCGAGCTGCAGGCGGACTGCTTCGCCGGGGTGTGGGGCCGCTCGGCGCAGGCGGCCGGGATCTTGTCACCGGGCGACATCGAGGAGGGGATGGAGGCCGCCGAGGCGATCGGCGACGACCGCATCCAAGCGTCGACCACCGGTCGGATCGACCCCGAGTCGTTCACCCACGGGACCGCCGAGCAGCGCGCCACATGGTTGCGCACGGGCCTGCAGGTGGGGAACCCCGACGCCTGCGACACGTTCTCGAACGACGTCTGAGCGCGGGTAGTATCCCCGCCGTGACCGCGAAGATCCTCGACGGCAAGGCCGTCGCAGCGCAGATCCGCAGCGAGGTGAGCGATCGCGTACGCGCGCTCGCGGAGCGCGGCATCACGCCGGGCCTGGCCGCCGTCCTCGTGGGCGACGACCATGCCTCTCGCATCTACGTCGGACAGAAGCACAAGGCGTGCGCCGACGTTGGGATCCGCAGCGAACAGATCGACCTGCCCGCCTACGTGACCGAGCACGAGCTCCTCGCCACGATCCGACGACTGAACCGCGATCCCGACATCCACGGGATCATCGTCCAGCTGCCGCTCCCGGGGCACCTGCGCGAGCTCGAGATCCAGCGGGCGGTCGGTCCCGAGAAGGACGTCGACGGGCTGCATCCGCTCAACATCGGCCTGATGCTCCGGCAAGGCCCGGCGTTCCTCCCGGCGACCCCGTACGGGATCATCGAGCTGATGTTGCGGAGCGAGATCCCGATCGAAGGCGCCGAGGTGTGCATCGTGGGCTATGGCGACCTCGTCGGTGCGCCGCTGTCGGTGATGCTCACCCAGGATTCGATCCGCGGGAACGCCACCGTCACGTCGACCCACATCAAGACGAAGGACCTGGCGGCGCACACGCGCGCGGCCGACATCGTGGTCGCCGCCGCCGGCGTGCCGCACCTGATCCGCGGCGACATGATCGCGCCGGGCGCGACCGTGATCGACGTCGGGGTGCACCGCACGCCCGACGGGCTCGTGGGCGACGTCGCGTTCGACGAGGCGGTGGAGGTCGCCGGGGCGATCACCCCCGTGCCGGGCGGGGTCGGTCCGATGACGGTCGCGATGCTGCTCGTGAACACGGTGCAGGCCGCCGAGGCGCAGGCCTACCAGTGACCGCGCCACCCGGCCGGCTGGCCCGGCTGCTCCGCGACGACCGGTTCGTGGTGACCGGTGAGATCGTCCCGCCCCGCGGCGCCTCGGGCGTCCCGGTGACCGAGCACGCCCGGGGGCTCGCCGGGTACGTGGACGCGGTGAACCTGACCGACAACCCCGCGGCGAGCGCGCACATGTCGCCGCTCGCCGGCGTGCGGTTCGCGCACGAGGCGGGCCTCGAGCCGACGGTGCAGCTCACCGTGCGCGACCGCAACCGCCTCGGCCTGACCGCCGATCTGCTCGGGGCGTGGGCGCTGGGCGCGCGCAACGTCTTCTGCCTGTCCGGCGACCCCCTGCGCATCGGCGATCACCCCGAGGCGGCGACGGTGGCCGACCTCGACGTCCTCGAGTTCATCCGGCTCGCGCGGGGGATCCGCGACGAGGGCGTCACCCTCGCCGGCAAGGCCATCGCGGATCCCCCGCGGTACCTGATCGGCGTCGCCGACGTGCCCTTCGCCGACCCCTACGACCCGGTGAAGCTCGAAGGCAAGCTCGACGCCGGCGCGGACTTCGTCATGACCCAGATCGTCTACGACGCTGACCGTCTGGCCTCCTGGGCGGAGCTGATGCGCGGCCGGGGTCTGTTCGAGCGCGCACGCGTGATCGTCGGGGTCACCCCCCTGCGGGGCGCTTCCCACGCGCGCTTCATGGACGAACGGCTGCCCGGCGTCGCGGTCCCGGCCGCGATGATCGCGGACCTCGAGGCCGCCGGCGACGAGGCGCCGGCCGTCGGCCTCGCGCAGGCCGTCGACCTGGTGGGCGCCGTCCGCGCGATCCCCGGCGTCGCCGGCATCCACGTGATGGCGATGGGACACGACGACACGACGCGCATGCTCGTTGAGCGGACTGGCCTGTTCCCCCGGCCGGCCTAGCCTCAGCAGTCCGGGTCGTTCGGGTTGTCGAGGCAGAACTCGACGCGGCTCCCGATGTCGTCGAGGATCCCGTCGGAGTCGTCGGCGAGCCGGACGAAGATGAGGACGATCAGCACGCTGAAGACGATCCCGACGATGCCGGTCACGAGGCCGGCGACCGCCATCCCCTTGTTCGGCGCGCCGTCGTTGTTCGCCTTCGCGATCCCGAGGATTCCGAAGATCACGGCGAGGACCCCGAGGAGGACGCCGAGCCAGACCGTCCACGACATCACGATGGCGACGATGCCGAGGACGAGCGCGGCGACCGCCATCCCGTTGCTTGTGGTGGTCGGCTGCGCGGCCGGGACGGCCGGCGGCGCGGCCGGCGGGACGGGCGGGGGCGGCGGCGCGTCAGCGGCGGGCGGTGCGGGGCTCGGCTCGGGGTCGCGAGGTGGCGGCTGCTCGTCCATACGCGGATCCTCGCACCCGACGGGGGCGACTGTCACCTCCGCCGGAGGGTCAGCGGTCCTCGATCGGCACCCAGACCCGGTCGCGCGGCCCCACGTACTCGGAGCCCGGCCGGATGATGCGGTTGTTCTCGTACTGCTCGCGGATGTGCGCCGTCCACCCCACCATGCGGGCGAGCGCGAACAGCGGGGTCATCAGGTCGGTGGGGATCCCGAGGACCGTGTAGACGCCCGCCGCGTAGAGGTCGACGTTGGGGTACAGGCCCTTCTGCTCGAACGTCGTCTCCTCCAGCGCCGCGAAGATCTCGTACCACTGCGGCTGGTCGTGCCGCTCGCCCGTCTCCTGGCAGAGCCGCTTCAGGACGGTGGCGCGCGGATCCATCGTGCGGTAGACGGCGTGGCCGAACCCCATGATCTTCTCGTGTGCCTCGAGGCGTTCGCGGACGACCGTCGCCGCGTTCTCGGGTTTGCCGACCTCCTCGGCGAGCTTCATCGCCTCCTCGTTCGCACCCCCGTGCAGCGGCCCCTTCAGGGCGCCGATGGCGCCGCAGACGGCCGAGAACATGTCGGACAGCGTCGAGGCGACGATCCGCGCCGTGAACGTGGACGCGTTCATCGTGTGATCCGCGTAGAGGACGAACGTGGTGTCGAGGACCTCGGCGTCGACCCGATCGGGCTCTTCGCCGTGCAACATCCACAGGAAGTTCGCGGCGTGCGACAGGGATGGGTTCGGCGGGATGATCTGCTGGCCGGTCCGCAGCCGGTGGTAGGTCGCGATCAGGGCCGGCGTCTCCGCGATCAACCGCATCGCCTTGCGGTACTGGGCCGCGGCGTCCTCGTCCCACCCGTCGGGGTCGAACGCCGAGGAGGCCGAGATGCTCGTGCGGAGCATCGACATCGGCGAGGTGTTCTGCGCCAAGGTCGGCAGGAACCGCGCGAGGAACGGGTGGAGCTCGCGTTCGCGGACCAGGAACGTGTTGAGCTGCTCGAGCTGTCGCCGCTCGGGGAGATCGAGGTTGTGGAGGAGGTAGACCACCTCCTCGAAGGAGGCGTTCGTCGCCAGATCGCCGATCTCGTAGCCGACGTACCACAGGCGCCCCGCCTCGCCGTCGATGTCCGAGATCTTCGTCTCGGCGGCGACGACGTCGCGCATGCCCTTGTCGGTCATGTGCCCAGGATAGCCGGGTCGCCGGGACGTCCGACACCGGCGCCCGCGGCGCTGGGTACCCTGGGCGGCCATGGCGCATCGGATCACCTTGATCCCCGGCGACGGCATCGGCCCCGAGGTGATCGACGCCGCACGACGGGTCGTCGAGGCGACGGGCGTCCCCGTCGAGTGGGACCGCCAGGACATGGGCGCCGGGGCGTTCTCGCGGGCGGGGGACCCGCTCCCCCCCGCCACGCTCGCGTCGCTCAGGTCCACGCGCGTGGCCCTGAAGGGGCCGATCGAGACGCCGATCACGTCGGGGCTGCGCAGCACGAACATGGCCCTGCGCCAGGGGCTGGATCTCTACGCCAACGTCCGGCCCTGCCGCCACTACGAGGGGGTCCCCTCCGTGTACGGCGACGTGGACGTGGTGATCGTCCGTGAGAACACCGAGGGGATGTACACCGGGATCGAGATCGAGATGGGGACCCCGGCCGCCGCCGAGCTGATCGGTTTCATCCGCGACCGCACGGGGCGGGAGGTCCGCGCCGATTCGGGGATCAGCGTGAAGGACATCTCCGAGTTCGGGAGCGAGCGGATCGTGCGGTTCGCGTTCGACTGGGCGCGTGCGCACGGACGGCAGCGGGTCACCGCCGGCCACAAAGCGAACATCATGAAGTTCTCCGACGGGCTGTTCCTGGAGGTGGCGCGTCGCGTGGCCGCCGCGCATCCCTCGATCGCCTTCGACGACCGCATCATCGACGCGCTGGCGATGCAGCTGGTCCAGACGCCCGATCGGTTCGACGTGCTCGTCCTGCCGAACATGTACGGCGATCTGGCCGCCGAGCTGTGCGCGGGCCTGATCGGCGGGACCGGGGTGGCCCCGGGGGCACATTTCGGCGAGGACCTCGCGGTGTTCGAAGCGACCCACGGGACGGCGCGGCAGCTGACCGGCACGAACCGGGCGAACCCGGTCGGCGCGATCTTGTCGGCGGCGATGCTGCTGCACCACGTCGGCGAGGGCGACGCCGGCGCGCGGGTCGAGGCCGCGGTCATCGCGATCGTGGCCGAGGGGGTCGACGTCACCGCCGACCTGCGGGCACCCGGGGACGACCGGCCGGCCGCCGGGACGTTCCAGGTGGCGGCCGCCGTCGCCGCCCGGGTCTAGTGCCGGGACCCGTTCGATAGCCTGGGCGGCCACCCGACCAGCGAGGAGCACCGCCATGCAGATCACCGTCGTCGGCAGCGGCTTCGTGGGCCAGACGTCCGCGATGCGCCTGCTCGAGAAGGGCCTGGGCGACGTCGTCCTGATCGACATCATCGAGGGCAAGCCGCAGGGGCTGGCCCTCGACCTGCGGCAGGCGGCGCCGGTCGAGGGCTACGAGCCCACGATCGTGGGGACCAACGACTACGCCGACACGGCGGGCTCGGACATCGTGGTCATCACCGCCGGCTTCCCACGCCAGCCCGGCATGAGCCGGATGGACCTGCTGGGCAAGAACGCGGCGATCATGCGCGACGTCATCGCCAACGTCGTCCCGGGTTCGCCCGACGCCATCCTCCTCGTCGTCTCGAACCCCCTCGACGAGATGACCACGCTCGCGGCCCGGGAGAGCGGCTTCCCGCACGAGCGGGTGATGGGGATGGCCGGCGTACTGGACTCGGCGCGCCTGCGGTACTTCATCGCCGAGGAGCTCGGCCGGTCCACGACGGGGATCGAGGCGATGACGCTCGGCTCGCACGGCGACGCGATGGTGGCGCTGCCCCGGCACGCGACCGTCGACGGGGCGCCGTTGCCCGATCTCGTGGACGAGGCGACGCTGCAGCGGCTGTTCCAACGCACGCGGGACGGGGGCGCCGAGATCGTCGCGCTCCTCAAACAGGGCTCGGCCTACTACGCCCCGAGCGCGTCGGTCGTCGCGATGGTCGACGAGATCATCGGGGGCTCCGACGCCGTGCTGCCCGTCTGTGCCTGGGCGACCGGCCAGTACGGGATCGACGGCACCTACGTCGGCCTGCCGGTCCGGCTCGGACCGTCCGGCGTCGAGGAGATCGTGACGCTGGACCTGAACGGAGACGAGCTCGCGCAGCTGCGCACCGCGGCCGAGGGGATCGGCGCGAAGTGCGCGGATCTGGACGCGCTCTAGGCGGGCGCCGCCGGATCCGATCCGACCGCGTCCTCCGCCGGGGGAACCTCGGCGTCGCGTCCTCGCATGGCCCACGCGAGCGACGCGATGCCGCCACAGAACCCGAGCACGCCGCCGAGCAGCACCAGGATCGCGCCGGTCCCCAGGTCCTCGAAGGCGCCGACCGCGTCCCAGAACTCGCGAGGCGGGAGCGACGCCACGACGGCGCTCCGGTCGAGACCGGTGACCAGGAACGCGCCGCCGATCGCCATCGCGATCACGCCCACCGCGATCACCAGGCCGGACCACGCGGCGGCCGCGCGGCCCGAGCGGACCATCCGCGTCGCGAGGATGCCCACGAGCATCACGACGGCGCATCCGAGCGCGACCTTCCCGTCGGGCAGGTCGACGCCCGGGATGTCCGTGTGGATGTTCTCCCCCCCGATCCCGACGGTCGCCCAAGTGGTGACGACGCCGATGCCCACCAGCAGGGCGCCGACGACGGCGAGCAGGAACCCCGCGAGTCGCAGCGGTGCCGGTCGTGACGCGTCGAGCGCGGGGGCGGCGGACATGCGCGGAGTGTCGCACCCCCTCCGCGGGCCACCAAGGACCTGCGAACGACCGGGGACCGCTACGCTGGATCCATGACGTCGTGGTCGGAGGTGCTCCCGCAGCACGTGCGGACGTTCTTCTCGAACTGGTCGGAGTCCGACCTGCCGCTCGTGCGACGCAGCGCCGTCCTGGCTCGCAACCGCGCGCGGTCCCTGCGCAACGGTGGGTGCTGCGGCCACCACGGCGAACCCGGCTGTTGACGGATCGACCGTCCGGACCCCGGTCGGGGTCCTCCCGGTCATCCGCACGATCATCCGCACGGGGACTGAGCTCAGCTCGGCCCGTGCGCCCAGGCGCTCGCGGTCGCCGCGATGGCCTCCGCGACCTCCATCGTCGTCGCCGTCCCCCCGAGGTCGGGCGTCCGGATCCGTCCCCGGGTCAGCACCTCGTCGACCGCCCACGCGACCTTGTCGGCCGCGGTCGCTTCGCCGAGGTGGCGGAGCATCATCACCCCGGACAGGATCATCGCGATCGGGTTCGCGATCGCCCGGCCCGCGATGTCGGGCGCCGAGCCGTGGACCGGCTCGAACACGGCGTACTCCCACCCGATGTTCGCGCCGGGGATCAGGCCGAGCCCGCCGACGAGGCCGGCGCACAGGTCGCTGATGATGTCCCCGTAGAGGTTCGGCAGCAGCAGGATGTCGAAGTCCGTGGGGCGCCGCGCGAGCCGGCTCGAGAGGTGGTCGATCTGGATCTCCTCCCAGGCCACGTCGGGGAAGTCGGCCGCGTCCTCGATCGCCGTGCGCAGGAAGATGCCGTCGGAGTACCGCATCACGTTCGCCTTGTGGCCGACGGTGACCTTGGCCCGGCGGTTCGTGCGCGCGTACTCGAACGCGAACCGGACGATCCGATGGGTGCCGTACACGCTGATGGGCTTCAGGGTGATCCCGGCGTCCTCGCGGATCTCGAACCCACCCAGGCGGCGGAGCACGTCGCGCACCGCGCGGGCATCCTCGCTCCCACGCTCGAACTCGATGCCCTGGTAGAGGTCCTCGGTGTTCTCGCGGACGACCACGAGGTCGACGTCGCGGTGGCGCGTGGGCACGCCCGGGAGCGAACGCGCCGGTCGGACGGCCGCGAACAGGTCGAGCTCCTGTCGCAGCGCCACGTTCACGCTCCGGAACCCGCTCCCGACGGGGGTCGTGATCGGGCCCTTGATCGCCACCCGGCACCGGCGGATCGCGTCGAGCGTCGTCTCCGGCAAGAGGTCCCCGGTCGCCGCCAACGCCGCGACCCCGGCGGTGTGCTCCTCCCACGTGATGCCCACGTCGGCCGCGTCGAGCACGAGCCGGGTCGCCGCGGCCACCTCCGGCCCAATGCCGTCGCCGGAGATGATCGCGATCCGATGGTCCATGGCCGCGACAGGGTAGCGGCTCCACGTGGCCGGCCCACGCCGGGGTATCGTCGCTCCCACCGAGCCCGTGGAGGGAAGCATGGTCCGCACGCGCCGTCTCGTCGCCCTGGTCGCCGCCGTCGCCTCGCTCGTCCTCGTGGCCCCGGCCCACGCCGGGATCGGGCAGTTCATCGAGGTGGACGAGTACGGCTACGACCCCGACGCCGACACGATCGCGCAGCCGACCCAGACGTACTTCCTCGTGTTCGACAACGTCGGCGGCACGACGCACTCGGCGGTCTCCGACGGCGGGATGTTCGATACGGAAGCGATCGCGCCCGGCGACTCGAGCCAGATCGCGATGCAGGGGGCGGGCACGTATCCGTACCATTGCGCCTTCCACCCCGCTCGGATGCGGGGCGTGTTCCGGCTCCGCCCGGTCGCCAGCGCGACCACGGTGGGTGTGGGCGACACGATCTCGCTCCAGATCGCGCCGGACCTGATCAAGACGCCGTACGTCTACGACGTGCAGCGGCGCCGCGGCGACGGCGGGTGGAAGGTGGTCCGCCACGGGATCGGCGACAGCGCGCCGACCTTCACGTTCACGCGGACCGGCGAGTTCACGTTCCGCGCGCGGTCGCGCGTCGCGTTCACGGAGATCCGATCCGGGTGGTCGCCCCCGCGGAAGGTGTCGGTACTCGCCGGCTAGAAGCGCTCGAAGAGGATCTGGCGCTTCACCTCTTGGATCGCCTTCGTCACCTCGATGCCGCGCGGGCACGCGTCGGTGCAGTTGAAGGTCGTCCGGCAGCGGAACACGCCCGTCTTCTCCGACAAGATCTTGAGGCGCTCTCGCCCGCCGTCGTCACGGCTGTCGAAGATGAACCGGTGCGCGTTCACGATGGCGGCGGGCCCCACGTACGCCTCGTCGCCCCAGAAGACCGGGCACGACGTGGTGCAGCAGGCGCACAGGATGCACTTCGTCGTGTCGTCGTAGCGGGCACGGTCCTCGGGCGACTGCCGGCGCTCCTTGTCCGGTTCCCCCGAGTCGTTGATGAGGAACGGCAGGACCGAGCGGAACCCCTCCATGAAGGGATCCATGTCGACGATCAGGTCCTTCAGGACGGCCAGGCCCCTGATCGGCTCGATCGTGACCTTCGGCGCCACGTCTTCGGCCAAGACCTTGCAGGCGAGCTGGTTCCGGCCGTCGATGAGCATCGCGTCGGACCCGCAGATGCCGTGCGCGCACGACCGGCGGAAGCTCAGGGTGCCGTCCTGGTGCCACTTGATCTGGTGGAGGACCTCGACCAGCCGGTCGAGCGGGTCGCACTCGACGTGCCATTCGTCCCACCAGGAGTCGTCGGAGACCTCCGGGTTGTACCGCCGCACGCGCACGGTGAGCGTGAGCTTGCCCGGGCTCGCGCCGCCCACCCGCTGGCGGTCGGACGCGTTCATCACGTCGGCGGCGGTGGCCATCAGTACTTCCTCTCCATCGGGATGTAGGGCCCCATCTTCACGGGCTTGTAGTCGAGGCGGACCCCGCCGTCGGACGAGCGGTAGGCGAGCGAGTGCCGGAGCCACGTCGCGTCGTCGCGGAGCGGGTGATCCTCGCGGTAGTGGCCGCCACGGCTCTCGGTCCGGGCGCGTGCCGCGGCCACGAGCGTGTCGGCGAGGTCGAGCAGGAAGCCCAGCTCGACGGTCTCCATCAGGTCGGTGTTGTAGACCGCGCCCTTGTCGCCGATCGCGACGCGGTCGTAGCGGGCCCGCAGGTCGGCGAGGATCGCTTGCTGCGCGCCCAGCCCTTCGTCGGTGCGCACGACGAACGCGTTGTCGAACATCGTGTCCTGGAGTTCGTCGCGGATGTCGCCGGCGTTCTCGCCCTCGGTCCGGCGCAGGATCGTGTCCAGGACCGAGAGCGTCTGGGCGACCGGCTCGGCGGGGAGGTCGGGCAGGGGCGCGTGGGCGGCGTGGGCGGCGGCCGACACCCCGGCGCGCCGGCCGAACACCACCAGGTCGAGCAGCGAGTTCGTGCCCAGACGGTTCGCGCCGTGGACGCTCACGCAGGCGCACTCGCCTGCGGCGTACAGGCCGGGGACGACGGCTTCGGCCTCGCCGTCGACCACCTGCCCCTCGACGTCGGTCGGGATGCCGCCCATCGCGTAGTGCGCGGTGGGCTGGATCGGCACCGGTTCCTTCGTGGGCTCCACCTTCAGGTAGACGCGCGCGAACTCGGTGATGTCGGGGAGCTTCTCCTCGATCACGCGCGGATCGAGGTGGGAGATGTCGAGGTAGGCCCAGTCACCGTTCGGCCCGGCCCCGCGGCCCTCCTTGATCTCCTGGTAGATCGCGCGGGACACGACGTCGCGGGGCGCGAGGTCCTTGATCGTGGGCGCGTAGCGCTCCATGAAGCGCTCGCCGTCGCGGTTCAGCACGATACCGCCCTCGCCGCGCGCGGCCTCCGACAGCAGCACGCCGAGGCGGGCCAGGCCCGTCGGATGGAACTGGAACATCTCCATGTCCTCGAGCGGGATGCCGCGGCGGTACGCGACGGCCGGTCCGTCCCCGGTGAGCGCGTGCGCGTTGGAGGTGACGCGGAACATCCGCCCGTACCCGCCGGTCGCGAAGACCACGGACCGGGCGCGGAAGACGTGGAGCTCGCCGGTGGCGAGCTCGTACGCGACGACCCCCGCCGTCGTGCCGTCGGGCGTGCGGAGCAGGTCGAGGCAGTAGAACTCGTTGAAGAACCGGACCTCGCGCTTCACGCACTGCTGGAACAGCGTCTGCAGGATCATGTGTCCCGTGCGGTCGGCCGCGTAGCAGGCACGGCGGACCGGGCGCTCCCCGTGGTTCGCGGTGTGTCCGCCGAACCGCCGCTGGTCGATCCGGCCGTCGGGGGTGCGGTTGAACGGCAGGCCCCACCGTTCGAGCTGGTAGATGGCGTCGACGGCCTCCTCGGCCATCAGCAGCGCCGCCGGCTGGTCGGTGAGGTAGTCGCCCCCCTTCACCGTGTCGAAGGCGTGCCACTCGGGGTGGTCTTCCTCGGTGTTGCCGAGGGCCGCGCACACCCCGCCCTGGGCGGCGCCGGTGTGCGACCGCGTCGGGTAGAGCTTGGAGATGACGGCGGTCCGCACCGAGTCCGAGAGCTCGATCGCGGCACGCATGCCGGCGCCGCCGGCGCCCACGACCAGGGCGTCGTACGTGTGCGTGACGGTCATCCCACGGGCCCCCACTTCGTCGGGTCGAACGACACGACGACGACGGTCCCGAGCACCATGAGCACGAAGCCGATCACGTAGGTGGTGACGTTGATCACGAGCCGCGCGCCCGGGTACTTCACGTAGTCCAGCGTGATGTTGCGCAGGCCGTTGATGCCGTGGACGAGCGCCAACATCAGCAGCATCCAGTCCCACGTCCGCCAGAACGGGCTCGTCCAGCGCGTGGCCACGAACCCGAAGTCGATCCGCTCCGCGCCGGTCTCGAACAGGTGCATCACGACGAGATGCCCCATCGCGAGCACCAGGAGCAGCAGGCCGCTGACGCGCATGAACAGCCAGAGCCAGAGCTCGCCGCCGCCCACCGGGCGCTCGCGGCCGAGCCGCCGGTCGCGGGGGTCGCGGCCCGGCGCCGGCGTGGCCGGGCGTTCGGTCGTCGTGGCCACCCTCACGCCCTCCACAGGTCGATCGTCTGGCCGAGCATGATCACCGTGATGGGGATCGCGCCCAGCAGGAAGACCACGAGGGATCCGATCGAAAGGGCCGTGATCCGGGTCGTGAGGCGCGGGAAGAAGTCGATCAGCGTGATCTTCGTTCCGTTCACCGAGTGGTACCAGACCGCGATCACGAGCCCGAGCTCGAGCAGGTGCACGATCGGGTTCGCGTAGGCCCGCACGACCTTGTCGTAGGCCTCCGGGCCCCAGCCGACCAGGGCCGTGTCCACCACGTGCATGAACAGGAACAGGATCACGGCGACGCCGGTGATCCGGTGGAACACCCACGACCACTGCCCCGGATGCCCCTTGTAGAGCGAGCCGTAGTCGCTCGTCGACTTCCGCGATCTCACCGCCACGTCTCCGCTCCTCGGCGTCGTCCTCCCCAGCGTATCGCCGGGCCGCGCGGGTCCGTTCGCCGCGGCGTCCAGCGGGCCGCGCGGAGTCTAACCGGTCGGTCCAACGGCCCCGGGGACGTGGCTCAGGCGACGCGCAGCGCGACCAGGACGCCCTCGCGCGTGGGCACGATCGTGCTGAGGTAGCGCTCGTCCTCCGCGATCGCGGCGTTGTGCGCGCGGACCGCCTCGGCCGACGGGTCGTCCTCCAAGATCGTCCACGAGCCCGCCGACAGGGTGTTGTCGCACAGGTAGAGGCCGCCGACCCGGATCCGCTCGCGGGCCGCGGCCCAGGCGCTGGGGTACCCGGTCTTGTCGATGTCCACGAACACCGCGTCCCACTCGCCCGCCACCTCGCCGAACGAGGCCTCGGCGTCGCCGACGTGCCACCGCACCCGGTCGCCGAGCCCGGCGCGGCCCAGGTAGGCCTCGCCCTGCGCGACGTTGGCGGGGTCGCCGTCGGTGCAGTGGACCTCGCCCCTTTCGCCGACGGCGCGGGCGAACCAGTAGGCGCTGTACCCGAAGCCCGACCCGAGCTCGAAGACCCGCCGGGCACCGATCGTCCGGGCGAGCAGCTCGAGCGTGACGCCGACGTTGCGTCCCACGGCGGGGAACCCGCGGCGCTCGGCCTCGGCCTCCATCTCGAGCAGCACCTCGTCGTCGTGCCGGGTCAGGCGCGACGCCATGTACGCGTCGAAGCGAGGATCAACGATGGCCATGCGGGGACCCTAGCCGTCCCGTCCCGATAGGCTCAACCCGATGGGCGAGGACGAGCGGCGGACCGACTCGGGGATCGAGCTGGCGCCGGTGTACGAGGCGGATCCGGCCTTCGAGCCCGACGTCCAGCTCGGCGCGCCCGGCGCCTTCCCGTTCACGCGCGGCCCGTACGCCTCGATGTACCGCTCGCGGCTGTGGACGATGCGCCAGTACGCGGGCATGGGGACCGCCGACGACACGAACCGTCGGTTCCGCTACCTGCTGGACCACGGGCAGACGGGGTTGTCGACGGCGTTCGACCTCCCGACGCAGATGGGGCTGGACTCCGACCACCCGCGGGCCGAGGGGGAGGTGGGGCGCACCGGCGTCGCGATCGACTCCATCGAGGACATGCACCGGCTCTTCGCCGAGATCCCGCTCGATCACGTCTCCACGTCGATGACGATCAACGCGACCGCGCCGATCCTGTTGCTGCTCTACGAGCTGGTCGCCGAGGAGCGCGGCATCCCGGCGGCGCAGCTGCAGGGCACGGTGCAGAACGACCTGCTCAAGGAGTACGCGGCGCGCGGGACCTACATCTACCCGCCGCAGCCCTCGATGCGGCTGATCACCGACCTGTTCGCGTACTGCGGCGAGCGCATCCCGCGGTGGAACACGATCTCGATCAGCGGGTACCACATGCGCGAGGCGGGCGCGACCGCCGCGCAGGAGGTCGCGTTCACGCTCGCGAACGGGATCGCCTACGTCGGGGCGGCGATCGACGCCGGGCTCGCCGTGGACGCGTTCGCCCCGCGGCTGTCGTTCTTCTTCGCGTGCCACATGCCGTTCTTCGAGGAGGTGGCGAAGTTCCGCGCCGCACGCCGGCTGTGGGCCCGCATCATGGCGGAGCGGTTCGGTGCGACGGACCCACGCTCGCTCGCCCTGCGGTTCCACACCCAGACCGGCGGCGCCACGCTGACGGCCCAGCAGCCCGAGAACAACATCGTCCGCACGACGCTCGAGGCGCTCTCCGCGGTGCTGGGCGGAACGCAGTCGCTGCATACCAACGCGTTCGACGAGGCGCTGGCGCTCCCGACCGAGCACAGCGCGAAGGTCGCCCTGCGGACGCAGCAGGTGATCGGCTACGAGACCGGGGTCGCGAACGTGGCCGACCCGCTCGGCGGGTCCTACCTCGTCGAATCGCTGACGGATCGGCTCGAGGACCTGGCCCGCGGCTACATCGAGCGCATCGACGGGATGGGCGGCGCGGTGGCGGCGATCGAGGCGGGCTTCTACCAGGACGAGATCCACGAGGCGGCCTTCCGGATCCAGCAGGGGATCGAGGACGGCGGTCGCGTCGTGGTCGGGGTGAACCGGTTCCAGGTCGAGGAGGACCACCAGCCCGAGCTGCAGCGGATCGGGGAGGACGAGCTCGCGTCGCAGATCGAGCGGGTCCGCGCCCTGCGCGCCACGCGCGACCAGGCCGCCGTCGATGCCGCGTTGAAGCAGGTCGCCGAGGTCGCCCGCGGGACGGCGAACCTCCTCCCGCCGATCCGCGAGGCCCTGCGCCTGCGCGCCACGCTCGGCGAGGTCTCCGACGTGCTGCGCGACGCCTTCGGCGAGTACCGCCCCACCGTCTAACCGGCGAGGGAGCCGATCGCGTGGCCCACGGCGAGGAGTCCCGCGACCACGAGGGCCAGGGCGACGACGCGGAACCAGGTCCCACCGCTCCGCCACAGGGGCCACGCGACGGCGAGCGTCGCGAGACCCACGACGAGCTCGATCACGTCGACCACGGTGCGGCTCACGGCGGCGGAGCGTAGCGGGACGCGACGCGCGGAGGCGGCGTGCTCCGCCACTCGCAGGTGCGGGGGCGGCTAGGCTTCCCCACGATGCGCATCGCGGTCGCCGGGGGCACGGGGGAGGAGGGCTTCGGTCTGGGGCTGCGCCTGGCCGCCGCGGGCCACGATGTGACGATCGGCTCCCGGTCGGCCGAGAAGGCGGCGGCGAGCGTCGAGGAGGCGGCCGGGCTCCTGCCCGACGCGCCGGTGCGCGGGGCCGAGAACCCCGAGGCCGTGGGCGACGCCGAGGTCGTCCTCGTCACCGTCCCGTTCGCCGGCATGGCGACCCTCTACGGCGCGATCCACGACTCGTTGTCCGACGGCGTCGTCGTGGTGGACTGCACGAGCCCGCTGATGACCGCGGTCGGCGGCCGTGCCACGCACGCGATCCGGCCCTGGCACGGCTCCGCCGCCGAGTTCGCGAAGACCCTCCTGCCGGCGCACGTCCGGCTGTGCGCCGCGTTCCACACGGTCGCGGCACGCGCGCTCCGGGCGCTCGACCAGCCCGTGGATTCCGACGCGCTGGTCATGGGTGACGACGCGGATGCGAAGGCCACCGTCGGCGCGCTCGTCGACGGGATCCCC
>DASQKC010000088.1:0-2031 GCA_035630755.1 Actinomycetota bacterium | reverse complement strand
GATCCTGGAAGCGGCCGACGCCGGCGTCGGGCTCGTCGTCTGCATCACCGAAGGCATCCCCGTCCGCGACATGACGAAGGTCCACAGCTACCTGGAGGCATCGGGGACCCGACTGGTGGGGCCGAACTGCCCCGGCGTGATCTCCCCGGGAGCGGCCAACGTCGGGATCATCCCGGGGGAGATCTGCGCGCCGGGATCCGTCGGGCTGGTCTCCCGCAGCGGCACGCTCGTGTATCAGATCGTGCACGAGCTCACGCAGCGCGGCTTCGGCCAGTCCACCTGTGTGGGCATGGGCGGAGATCCCGTCCACGGCGTGGGGTTCGTCGAGGCGCTCGAGCTCTTCCAGGCGGACGCCGAAACCGAGCTGATCGTCCTGACCGGCGAGATCGGTGGCGACGACGAGGAGCGCGCGGCCTCGTGCATCGCCGATCGGGTGACGAAGCCCGTCGTCGGGTACATCGCCGGGTTCGAGGCGCCAGCGGGCAAGCGGATGGGCCACGCGGGCGCGATCGTGACCGGGTCGAGCGGCACGGCCGCAGCGAAGGCGGAGGCGCTCGAGGCCGTCGGCGCCGCGGTGGGTCGCAACCCGTCGCAGGTGGCCGATCTGGTCGCGGAGCGCCTGGGGTGAGGTCACCGGCGCCCCCTCGACGCGGGGGAGCGCTGGCCCGAGCCGCGAGGACGATGGCCTTCGCCGCTCTCGGCGGGCTGCTCGCGTTCGCCGCCCTCCTCATCGCGGGCCAGGCACTCGGGATCATCACGTCCCTGCTGCTGCGTGGGGTCGACGTCTGGGAGGGCGTCAGGATCGGGCTGCTCGTGTCTCTGGCGGCGGTCCGGACGGAGATCGTCGTCACGTTCGCTCCGGTCGCGGGGACAGAGGTCCTGCCCACCGCCGACCTCGGATATCTCCTCGTGCCGATGGCCCTCACGATCGGGTTCGTGTGGTTGGCCGCCCGGGCCGGCCGTCGGGCCGCAAGGATGTGGCCGGAGGCGCCGGTGCTCGCCCGTGTCGTCGTCGCGGCGGCCGGCGCCGGCGTCCCGGTGGGGGTCGTGGCCGGGCTGGCTGCGGGTCTCGCCAGCATTCCGTTCCTTGGGCCGTTCCCGGGGGCGCGGCTGACGGTGGGAGCCGACGCGGCCAGCGCGGCCATTTGGGCCGGGGTGCTCGCGGGCGTTGGCGCCGGCGTGGGGGCCGCGATCGAAGGCGGACGCGGCCGCATGTCCGCCGACGTGCTCCGCGGCGGTGTCACGGCCTACCTGTGGGCCCTCGGTCTCCTGGTGATCGGGGTGCTCGTGGTCGCGACCCTCGAGCCGCAGGCGACCCGTGCCTACGTGGACGGCCTCCGAGGCTTCGGGCCGGGCGGGGCCGCCCTTTTCGGCGCACACCTCCTCGCGCTCCCCGCCCAGAGCGCGCTGCTGCTCGTGCCGGCGGCCGGCTCGTGCGTCGACCTGGTGGTGGCCGGCTCCGCCGCCGCCCGATCGTGCCCGTGGACGCTCGAGGCGCTCCGATCGCCCGTGGGGGCGATCCTCCCCCTCCCGTCAGGCTCGCTCGAGCTCTCGCCGACGCTCTGGGTCCTGGCCGCGGCTCCGCCGTTGGCGGCGTTCCTCGGCGGACATCGGGCGGGTGCGTCTCAGGAGCCGCGGTCCGCGATCGTGCGAGGGGCAGGGTCGGGAGTCGTCTTCGGGGCGATCGCGATGCTCGGGGCGGCGTTCGCAACGCCCCGTATCGTGGTGCCCTCCCTCGCGGGGTGGCTGCCGTTGGAGATCAGCGTGTGGTCGTGGCGCACTGCCGGGCTGCTCTGCCTGTGGGGAGTGATCGGAGGAGCGCTCGGCGGGTGGGTCGCCGGCCGGGCCTACGAACCTCCCGGGCCGAGCCCCACCTCGGCGTAGGTCGCTTCGATCGCCGTGAAACGCCGCCACGCGGCCGCCCACCCGTCGTCGTCACGCGGGAACCGTTCGACGGGCCGGGTCGGGTCGCTCCGCTGCCAGATCCCGAAGAACGTCCGGCCGTACCCCAACAGGTAGGTCGACCCCGAG
>DASQKC010000087.1:0-2295 GCA_035630755.1 Actinomycetota bacterium | reverse complement strand
TGAAGCTCTCCGGCGGCCAGCAGCGTCGGCTGGACGTCGCGATCGCGCTGGCGGGCGACCCCGAACTGCTGTTCCTGGACGAACCGACCACCGGTTTCGACCCCAGCGCCCGTCGAGCCGCGTGGGACATCATCAAGAGCCTCACCGAACTCGGAAAGACCGTCTTCCTCACGACGCACTTCATGGACGAGGCGCAGTTCCTCGCCGATCGGCTCGCCGTGCTGGCGCAGGGGCAGATCGTGGCCGAGGGCACGCCGTCGACGATCGCCGGGCGCGACAGGATGTTTACGCGGATCCAGTTCCGCGTCGACGGCGTGAACGACGGTCTCCCGCCGCTCGGGCAGGAACGCGGCACGGATGGCACGTGGACGATCCGTGCGGAAGACCCGACCCGACCGCTCTACGAGCTCACGGGATGGGCGATCGAGCGCGGTGTCGTGTTCGACGCGCTCGAGGTCACGCGTCCGAGTCTCGAGGACGTGTATCTCGAGATCACCGGTGGGGAGGCGGAAGCCGGTGAGTGAGGCCGCCCAGGTTCTGCGGCAGGTCCGATACACGAACAAGGCCTTCTGGCGGAACCCCGCGTCGGCGTTCTTCACGTTCGCGTTCCCACTGATGTTCCTGGTGATCTTCACGTCGCTGCTGAGCAACGGGCAGATCACGATCGGCAACCAGGAGATCGACCTCTCGACCTACTACGTGATGGCCGAAGCCGCGTTCGGCGTGATCTCCGCGTGCTTCACGAACATCGCCATCAGCGTCACCTTCCAGCGCGACCAGGGGATCCTCAAACGGACGCGTGGGACCCCGCTGCCGGGGTGGGCCTACCTCACCGCCCGGGTCGTCCACGCGATGACGATCGCCTTCGTCCTGGTGGCCATCACGGTCGCATTCGGCGTGATCTTCTACTCGGCGTCCGTGCCCACGGGCATCCCGTTGGTGCAGTTCGTCCTGACGTTGCTGGTGGGTGGCTTGAGCTTCGCGGCGCTGGCGCTGGCCCTCACCGCCGCGATCCCCAACGCGGACGCGGCCCCGCCGATCGTCAATGCAGCAGTGCTCCCGCTGCTCTTCCTCTCGGGGATCTTCTTCCCGACCGACGACGCGCCGACGTGGATCAGGGCCGTCGCCAACATCTTCCCGGTGCGGCACTTCTTCGAGGCCATGTCCAGTGCGTTCCTCGGCAACGCCATCCCGTTCGACTGGTGGGACCTTGTCGTCGTGGCGGCGTGGGGAATCGTCGGCCTGGTGCTCGCGTCCCGGTTCTTCAGTTGGGAACCTCGGAAGTAGCTGCCTCCACGGCGCGAAATCACTCTGCTAGGCTCCGGCGCGAGCGGGCTTATAGCTCGTTCCCACTCGTCCAGTCCAAGCAGCAACAGGGGGTACGCACGATGCGGAAGCTCATGGTCGGCCTGGCGGCCTTCGCGATCATCGCCGCCGCATGTGCCCCCGAGGACGACACACCCGCCGCGTCTGACACGACCGGCGAGGCTCCGGCCACCGCCGAGGAGTGCGTGCAGGGCGCCGACATCCCGCTCACCACCGAAGGCGCCCTCACGATCGGCACGGGCAACCCGGCCTACGCGCCCTGGTACGGCGGCAAGAGCGTCGACGGTTCCGAGTGGGAGTCGAGTTCCTTCACGGGCGACCCGCACAGCGGTGAGGGCTACGAGAGCGCGTTCGCCTACGCCCTAGCCGGCACGATGGGCTTCGAGGACGACGCGGTCGAGTGGGTGGGCATCCCGTTCGCCAAGTCGTTCGCGCCGGGACCACGGGACTTCGACTTCGCGATGCAGCAGATCTCCTACTCCGAGAAGCGCGCCGAAGCGGTCGACTTCAGCGACGGCTACTTCGACGTCAACCAGGCGCTGATCGCGAACAACGGCTCGCCGGCGATCGGCGTCACCACGCTGGATGGCCTCAAGGACCTGAAGCTCGGGGCCCCGGTGGGCACGACCAGCCTGCAGGCGATCGAAGAGCTCGTGCAGCCGAACGTCGAGCCCAGCGTCTACGACGATCTCGACCTCGCGCTGAAGGACCTCAAGAACGGCCAGATCGACGGCGTGGTGGTCGACTACCCCACGGCGTTCTACGGGTACGCCGACGTGGTTGTGGGCCAGTTCCCGCCGGTGGGCGGCGTGCAGGAGTACTTCGGGGTGACGTTCGAGAAGGGCAACCCGCTGGTGGAGTGCGTCAACATCGGGATCGCGGAGCTGGAGGACGACGGCACGCTCCAAGAACTCCAGGACAAGTGGCTCACCACCGACGTCGACGTCCCGGTCTTCTCGTAGCCATCGA
>DASQKC010000086.1:0-18058 GCA_035630755.1 Actinomycetota bacterium | reverse complement strand
CCAGACCTCGAGCTTCATCTCGACCGTCAGCGGGACGTCGCCGAAGTTGCGGCCCTCGAGCCGGATCATCGCCCACTTCCGGTCCTCGAGCCACGGGACGTGGTCGCTCGGTCCGATGTGGATCTGGTCCTTCGGCAGCGGGGTATCTAGCTGGGACTGCACCGACTGCGTCTTCGAGATCTTCTTCGAGACCAGGCGCTCGCGCTCCAGCATGTTCATGAAGTCCATGTTGCCGCCGAAGTTCAGCTGGTAGGTCCGATCCAGCTCCACCCCGCGGTCCTCGAAGAGCTTGGCCAGCATGCGGTGGGTGATCGTGGCGCCGACCTGGGACTTGATGTCGTCGCCCACGATCGGCACTCCGGCGTCGGCGAACTTCCGCGCCCAGACCGGGTCGCTCGCGATGAACACCGGGAGCGCGTTCACGAACCCGACGCCGGCGTCGATCGCGCACTGCGCGTAGAAGCGGTCCGCCTGCTCGGATCCGACGGGCAGGTAGGAGACGAGCACGTCCGCGCGGGTGTCCCGCAGCGTCTGGACCACGTCGGCCTCGGGCTCGTCGGACTCCGTGATCATCTCCCGGTAGTAGACGCCGAGCCCGTCGAGCGTGTGGCCGCGCTGCACCGTGACGCCCAGCGGCGCCACGTCGGCGAACCGGATCGTGTTGTTCGGCTCGGTGAAGATGGCCTCGGCCACGTCGCGGCCGACCTTCTTCGCGTCCACGTCGAACGCGGCCACGACCTGGACGTCGCGGACGTGGTAGCCGCCGAGCTCGACGTGCATCAGGCCGGGCACGCGGCCGGCGGGGTCGGCCTCCCGGTAGTAGGTCAGACCCTGGACCAGGGCCGAGGCGCAGTTGCCCAGCCCCACGATGGCGATCCGAACCTCGCTCATGCGGTGCGCTCCTTCCTCTTCAGCGTCGCGTGCGCGCGACGCCGTTCGCCGCGGGGGGCGGTGATGCCGGTGCGGACGCGCTCGGCCTGGATCAGCTCGTTGAGCCACGTGATGTCGGACGCCGTGGCGGCACGGCCGTGTTCCATGAGCGCGAGCGTGTACCGATCGTCGTCGGCCGAGGCGGCGGTGATCGCGGCGTTCACGCCGGCGAGCCGCGTCTCGAGCCCGGCGCGGCGCCGCTCCATGAGCCGGATCCGCGTCTCGGGGGGTAGGTACCGGAAGAAGGCCACTCGCACGCGGAACCGCGCGTCCTCGGCCTGCCCGTCGCCGGGCGTCTCCTCCAGCAGGCGCAGGAACTCAGCCTCGCCCGCGTCGGTGATCTTGTAGACGGTCTTGCGGCGCCCCCCACCCGTGGTGGTGGTGCCAGTGGTCGCCTCGACGAAGCCCTCCCCCTCGAGGCGTCGCAGCGTCGGGTACAGGGACCCGTAGCTGACGCGCCACAGGCCGCCGAGCTGCTCCGCCACCTCGCGGGAGAGCTGGTAGCCGTGCATCGGGCGGTCCTTCAGGAGGCCCAGGATGGCCAGGTCGATCATGTCTTCGACGTTCCTCTCTCGATTCGATATATCGGCTCGCTATATCGGAGCGAGACATGTGTACCACGGCGCCGGGGGGATCGTCGAGCCTAGCCCGAGGAGCCCGGTCGGCGCCAGCCGGTCACGTACCCCGGGACCTGCAGGCCGGGGACGTTCAGCGGGTCGCTCTCGGGCTCGCCCGTGGTGGTCCGCAGGGGCAAGATGCCCGCCCACACGGGCAGGGCGACGTCTTCGGCCGGCTCCTCGGGGAACCCCTCGCTGACCTTGGCGCTCGCCTCATCGAGGGGAACCTTGATGAAGGTGGTCTGGCGCAGCTCGTCAGGGCTGGGGCGCCGCGCCTCGGCGGCCCTGCCCGGCGCGACGTGGTCGGTGATCGCGTCGAAGACCCCGTCGAGCTCGGCGGCGTCGGTGACCTCCTCGGCGGTGCCGTACACGACGACGGTCCGGTAGTTCATCGAGTGCTCGAACATCGAGCGGGCGAACCGGATGCCGTCGACGATCGTGATCGCGATCGCGACCGGCAGGCCCGTCTTCACGTTCCGCAGCATCGAGGACGCCGCCGAGCCGTGGACGTAGAGGGTGTCGCCGACGCGCGCGTGGATCGTGGGGATCACCCGGGGGTCGCCGTCGGGGGCGATCCACGCGAGGTGGCAGTACAGGGCCTCGTCGACGATCGCGGTGACCCGCTCGCGCTCGTAGACGCCGAGCTCGGGAAGACGGCGGACGCGGGTCCGGGCGGTCGGCGCCTGATCGGTCATGGGCGTCGGAACTCCTGCAGGTAAGGGGGTTCGGGGATGCCGTCCTTCAGATCGGGCGCGGGCGTGGGGGTGCCCGCGACGGTTCGCAGGGGCAGCGTGCCGGCCCAGACGTCGGCGTCGAGGACCTCGGCGTCGTCGACGGGCGGGCCCGTGCGGACCTTCGCGCTCGCCTCGTCGATCGGCATCGCCACGATCAGGGTCTCCCGCCAGTCGTCGTCGCCCGGGACGATCGCGTCGTCCTCGCGCCCGGGCAGCACGTGGCGCGTGATCGCCGCCGCCACCGCGTAGAGCTCGTCACGGTCGGTGACCTCGCGCGCCCGCCCGTAGACGACGGCGCTGCGGTAGTTCATCGAGTGGTGCGGCGAGGTCCGGGCGAGCACGAGTTCGTCGATCACCGTGGCGACGACGCAGAGCTCCGCCCCGGCGGCCACGGCCTTCCAGGCGCGGGCGCCACGGGAGCCGTGCAGGTAGAGGGTGTCGTCGATCCGCGCCTGGATCGTGGGCAGCGCCCGGGGCCGTCCCTCCTCGTCGACCCACGCCACCGTGCACGTCAGAGCCTCGTCGAGGACACGGTGGACGGTCGTGAGGTCGTAGTCCCCCCGCTCGGGATGGCGATGGACGCGGGTCCGCGCGGTGGGGGACGCTGGCATCCCCGGATGCTACCGGTCATCGACCTTCGGCCCATTCCATCCTCGGCCGCGCCCGGGCTATCGTCGGGGCATGATCGAGCGCAGGGAGCTCGCGGAGGCGCAGCGTGCCCGGGCCCTCATCGAGCTCGTCCTCACGGACGGCACCACGCGGACCTGTGAGACGAGCGAGTTCGAGCCGACCGAACACGGCGCCCTGCTGGGCCGCCTCCTGATCCCCTGGCACCGGGTGCGGTACTACGCCTGGCCGCTTCCGCGGAGCGACGTGGCCCACGAGGACGAGTCGCGCGTGCGGGCGCGGGTCCGGCTCGTGCTCGCCGACGGCGAGGAGCACGTCGTGGCCGCGGACAAGTTCGAGACGGGGCCGTGGACGGTGACCGCGATCCTGGACGACGTGGCCGACGCCGCGTCGGGCTCGATGTACCGGCGCCGCGTGATCGTTCCGTGGCACGGTGTCGCCGAGGTGGAACGTCTCGGCGTCGGCCAGCCCGACCGCCCGGACTAGCCCGCGGACGGCCCCGGGCCGCCCTGCGCCCGCAGGAACCGCTCGATCTCGGCCGCCAGCTCATCCCCGGAGGGCACGTCGGCCTCGTCCTCGTCCTGGCGCAGCCGGTCGAGCATCTCGCGCAGGTCGTCGTCGGCGTCCACCGCCGCGTCGAGGCGGGCGCGCTGGGCGTCAGCGTCCTCCTCGTAGGTGCCCTCGGGCAGCTCGATGGTGAGGTGGCCCGCGAGCCGGCGCACGAGCGCGAGCGTGGCCGACGCGTACGGGCCGCCGATGTAGTGCGGGACGTGCGCGTAGAACCCGACGGCCGGCACGCCGCCACCGCTCACGGTCATCTCGACCGCGGACAGGCAGGCGCTCGGGACGCGGAGGAGGCCGTCGGGCCCCTGGGTCTCGGGGTCGTGGAGCAGGCCGGGCGCGGACGCGGTCGCCAGGACCGCCGTCGGCCGTGCGTGGGTGGCCGCCGCCGGGATCGCCCCGAGCGAGATCCACTGGACCACGCCCATCCGCAGGCACAGGTCGAGCAACTCGTCGCCGAGCTGCCGCCACCGGAAGTCCGGCTCCGCGCCGTGCAGGATCAGCAGGTCGCGCCCGCCGAAACGCACCCGGTGCAGCTCGAGCGACGGCCAGGTGAGCCGCGTGAGGGTGCCGTCGATGATGTCCAGGACCGGGCGACGCGAGCGGTAGTCGTACAGCACGTCGGCGTCGAACGTCGCGATCAGGTCCCCGCCCCTGGACAGGTGCTCCGCGGTCGCGCTGGCGGCCGACGCGGCATCCACCCACCCGTCGAAGGCCGCGATCATCACGGGCGCGACGAGGTCCTCGGGCAGGCCACTGGTGCGGTACAGGGTCACCCGGCCAGCATAAGACGAGTCCGTGTGAAGGCCCCGGATCGCCCGTTCAGGTGGCCGCGTCACGCTCCCGGTCGGCGAGGACGCTCCGCAGTGTGGACATCGCGTTCATCGCCACGGGGAACCCGGCGATCGTGGCGGTCTGGATGATCACCTCGGTCAGCTCATCGGGGGTCACCCCGGCCTTCAAGGAGGCGCGCAGGTGCTGGGGGATCTGCGACGAACGGCCGAGCGCGACCAAGGCGGCCACCGCGGCGATCTCGCGGTCGCGCGTGGCGAGGGCATCGCGCGTGTACGCCTCGCCGTAGACGAAGGAGACGATCAACCGCCCCAGGTCGCCGAGCCCTTCGACCGCGGCGAGCGCCTTCTCGTCGTGCACCTCGAGGAAGCGCTGCCGGCCGCGCTCGTACCGTCCGTCGTCGTCCATCGATCCTCCTCAGACCAGGCCGGCCAGGGTGGCCAGCCGTTCCCGCCAGAACGCGCGCCACCGCTCCACATCATCGGTGCCCGACAGCCGCTCGTGCTCGATCGACACGGTCGTCTTGGGTCCCTTGGGCGTGAAGCCGACCACCACGCGGGTGCCCTCGGGTCCGTCGAAGCGCGCGCTGGCCTCGGTCCGCCCCTCGCGACGCGCGAGCAAGCCGCGGTCGAGCCACCGGTTGCGGCGGCGGGCGTCCATGAACCACGAGCGGGCGGTCACCTCGTCCGCGGCGATCGTCTTCGAGACGCTCACCGAGAAGCCGTCGGGACGTTGGTTCACCGCCCGCATGCCGCGGGCGCGTTCGTAGCCGATCGTGACGGCCTGCGCCCACCACCCGCTGACGTCGTAGGACGACGCCACGTGGCGCGCGATCTCCGTGTGCGTGCGGTCGCGCGCGCCCCACCGGTCGAGCACGTAGATCCAGGTCTGCCAGTCGCATCCGGTCGCCGCGGCGATCCGCTCGTCGGTCTGGCCGAGGTCGTGGGTCGCCCAGTCGTCCTTCGTCACCTGCCGCCGGGCGGCGGTGTAGCGCTCGCCGGTCTTCGACATGCGGGCGCGGACGTCTCTCTTGAGGGCCTTCTGCTTCGTCATCTGCCGTGCCTCCTCATGGCCGTCCGGCCGGGGGACCCACGCTCCTCGGGCCGCGGCCACGGGTGCGGCGGCGATCAGCCCTCGAGGCGGAGCCCCTTAGCCTCCTCGTGCCGGCGGCGTGGGCGCCGGATCGGAGGTTCGGCGTGAGGAACGCCGTTCCCATCACCCTACGCCAGCGGGCCGGGCGAGGGAACCCGGCTACAACGTGACGCGGAGCCCCTCGAGACCACGGATGACGTAGTCCGGGCGGAAGCGGGGCTCCTCGGCGAGCGCCATGTCGGGGAACCGCGACAGCAGGCCGCGGAACGAGGTCTGCAGCTCGAGCCGCCCGAGCGGGGCGCCGAGGCAGAAGTGGATCCCCGCCCCGAACGTGAGGTGCGGGTTCGGCGCGCGATCGAGCCGCAGCTCGCCGGGGGCGTCGAAGACGTCGGGGTCGCGGTTCGCGCTCCCGAACAGCAGACCGAGCTCGGCGCCGCGCGGGATGGCCACCCCGTGGAGCTCGGTGTCCTCCAGGACCCATCGTTCGAACATCTGCAGCGGCGTGTCGTACCGGAGCAGCTCGTCCACGGCGGTGGGGATCAGGCCGTGGTCGGCGCGCAGGGCGTCGAGGCGGTCGGGATGCAGGAAGAGCTGGCGCCACCCCAGGAGCGTGGCGTTCACCGTCGCCTCGTGGCCCGCGTTGAGGAGGAGCACGCAGGTCCCCACGAGCTCGTCCTCGGTGAGGCGCTCACCGTCGTCCACGACGTGCGCCAACAGCGTGATGAGGTCCTCGCCGTCGGCGCCGCGGCGTTCGCGCGCGAGCGTCCGTAGGTAAGCGCTGAACTCGCCGCTCGCCCGGACGGCGTCGCGCTGCATCGCCGCGGTCGGGTGCAGCTCGTACATCTTCACGATGTCGCCCGACCAGGGGCGCAGCAGGTGGTGGTCGGACGGCGGCACGCCGAGCATGTCGGCGATCACGGTGACGGGGAGGGGCTCGGCGACCGTCGGCAGCAGATCCACCTCGCCCGCGCCGGCGAGGCCGTCGAGCAGGTCGTCCACGAGCGCGACCACGCGCGGCCGGAGCGTCTCGACGTACGCCGGGGTGAAGGCCTTCGACACGAGGCGCCGGACACGGGTGTGATCGGGCGGCTCCATGTCGAGGATCCCGGCGTTGATGAGGTCCCAGAAGGGCGCGTGCCAGTCCGGGGGCGACGGGTGGCCCATCTCCTCGTGGGTGGCCACGTGCAGGTAGGTGCGGCCGAACCGCCGGTCGCGCAGCAGTGCGTTGACGTCCTCGTAGCGGCTGACGAGCCAATGGTCCGTCGCCTCGTCGTAGACGACCGGCCGGTCCCGCCGGAGCTCGTCGTAGACCGGGTACGGGTCGGCGATGAAGCCGGGGTCCTCGGGCGCGAACCGCACGGGCGGAGCGTACCGTCCGCTCAGCGGACGGTGACGGCGATGGTGTGGTGACCGGCGGCGCCGTCGGGGAAAGGGGGCGCGGGCACGTCGGTCTGCGTCACCCCGGCGCGGTCGGTCGCGCGGACGCTCAGCATGTGGTCACCGCTCGTGGCGGCCCACGGGAACGTCCACAGGCGCCACGTGTCGGCGGTGGCCTCGTCGGCGAGCGTCGCCGGCGTCCAGGGTCCGCCGTCGACGCCGATCTCGACCTCCTCGATCCCGGTGTGCTGCGCCCAGGCGACGCCCGCGACCGTCACCTCGCCCGCGTCCACCGTGGCGCCGTCCCGGGGCACGTCGATCCGTGACTGCGTCTTGATCGGCGCCTGCTCGGCCCATCCGCGTTCGATCCAGTAGGCGTCGAACGCCGCGAACGTGGAGAGCTCCAGGTCCACCACCCATTTCGTGGCCGAGACGTAGCCGTAGAGCCCTGGCACGACCATCCGCACCGGGAACCCGTGGGGGACCGGGAGGGGTTCGCCGTTCATCGACACCGCCAGCATCGCGTCGCGCCCGTCCATCACGATCGCGGTCGGCGTCCCGCAGGTCCACCCGTCGGCCGACCGCGAGACGAGTTGATCTGCGTCGGGATGCACGCCCGCCATGTCCAGCACGTCGCGCAGGCGGACGCCGATCCACCTCGCGTTCCCGACGAGGTCGCCCCCCACCTCGTTCGAGACGCACGCGAGCGTCACGTCGCGCTCGATGAGCGGCATCGAGAGGAGGTCGGCGTACGTGAGGTCGACCTCGCGGTCCACCATGCCGTGCACGCGGAGCCGCCACTCCTCGGCCGTCACCGACGGGACGAGCAGCGCTGTGTCGACGCGGTAGAAGACGTCGTTCGGCGTCAGGTACGTCGACGCGCCCGCCACCATCGGGTCGGTCACCGGGACGGGCCCGACCCGCTCGTCGGGCGTGGGGATCCGGATCGCGGCTCGCGACCCGTCGGCCCGGAACCGGCGTCCGAGCACCGCGCCGAGCCCGCCGGCCGCCACGGCCGCCCCGAGCACGCCGCCCACGGTCAGCAGGAACCGGCGGCGATCCTCGTCCGTGGCCCCGTCCACCGGGTCCGCCTCCGGGCTCCCCTGCAGCGCGGCCCGCAGACGCCGCACGGCGAACGTCGCGGCGGCGGTGCCACCGATCGCCGGCACCGCCGCGAGCGGCCCCGCAGCCGGCCGGGACATCGCGGCGGCGGCGCCGACCGCGCCGAGGGCCACCAGCCCGGCGATCGCGGCGCCCAGGTGCCGGATCGCGAGGATGCCGAGCAGCGCGGCCACAGCCGCGATCACGACGGTCATGCCGCCGAGCAGCACCGCCTTGTCGGCGCTCCCGAAGCTGCGGATCGCCCACGACTTCAGCCACTCCGGCGTGGCGTCGATCGCGGCCTGTCCGACAGTGAGGATCGGGGCGCTCGTGGGGTCGAGGAGGCCCGCGAGCAGCTGGGCCACGCCGAGCGCGACGGCGCCGGTGACCACCCCGAGCAGGGCGCCGTGCCACCAGCGGACGCGTTCGCGAGCCATACCCCATCTTCGTACGACGCGCGGTCCGGATCGTTACGCGACGGGCTCCCCGGCCGGGGCCCGGGACGCGCTCCGGCTCGCCCGGTCGGGGATGCGGGAGGCCACGAGCAGCAGCAGGATCGCCGCCACGCCCGTCGTGAGGAACGCGCCGCCCAGTCCCACCGCGATCCCGAGGCCGATCGCCACGGCGTTCGCCAACGCCACGCCCCCGAACCCCTGGCCCACCGCGACGCCGGTCATGTCCATGAGGAGCGTGGGGCTGAGGTCGGAGGCCTCGCGGCCGGCGCCGGCGGCCTGCATCGCCGAGAGCGGGATGGTGGGGAAGACGATGCCCATGCCGAGGGCGGCGGCAACCCAGCCGACGTAGGCGACCGCGATCGGGACCGCCGGCACGAGGCCGGTGGCGGCCACGCCGAACCCGCAGGCCATGATCACGGTCCCGATCGTCACGATGCTCCCGAGCGAACGTCGCTCGACCTGCCGCGACTGCCACCACGACCCGGCCGTCCACGCGAACGTCTGGCACGTGAAGCCGATCCCGACCGCCGCGATCGACAGCCCGCGGACCTCGGTGAGCATCAGCGAGACGAACGAGTCGGCGGCGGCGAACGTCACCGACGAGAGGAACGCGGCGGCCGCCGCCGCCGGCGGGCCGGGACGGGCGCGGAACGTCCCCGGCGGGGTGAGCGACCGCAGGCCGAGCCATGCGAGGACGCCGCCCGCCGCGCCCGCCGCGAGCGTCAGAGGCGAGGGGAACGTGAGCGATGCGAAGAGCACCGACCCCCCGACCGCGAGCCAGAGGGACCGCTTCACGGGGATGTCGGTCTCCTCCACGCGCGGCACCACCCGGAGCGTCGGCAGGATCATGATCAGGCAGATCACGAGGACCGGTAGCGGCGCCGCGAAGGCCCACCGCCATCCGACCGTCGACACGAGGATCGCGCCGACGCCCGGACCGAGCAGCCCCGGGAGGATCCACGTGGTCGCGAGCAGGGCGAGGATCCGCGCCCGGTGCTCCTCGGGCATCTGTTTGGCCACGACGCCGATCGACAGGGCGTAGCCGCCGCCCGCCGCGATGCCCTGCAGGCTCCGGCCCAGGACCACGAACAACATCGTCGGCGCGAACGCGGCCACGAGGAGCCCGCACGCGTACACGACGGCCAGCACGACGAGGACGCGTCGCGGACCGAACCGGTCGACGGCGCCGCTCGCGATCGGGATGCACGCGAGCTGCATCAGGCTCGCCGCCCAGAACGACGCGCCGTACAGGCTGATGTCGCCGAGATCGGTGAGCACCGCGGGCATCACGGTGGCGACCGTCAGGAAGTGCAGCGCGAACAGCGTCTCGAGGACGAGCAGCCCGATGATGAGCCGGCCCTGGGGGCCGCGGAACACGTCGCGCCAGCGGGGCGGCGCGGGCGCGGCGGCGTCGGCGGTCATGCCGCTCAGTCCATCACCTCGAGGATCCGGCGTCTGATCCCCGTCGGGTCGAGCCCAGCGTCACGGTCGAGGTCCTCGCGCGTTCCGTAGGCGTGGACGAACGTGCGCGGGACCCCGATCCAGGCGTACCGGGCCGGCCGGTCGGCGATCGCGCTCGTCACGGCGGCCGCCGCCGTGCCCTCGTACCATGGTTCGACCGCGACCACGGTCGGTGCACCGCCCACGACGCCGGCGAGGGTCGCGGCGTCGAAGGGCCGCAGGCTGGTGGCGTAGAGGATCGTCACGTCGAGGCCCGCGCAGGCCTGCAGCGTCGGCCAGAGCATCGGGCCGAAGGCGAGCACGGTCGCGGCGCCGCCGTGCGCCACCACCTCGATCCTGCCGGGCGCCACGTCGAAGGGCTCCGTGTTGGCGGCCGACCCGATGCGCACGTAGGTCGGCTCACCGTTCGCGTAGGTCGCGCGCAGCAGGGCGTCGACCTCGCGTTCGTGTCCGGGCGCGAGCACCTGCATCGTCGGGATCGCGGTCATCACCTGGGCGTCGGCCGGCGCGTGATGCGTCGCGCCCTCCGCCGCGTAGTCGTAGGAGCCGCCCACGCCGACGAACGTGCCGCCGAGCCCTTGGTAGCCGAAGTCCAGCTTCAGCTGCTCGTACGGTCGTTCGGCGACGAAGGCGGCGATCGAGTGCGCGATCGGATGGAAGCCTTCCATCGCGAACCCGGCGGCGATCCCGACCATCGCCTGCTCGGCGATCCCGATGTTGACGGCCCGCTCCGGGTGTCGCTCGATCGCGCGCCACAGGTACCCGGAGACGCTGATCTCGGCCAGCACGAGGGCGACCTGCGGGTCCTCGTCGAGCAGGGCGCTCGTCGTCCGCGCGAAGGCGACGCGCATCCCGTCCATCACCACTCTCCCGGCGGGATGTCGGCGACCACCGCGACCGGTGTGTGCTCGTGCCGTCGCCGCAGCGCGACCTCGAGCGCGGCGCGATCGTGGCCGTCCACCTCGTACACGTCCCACCCGAAGCCGCCCAGGCGCTCGGCCCAGGGCGACATGTCGGGCGTGGAGCTGTGGTTGTCGATCACGAGCATCGTGAGGTTCCCCAGACGCCGATGCGGGGCGATCAACACCGGCTCCCAGTTCGAGCCCTCGTTCATCTCGGCGTCGCCGACGAGGCAGATCGCGCGCGGCTCGCGACGGCCGCCGGCACGCAGCGCGAGCGCCACGCCGACCGCCAGGGCGAGCCCGTGCCCGAGCGACCCGGTCGAGGCCTCGACGCCGGGCACGAGCGTCCGGTCCGGGTGCGAGCCGAGCGTGCCGCCGTGTTCCATGAAGGTGTCGAGGGCCGCCTCAGGGATGAACCCCTTCGCCACGAGGATCGCGTACAACGCGACCGGCCCGTGGCCCTTCGACAGGATGAACCGGTCGCGGTCGGGATCGGCCGGGCGCGCGGGGTCGACGTGGAGGACCCTGTCGTACAGGACCCAGAGCGCGTCGAGGGTGGAGGTGCTGCTCTCCTCGTGCTTCTCATCGCCCGTCGCGCGGGCCATCAGCGCACGCACGCGCGCGAGCGCGTCGGTCGTGGTATCCATGGCGGCGCAGGCTACGAGTTCAAGTGCGCTTGAAGTCAAGGAGGTGGGCGCCGACGGCTCCCGCGAAGGACGACGTCATCTCGATCGGCGAGGTGGCCGCGCGCAGCGGTCACGCGACCTCGGCGATCCGCTTCTACGAGGACGAAGGGCTGCTCGTCGCGGGCCGGACGACGGCGGGCCACCGGACCTACCGGCGGCACGTCCTGCGCCGGCTCGCGTTCATCCGGTCGGCCCAACGCGTCGGGCTCACGCTGGACGAGATCCGGGAACTGCTCGATGTGCTGCCGGCCGACCGGGCGCCGACGAAGGCCCAGTGGGGGTCGCTGTCCCGCGCGATGCGGCGACGGCTCGACGCGCGGATGGGGGAGCTGGAACAGCTGCGCGAGACCCTCACGTCGTGCATCGGGTGCGGGTGCCTGAGCCTGCGGTCCTGCCCGCTCTCGAACCCCGGGGACGGGGCCGCGCGTCGCGGCGCCGGGGCCAGGTACTGGCTCGGCGACGACCCCGACGAGGTCATCGCCGAGACCGCCGGCGCGGCTCAGTAGGTGTAGATCGCGGCGACCTGCGGCCCTCGCTGGGTGACGCGCTCGACGCGCGCCCACGGGAAGAGCACCTTGACGGCGTCCTCCTCGTTCCGCTCGAGGACCTCGATGCCGTGCGGCGTCATCTTGATCACGGCGTTCGCGTCGAAGGTGAGCGTCTCACCGTCGACGAACCGGACTTCCGTCTCCATGGTGCCCTCCCTGCTCGTCCAGAGCATAGGTCGGACGAACGGTCCCCCGTATCGGCCGGAAGACCCATGTTCCTGTTGCATCGACGTGCTGCTCGAGGTCCGCGAGATGGGCTGGGAGGCCACCGCGCGAACGGCGTACGGTGGCGTGGTGGACGCGATCGCGCTGCTGCTCGGCCAGCACGCCCGGCTGCACTCGGCCGCCGTCGCCGCGACGGAGGCCGATTCGCTGGAGGACTCGCTGATCGAGGGCGTCGGCGAGGCCGACCTCCGCGCTGCGAGCGTGCCGGGGCTGAACCCGCCGGCGTGGATCTGGTGGCACGTGGCCCGCACCGAGGACGCCCTGATGCACGCGGTGGTGGCGGGCGACACGCAGGTGTTCGACGCGGACGGGTGGTCCGCTCGGCTCGGTGTCGAGCGCCGCGACATCGGGACCGGGATGGATCGGACGGAGGTGGCGGCGCTCGCCGGCTCGATCGACCTGGCGGCGCTGCGTGTCTACCGGGCGGCCGTGGGCGCCGCCACCCGCGCCTACGTCGAGGGCCTCGGAGCGTCCGACCTCGACCGGATCGTCGGGCCCGAGGGCGTGGAGCGAGCTCGGGAGCAAGGGGCGCTCGGGCCACGGGCGGCGTGGGTCGGGGACGTCTGGCAGGGAACGACCCTGGGGTTCCTCCTCGGCCGGAACCTCCTGACCCACAACGCGATGCACGTCGGCGAGGTCATCATCAGCGGGCCGATGGATATCTGAGGGGATAGTCACACTATCCTGAATCGGATAGCGATACTATCCAACGATGGATCTGCGGGAGCTCTCGGCACGGTCGGGCGTTCCCGTCGCCACGATCAAGTACTACCTCCGCGAGGGACTGCTCCCGATCGGACCGCGCGAGGGCGGCTCGCGCTCGCGGTACGACGACCTCCACCTCCGACGCCTGGCCTTGATCCGGCTCCTCGTCGAGGCGCACGGCCTCTCGCTCGCCGCGGTGCGGCGGATCACCGTCGCGATCGACGCCGGTGATCCGGGAGATGCCCGGCGCGCACTGGTTCCGTCGATCGCCGACGAGCCTGATCTCCCGCTCGAGGATGTCGACCGCTTCCTCGACGGGCTGCCCGGTCGGGCCCCGCGCGACGGTCCGGAACGCATCCTCCTCGCGCGGGCACTCCGCGACCTTCGGTGTGTCCGCGGGGACGTCGACGCCGACGTCTTCCGTCCGCACGCGCGGGCGGCGGGCTGGCTCGTCGACGAGGAGTCCGGGGTCGTCCGCGAGGATCCGAGCGACGCGGTCGCGTCGGCGGCGGCGTTCGACGCCGCGCTCACCGCCCTGCGTTCGTTCGCGCGCGTCGGCGGCCGGCCGTAGGCTCGGGTCCGTGGAACTGATCCTCCGCGCGACGACGCTCGAAGACCTCCCGATCCTGTTCGAGCACCAGCGCGATCCCGTCGCGAACGAGATGGCGGCGTTCCCAGCGCGCGACTGGGAGGCCTTCGTCGCGAACGATGCGAAGATCCGTGCCGACCCGACCGCGATCCGCCGGACGGTCGTCGTCGACGGCGACGTCGTCGGCAGCATCGGCTGCTGGGGCGAGGACGAGCGCGACGTCGGCTACTGGTTCGACCGCACCACGTGGGGCCGCGGCATCGGGACCGCGGCCCTCCGCGCCTTCCTCGAGGAGGTGACGGAGCGGCCCCTCTGGGCGCACGTCTGGGTCGAGAACGTGGGGTCGATCAAGGTCCTGGAGCGCTGCGGGTTCGTCGAGGTCGGCCGCGAGACGACCGACGTCGAGGAGATCATCTACCGGTTGCCCTGACGTTCACCCGCCGGGATGAAGTCGACGAGCTCGAGCGACTCGACGCCGCCGGCCACGACGCGCTCGTAGACGAGCCCCAGACCCGGCGCGAAGAACTTCTGCACGACGACGCGCGGCTCCAGTCGGTTCCACTCGAACGAGCGGACGAGGTCCTCGAGGTGCCCGTAGGGGACCGTGCGCTCGGCGAACCGCTGCGTGATCCACGCCTGATCCTCGGCTTCGCCCCGGAAGTACTCCTGGCGGTACGCGACGGTGGGCCGCGGGTCGGCGGGCATGATCACGCCCGCGACCGCCCCGTCGACGCCGGCTTCCCACGACCCGTGCGTGTCGACGACCTGGCCGTCGTCGATGCTCTCGGTGTACTCGCCGAAGTACCAGACCGTGCCCTCGTCGTCCGGGGCGTACCAGTCCCGTGTGCGCTCGGCGAGCCGCCCGTCCTCCCAGAGCTTGTCGAGCACGACCGTCGTCGCGACGCCCTGGATCACCTTCGTGTCCGCGGTGACGCGGATGCGCTCGTGGAAGCGCACGCCGTCCTCCTGCCCGCGCATGATCGACACCTGGCCGACCTCGAGCGGGTAGTACGGGTTGTCCAGCGGCGCGTCGAAGTTCGCCGGGTCGATCGGGTCCACGATCCTCGGCACCCGCGCGTACGCCGCGGCCATCAGACCGGCCGTGAGCACGCACGCCCCGGTCGCCATCGCGATCCACTTCCTGTCCATGCCCCACCACTCCTTCATCGGGATCTGCCGATGCCTCGTCGTTCCTTCACAGGTTGCACCCAAACGCGTTCTGACGTGTGGGCCACCCCTCGACCCGTGGTGCGTGCAAGCTCGGCCCATGTGGTGTCCAGCCGCTGGCCCCACCGCGCGTAGTGGTCGGCGTCGACGATGCCGAGCTCGAGGTGGCCGCTGGCCATCGCGGCGCCGAGCGCCTCGACGGTGAGCCCCGCCTCTACGCACGCCTACAGCAACATCGCCCGCCGCACGGCGCCTTCGTCGTAGGCGTCGCGTCGAGGGATGACGCCGGCGTCGATCAACGCCTCCACGCGCGCGAGCGGCACGCCGGCCCGCTCGGCGACCTCGGCGAGGGTGTAGCCCGCTCCCATGGCCCGCATCTTCGCGCGTGCGGCCGGTGCGCGTCCCCGCTCCCTACGCGATCCGGATGCGGTGGCGGGCGGCGTCGGGGACGAGGAAGGCCAGGAGCGCCCTGCCTTCGTCCGACACGTCGGCCCGTTCGGCCCGGGTGAACGGGCGGAACCGCTCGATCCGGATGGAGGCGTCCTCGCCGTCGCGCTCGAGCTTCCACCGCGCGGACGTGAAGCCGTCGACGAGGATCGCGCCCCAATGGACCTCGCCCCACGCGATGGCGCCGGGGCCGACGATCCGCGCCCGGTCGGCGTGGCTGAGCCCGACGTTGTCGTACTCGGGGAGGAACCGGACCGGCGCCGGCACGTCCGCATCGGGGAGCGCTGCCCGCGGCACGTCGACGAGCTCGCGACCCTCCTCGTCGTGGAACGACCGCAGCTCCGGACGCAATCGGTCGACGATTGCTCGGACGCCGCGCAGGCCCGACCACGTGCGGAGGTCGGCCGCCGTCGCCGGGCCGAAGGCCGCGAGGTAGCGGCGGACGAGCGCGTCGACGTCGGGCGTGGCCACCATCGGCGCGCCGAGCCACGACTCCACGGTCGTCACCGTGGCGCGCGCCGACCGGCCCCAGACCCCCCGCGGCGTGACCTGCACGGTCGGCAGCAGGTAGATCGCGTACGCCAGCGAGTTCGCGTCGAGGTCGGGCCACCGCTCGGCCGTGAGCCGGACCAACTCGGCGCGGGGCCGTGGGGCCTCGTCGAGGAGCGACCGGTACCACGCGACCAGCTCGTCGAGGTCCACGGTGGCCGCGGCGCGCTTGAAGGCGCCCTGCGCGAAGAACGTGGCCTCGACGACCGGCTGGATCAGCGGGCGGATCGCGAGGGCGTCGCGCGCCGTGACCAGGTGCAGCGTGCCGCGGAACAGCGTCATCCGCACCGCCTCCCGATCGAGCAGCGCGCGTCCGAGCCGGTCGGGCCGGTAGCCCTCGATCCGGTTCCACAGCCCCACGTAGGGGTCACGCGGTTCCTGTGCCTGCATGCCGACGAGGGACTCGACGACGCGCAGCGGCGGGACGCGACGGCGCCGGAGCAACCCCTGGCGCGCGAGCAGGGCACGGTTCAGCTGCCGGGTCGCGAGGGTGGTCACGGCGGGTCGTGCCGCCACACGTTGCACCGGAGCGTCCGGCCCTGGTACACGAACTCCTTCACCTCGACGAGCGTGAACCCGAGCGTGCGGCTCATCGCGTTCGAGGCCTCGTTCGTGTCGGCGGGAAACGCGTAGATCGGTCCCCAGCGGCCGTCGGCCTGCGCCTCGTCGAGCAGCATCGCCACCGCCCGCTTCCCGATCCCGCGGCCCTGGAAGGCCGGACGGACCATCCATCCGATCTCGGTGATCGGGTCCTCGCCGTCGTGGATCCACAGGGCGAGCGAGCCGGCGACCTCGTCCTCCTCGGTGAGGATCGCGCGGGCCCAGGTGGTGTCCGCCGCGGCCGGGTCGATCTGCCGCGCGAGCGTCTGCTCGGCGGCCTCGACCGAGATCGCGCCCCCGAGGTGGTGCATCACCTCGTCGTCGCAGAGGAGCTCGACGAACAGCCACCGGTCGTCGGCGGTGATGGGACGTAGCCGCATCCTGCGATCATGCCAGGCCGCCGCGGCACGGGTAATGTCAGGAGCGTGACCACGTACGACACGATCGGGCGCACGTACACCGCGACCCGCGCGACCGAGCCCCGCTACGCCGAGCGGATCTGGGCGGTGCTCGGCGACGCGGCGCCCGTCCTGAACGTCGGTGCCGGGACCGGGTCCTACGAGCGGCGCGACCGATCCATGATCGCGGTGGAGCCCTCGTCCGTGATGATCGCGCAGCGTCCCTCCGGCGCGGCGCCCGCGGTCCAGGGCGTCGCCGAGCACCTGCCGTTCGCGGACGGCTCCTTCGGCGGGGCGATGGCGGTGCTGACCGTCCACCACTGGACCGACGCCGCAGCAGGTCTGGCCGAGATCCGGCGCGTCACGCGCGGCCCGATCGCGATCGTCGGGACGGACATCGCCGCCTGGTTCCGCTCGTGGCTCGGGGGGTACTTCCAAGATATGGCCGATCTCGACGGGGAGATCACGGCCGATGAGACCGCCGCGCTGCTCGGCGCCGATCGCGTGGAGGTCCTGGAAACACCGCACGACTGCCGGGACGGGTTCTTCGGCGCGTACTGGCGGCGGCCGGAGGCGTACCTCGACCCGATCGCGCGCGACGGCATCTCCACCTTCGACCGGATGGGACCCGAGCGCGCCGACCGGTTCGTGCGCGAGCTCTCGGCCGACCTCGAGTCGGGGGCGTGGCTGGATCGCAACGCCGACCTCCTGGAGGCCGACAGCTACGACATCGGTCACCGCCTCGTGATCGTCGACGGTCCCTAGGCGTCGAGCGCGGCGGTCACCTTCGCGAGGTTGGCCTGCCACACGTCGTCGGGCGTCACCGGGAGGATGTCGTCCCAGATCGCGGCGAAGCTGCCGATCAGCTGCGGGATGCGCGCGGGCCGCGCCATGAACCACCAATGCAGGTGCTCCGAGCCGTCGCCCCACCGGCACACGTGCACGCGCCCGATGTCGCCGACGCCGCGGACCGCTCGCTCGACCCGCGCGAGCATCACGCCGAGGTCGGCCGCCACGTCCTGCGGGAGATCGCCGGGCTCCGCGTAGTGGTCGCGGGGTTCGAGGAGCACGACGACCGGGAGGCCGTTGGGCGTGGCCGGGAGGAGACGCCACCGGTCGTCGGTCCAGGCGTACG
The DNA here is from genome assembly GCA_035630755.1 of Actinomycetota bacterium. Classification (GTDB taxonomy): domain Bacteria; phylum Actinomycetota; class UBA4738; order UBA4738; family HRBIN12; genus AC-51. The sequence goes on along the minus strand of DASQKC010000086.1, from coordinate 360 downwards.
CGTCGTCGGGTTGGGCGCAGCTCCAGCAGTCCACGCCGCCCTCGCCGTTCCTCGGCGCCTCGGCGGCGACCGGCGGGAGCAGCGCACGCGGCCGCATCTCCCCGTCGAAGGGGAACTCCTCCCACGTCGCGACGGGCGGCATCCGCAGCACGTCGACCGCGCGCGCGTGGAGCTGTTCGGGGGTCTCGGTCACGCCGGCATCGTACGGCGTCGGCGTAGGCTCGCCGGATGGACTGGCCGACGTCCTTCTACGAGCTGCGCCGCGGCGAGGGGTGCCCGATGTGCGCCGAGGGTCGTCCCGACGCCACCCCGCACGGGGTCCGGTTCTTCACCGGCGAGGTCGCGGACGCCTACCTGCGG
>DASQKC010000085.1:0-6996 GCA_035630755.1 Actinomycetota bacterium | reverse complement strand
CCGGAGTTGGGGCGCGACCACGGGCGGCGCCGGGTCGCGGAACTGAGCCACGTCGCTCACGTCGGTCTCGATCGACGCCTGCCACGTCTCGAGGATCGTGCGCTGGGTGGCGCGCTCCTCCTCGGCACGGTTGTCCTGGATCCCATCGATGACCCAGGTGAGGAGCCAGAAGGCGAGGAACCCCACGACGACGGCCACGGTCACCTGCACCCAGCGGCGCTGGTACCAGGGCACGGGGACGGGCACGGGGGCTCGCCGTGGCGCCTTCGCCACGCCCCGGCTCTTGGACTTGCCCTTGCCTTTGATCGCCACCTACGCCGTCTCCCGGTCCTTCGTGATGATGCGGCCGATGATGATACTGGCCTCGTAGAACAGGTACATCGGGATCATCATCGCGACCATCGAGAACACGTCTTGCCCCGGCGTGATGACCGCGGCGATCGTCGCGATCACGACGATCGCGTAGCGCCGGAACCCCGCGAGCGTATCCGGCCTGATCACGCCGACCGCTTCCAGGAACACGAGGACCACCGGGAACAGGAACGAGACGCCGAACGCGAGGGTCACGAGGGTCACGAACCCCACGTAACGATCGACCGTGAGCAGCGGCACCACGCCTTCGCCCGCGAACCCGAGCAGGAACTGCAGGCTCTTCGGGAGGACGAAGAACGCCGTGACCGCGCCCGCCAGGAAGAGCAGGAACGACGCCACCACGAAGGGGATGGACCACTTCTTCTCGCGCGCCGTGAGCCCCGGCACGATGAACGCCCAGAGCTGGAAGAGCAGGACCGGCATCGCGATCACCACGCCGAGGTAGAGCATCGTCTTCATCCGCACGGCGAACGCGTCGAACGGACCGCTGAACACGAGGTCGCAGCCGGTCGGTGGCGCGAACTCGGGGTTGTCGGTGATGAACGTGCAGAAGGGCTCGCGGACCAACGAGAGGAAGGGTTCGTAGAGGAACCAGGCGGCGATCATCGCGATCGCGATGGCCCAGATGCTGACGATCACGCGATGGCGGAGCTCGGTGAGGTGCTCGACGAGGGTCATCGAGCCGGCCCGCTCCTCCTCGCTGCGCGATCGGCGCGGGAGCAGTTTCATGCCGATGGCGTCGCCGGCCCGTCGGCGTCGCCGGCGCGACCCTCGACGGCGGCGGCCTGCCCGTTCGCGGGGGTCGCCGGCGCGGTGGGCGCGGGCCGGGCGGTGCGATGCGGGCCGGGCGGTCGCGTCGAGCCCGTCGTGGACGACGCGGCGGTCCGGGCCGGCCGCTCGGGGGCGTCATCGAGGTCGAACTTCACCATGCCCTTGACGTCCTCCTGGACCTTGCGGAACTCGCGCAGCCCCTTGCCGATCTGCCGCGAGAGCTCGGGGAGCCGCTGGGGTCCCACGACGATCAACGCCAGCACCAGGACGATCAGCAGCTCCTGCGGGCCCATGTTGAACATCGCTCAGCGCCTCCCGGAACCGCCGGCGGCGCCCGGCGTCGACAGGTTGGCCACGCGGTCCGACGCCCGGGAGCTCTCGCGGGAGATCTCATCGGTCAGCGCGCCCACCTCCTCGGCCATGCGGGCGGCGGATCGGCCCACCACGAGGCCCTGCTTCGCCAGACCCAGGGCGAAAGCCACCACGACGCCCACGGTCACGAGCGCGAGGATGACCCAGACGGCGATCCAGACGGCCATGGGTCGATGGTACACGCCCTCTGGCCAGCGGGAACCCTCTCCGGCGGGCGGGTCAGTAGCCGCCGCTGCTGGCGAGGAAATCTCGGATGTACGCCTCGTCCTCGAGCAGGTAGTGGAACTCGATGACGTCGTCGGTCGTGAAGGCCGGGCCGAGGTCGCGCAGCTCCTCCCCCAGCTCGTCGAAGAGCTCCGGGTGGGTCGACGCGAGGCTCGTCTGACCGCCGTCGCGCTCATCGATGTCGACGCCTGCGGACACCAGGAGGGCCACGATCTTCCGGTCGGCCCGCTTCTCCACGTCGTCGGCGCAGCTCGGGCACGTGAAGCGGTAGGAACCCTCGTTCCCGTTGCCCGCGACCGACAGGTAGATCGACTCGGGGCCCATATCCACCTCGCCGCAGCGAGGGCAGGTCGTCCGGATGGTGGTCATCTCACCCCGAAGCATCGGTCCACCTCGGGGTCGCCTTGAGGGGCTCAGACGTCGGGTTCGCCGGGCTGTTCCCGGTACACGGCGAGGGTTCGCCGGAGCATGTCCCGCCGGCGTTCCCGCAGCTCAGCGGGCCCGATCACCTCGGCGTCCGGACCCAGGCGCAGCAGCAAAGCGGCGACCCACCCCAGGTCGCGCGTCGGGAGCTCCACCTCGACCCCACCATCGTCGCGCTCCTCGACGGCGGTGGTGGCGTAGTACTCCGCGACCCAGCGGCTGGCCGGCCCCAGCGACAACCGGACGACGATGTCGTCCGCGCCCGCGCGGTACAGGGGCCGCCCCGCCCCCTGCAGGCCACGGGGCGAGAACACGACGCCCGTGGACTCGACCCGCTCGACCCGGTCCACGCGCAGCAGGCGCTCGTCCTCGGCGCCGTCGTCCCACGCGACCACGTACCAGTTGCCGAGCTCGGCGAACACGGACTCGGGGTCGATCGTCCGCTCGGTCCGCTCCCCCGTGGAGGCGGCAACGTAGGTGATCCGCAGGCGTTCGTGGGCGGCGGCCGCCGCCGCGACCTCGTCCAGGAGGGGCGGCGCGACGGTGCCGCTCACGGCGTCGATGGGCGCCTCGCCGAGGGTGGCGTCGAGCTTCGCGACCGCCGAGGCGAGGTCGGGGGCCTCGGGGACGCCCGGGGTGGCCATCAGCTCCGCCGCACGCACCCGGACGGCCGTCGCCTCCTGGCGAGTGAGCCGCAACGGCCGGGCGAAATGGTCCGCCATCGTGATCCAGATCTCGTCGTCCTCGTCGATGTCGACGTCGATGAGGTCGCCGGGCCCGTACGGTGGCAACCCCGACATCATCAGCAGTCGGAGATCGCGGCGCAGCTGCTCGGCGGGGATGTCGAACAGCGCCGACGCCTCGGTCACCGACGTCCCGGGATGGCGCACGAGGTACGGCACGACGACGAGCATCCGCCCCAGCCGCTCCGCGGTGGTCGGGACCACGCCGCGACGTTCAGGCATCGACGGCCTCGGCGAGGTCCCGAAGGCGGTCCTGGACCAGGGCCCGCAGGCTCGCCGGCCCGAGCACCTCTGCGTCGGGACCGAACTGCAGGAGCAAGGCCGCCATGGTCTCCTCGTCCGCCATCGGGAGCGACAGGATGACGCGGCGTTCGCTCGCCCGATCGAGCCGCTCCCAGCCGGTGAACCGCGACCGGGCGAGCGCGGCGGCGGCGTCTCCGAACGCCACCTCGGCTCGATCCTGCGCGTCCGCCTCCCACGGCCCTCCTTGGACGTGATCGGTTGCTTGGAACCCGGTGGGCGGCGACGACCCGTCGCCGGTATCGGCGACGCGCGTCGTGCACCGCGAGAGCCGGAACGCTCTGATCTCATCGCGCTCACGGTCGGCCCCGACGAGGTACCAGTGGCCGCGCCGGAAGACGACCCCGTAGGCGTCGACGTCGCGGTCCCGCACCACCCCCTGGGCGTTGCGGTAGCCGAACGTCACGCGGCGCCGCGATGCCGCCGCGTCCGCGGCGGCGGCGACGGTCTCGGCGTCGGTGTCCGCTCCCGCGACCAAGGGGCCACCGCCCGCGCCCGAGAGGATGCCGCCGTCCGCGCCGTACAGGAGCTTGCGGACCGCCGTGGAAGCCGCCGCGGCCGCCGTGCCGCTCTGCGCGGCCACGAACAAGGCGGTGATCTCGGCGGGCGTGAAGTCGATCTCCGGCAGGTAGTAGGCGTCGCGGGAGATCACGTACCCGATCTCGCCGCCGAGGACGTCGGTGGTCCCGGTCTCGATCGGGACGTCGTACTCCCGCAGGACGTCCTTGTCCCGCTCGAACTTGCGCTTGGCCGTGGCTTTCGAACCCTCGTAGCCCTCCATGGCGTCCTGGATCTCGTCGAAGGTCATCGGGCGGCCGTGGTCGAGGAGCAGGGCGACGAGGTTCAGGAGCCGTTCGAGCGGGTCGATCGCATCGATCTCGGACATCGTCGGGCATCATACGCACGGCATGTTCCGGCCCCGAGGACCCCGGTGATCCGCTTCACACGCGACGGCGACGGGTGGCGAGCCAGCGCCGAGGTCGTCGTCGGGATCGATCATCGCACCCTCGACGTCGACCTCGGGCCGCTGGATGGCGAGCCCGATCCGAGCGGGCTGTGGTCCGCGCCCGTGGTCACGGTTCCGCCCGCGGCGGCGATCCTGGTCCGGGCCGGCGCGATGCGGGCGGGCGGCGCTCCGGCCGTCCTGGTCCTCCCCTCGGACGCCCCGCAACTGCCGGGCCAGCTCCTCACGGCGGTCGCCCACGGCTCGGAGGTCCTCCTCGTGGAGGACGGCGACGCCCGCGTCCTCACCGCCGCCCGCGCCCTGGGGGGACGCCCGCTGCCGGCGCTCCCGCTGGACGACCCCGTGGGGCTCGAGGCCCTCCTGGCGGGCCTGTCGGTCGACGTCACGCTCGCGCTGCCCGACGGCGACGATGACCACCGGCGACGGGTCCGTCATGCCCTGGCGCCCCACGACCCCGCCGCGCTGCACCACCTCGTCGACGTCGATCCCCGGCCCGCGTTCGACGAGCTGGGCCGGGAGCCCTCGGGCGCCTCGCTCGGCGACCTCGCCGCGGCCGCCGCCGGCGTCCTGGCCGGCCGCCTCGCCCACGGCAACCGCCGCTGGCGGGCGTAGTCCTCACATGTGGGCGATCAGCTGTTCCACGCGTTCGTCGGTGTGGCGGAACGGGTCCTTGCACAGGACCGTCCGCTGGGCCTGATCGTTCAGCTTGAGGTGCACCCAGTCCACGGTGTAGTCGCGGCGCTTCGCCTTCGCCTCGCGGATGAAGTCGCCCCGGAGCTTGGCCCGCGTGGACTGCGGCGGCTCCCGCGTCGCGGTGACGATCGCCTCCTCGTCCACGGCGCGGTCGACCTTCCCGGCACGCTCCAGCAGGTGGTACAGACCCCGGGAGCGGTTCACGTCGTGGTACGCCAGGTCGAGCAACGCGACGCGGGGGGACCCGAGCGTCAGATCGTGTTTGGCCATGTAGCGCTCGATGAGCACCTGCTTCGTGACCCAGTCGACCTTGCGCACGAGCCGGGCGGCGTCGCCGTCGCGGATCGCGGCGAGGGCCGACTCCCACTCCGCCAGCAGGACCGTGGCCGTCTCGTCGGCGCCGCGGCGCTCGATGAACCGCGACGTCTTCTCGAAGTACTCCGTCTGCACCTCGAGCGCGGAGAGCTCGCGGCCGTTCGCGAGCTTCACCTTCCGCGTGCACGTGAGGTCGTGGCTGATCTCGCGGATCGCGCGGATGGGGTTCTCGAGCGACAGGTCGCGCATCACCGTGTTCGCCTCGACCATGCGGAGCACGAGGTCGGTGATGCCCACCTTCATGAACGTGGTCCACTCGCTCATGTTCGAATCGCCCACGATCACATGCAGGCGCCGGTACCGCTCGGCGTCGGCGTGCGGCTCGTCGCGCGTGTTGATGATCGGCCGCGACCGCGTTGTGGCGCTCGACACGCCCTCCCAGATGTGCTCGGCCCGCTGCGCCAGGCAGTACTGCGCCCCGCGGGGCCCGTGGAGCACCTTGCCGGCCCCGCACCAGATCTGGCGGGTCACGAAGAACGGGATGAGGACGTCGGCCATCCGCGCGAACTCCCCCTGGCGGGCCACGAGGTAGTTCTCGTGGCAGCCGTAGGAGTTGCCGGCCGAGTCGGTGTTGTTCTTGAAGAGGTAGACGTCGCCCGAGATGCCCTCCTCGTGGAGGCGGACCTCGGCCGCGGCGAGGAGCCCCTCGAGGATCCGCTCCCCCGCCTTGTCGTGGGCGACGAGCTCGCGGACGTCGTCGCACTCGGGCGTCGCGTACTCGGGGTGCGAGCCCACGTCCAGGTAGAGCCGGGCGCCGTTCTCGAGGAACACGTTCGAGGATCGACCCCAATGCACGACGCGCCGGAACAGGTACCGGGCCACCTCGTCGGGCGACAGTCGCCGCTGACCGCGGAACGTACAGGTGACGCCGTACTCGTTCTCGAGCCCGAAGATGCGCCGATCCACGTCGGACAGCCTACGGCCGGCAGCGTCGAACGCAGGGAGCGGTCAGCCCGCGAGGGCAGCCGCGATCTCCTCGGCGGTGACCCGGCGGAACTTCCGGCGGTCGGCGCCGGTGCGGTCGAGCACCCCGGCCTCCACCTGGTCGGCCGGGACCTCACGCGGTTCCGGGACCGTGGCGAGCGCGCCGACGGCCCCGCGGATCGCGGCGGCGAGGTCTGCCCCCTCCGCGAACCGCTCACGCAGCGCATCGGTGAGCTCCTCGGCGTGCCCGCCCATCGCGACGCACCCCTGCTCGTCGGTCACCGAGCCGTCGAACAGGATGTGGTAGATCGACGAGCCGTCGACCTCCCCGTCGACCTCCCCGACCAGGAGCTCGATCTCGTACGGCTTCATCTGCTGCGTGAAGATGGTGGACAGCGCCTGCGAGTACGCGTTCGCCAGATCGCGCGCCTTCACGTCCTCGCGCCCGTACTGGTACCCGCGCATGTCCGCCAGGCGGATGCCGGCGATCCGCAGCTCCTCGAACTCGCTGTACTTCCCGACCCCGGCGAACGCGATCTGGTCGTAAACCTCGCTGATCTTGTGCAGTGTCGCGCTGGGGTTCTCGGCCAGGAACAACAGGCCGTCCGCGTACTCGAGCCCCACCACGGACCGTCCGCGCGCGATGCCTTTGTGGGCGTAGTCCGAGCGGTCCTTCATGAGCTGCTCGGGGGCCACGTAGGGCATGAAGCTCACGACGCGCTCCCCCTCGCCGCCAGGACCTCGGCCACCGCGGTGGCCACGCGCCCCTCGTCGACCTCGGCGGCCCCGCCGCCCGTCACGGTCATGACGTTCGGCCAGATGCCCCGCGCGGTG
>DASQKC010000084.1:0-17971 GCA_035630755.1 Actinomycetota bacterium | reverse complement strand
GGCTCTCGGGAGTGAACCACCGGCATAGATATCCGCACCCCGTAAGTCTTTGCGCGACCTCGGCGTGAGGGTAGGCCCTTCTCCCTATACCCCCGGGGGTATACCGTTCGCCGGATGGCAGATGACGCGACGTTCGACTTCCAGCTTCCCACTCACCTGGCCGCAGGGGTCTACGCCAACCTCCTCGGTGTGTGGCACACGGGGCACGAGTTCACCTTGGACTTCGCTACGACCCAGCCAGCGCAACAAGTGGAGGACGGCGTCGTCGTCATCCCAGCAACGATCGTCACTCGGATCAAAGTCCCTCCGGGCCTAGTCTTTGACATCATCAAGACACTGAACGAAAACATGACGACGTACGAGAGGACCTTCGGTGAAATCAAACCGCCAGAGCCGAGAGCCGGGCAAGAATCGCCCGAGCCGGGCGACGACTAGCGTTCGAGAGCCTCGCCGGTCGATGTCCTACATGGCCCGTGGGAACGTCAGGTACATCACCGAGTCCATTCCCGTCGCCTACTCGCTCCACGTTCGTTCCCGCTGAACGGCGCGGCGAAGGGCATCTCCCTGCTAACCATTTGCTAACGAACTCCGCCATACAGGAGCTAACCCACCCATCCGACTGGCTCGCCGAGGTGGGGTTTGACCTGCTGAAACCGCTACTAGGGCGACCTGCGGGATACGAGCCCGACCCCTGGATTTCGCTCTTCTAATCCCTAGGTCGCAGGTTCGAATCCTGCCCGCCGCACTCAGCTCCCCGCGCTTCCGGCCGTGCTTATGCTCCGTGGATGTCCGTCGCCGCGTTGCAACCCTTCTACGGAGGATGGGCCACCCACCAGGCCCTGGTCATCGATGCGATCCGCGGCCTCACCCCGGCGCAGCTCGACCTCCGGACCGCCCCCCATCAGATGGCGGTCTGGCAGGTGGCCGGGCACGTTGCCGGTGGGCGCGCGTACTGGTTCCACGACATCCTCGGCGAGGGCGACCCGTCGACCCGGGATCTCTTCCGCGTCGACCACACGACCGTTCCCGATCTGCCGTTGGAAGACGCCGGATGGGAGGACGACGAGGACCACCCGAGGAGCGCCGAAGAACTCGTGGAGGGGCTCAGCCGCTCCTGGAGCATCGTGGACGACTGCCTCCGACGCTGGACCGCCGAGGACCTGGATGCCTCGGTCGTGCGACCGTCGAGAACGCATCACCGAGGCTGGGTCGTGTGGCACGTGATGGAGCACGACCTCCACCACGGCGGTGAGATCTCACAGATCCTCGGGAGCAACGGGCTCCCGGGCCTCGATCTCTGATCCAGGTGCCTCGTGCTTCCGCAGATCCAGACGAAGGACGACCTCCTCGTCGTGCATCTCGCCGGTGCGCTCGAAGCCGTAGCGCTCGTAGAACGGGATCGGTGACCCGTCCCCCTCGACCGCGCTCGTCGTGATCGCGTCGACACCGGGTCGATCGAGGAAGTACTGGACGACGAGGTCGAGGGTCGCCGTTCCCACCCCCTGCCGCTGGTACCGCTCGTCGATCAAGAGCTTCCACAGGTAGTGGGAGATGTACGGCTCCTCGACCTCGTCGGCGATCATCACGAACCCCACGGGCGTCTCGTCCCGATAGACGGCCCACGTGATCGCCTTCGCGCCGGGTTCTTCCGCCGCCTCGGCCAAGGACTCCGGGACCGTGCTCACGAACCTGCGCTGGCCCGGCGCCAGGCGCAACGCCATCACGGCGTCACGGTCGGAATCCTGGAGGCCGCGCAGCGTGATCATCGGACGAAGATAGTCGCTCGGTCGCACCGCATCGAGGCGGTCCACTAGGATTCGCGCTGGTGACGATCCCCGACGTCGACGCTGCCGCCCGCTTCCTCGCCGGCAACGGCCGGGTCCTCGACCGTCGTCGCTTCGAGCGGCTCTTCGCCGAAGGAGACGCGCGACCGGTCCGCGACGCGGTCGCCGCCTTCCGCAACTCCGACGGCGGATTCGGTCACGCGCTCGAGCCCGACGGGCGCGCGCCGACCAGCCAGCCGGCCGCCATCGCGATGGCTCTGCGCACGCTCGACGAAGCCGACGCGTGGGACGAGGAGCTCGCCGCAGGTGCATGCGGCTGGCTGGCGGCCAACGCCCCTGCCGAGGGCGGCGCGTCGTTCGTGGAGCCGACGGTCGAGGGGTGGCCGCGCGCGCCGTGGTGGGAGCCGGAGGAGGGGCGGCCGGCATCGCTCTTCACCACCGGCCACATCGCGGCGACGCTGTTTCGACGCCACGTCGAGCATCAGTGGCTCGACGGTGCCACGGAGCTCTTCTGGCGGCGGATCGATGTCCTCGACGACCTCGACGATCCCGGACCGTACGAGCTCCGCGGCGTGGTGATGTTCCTCGACCACGTGCCCGATCGCGGCCGGGCGGAGGAGGTACTCGACCGCATCGGGACCTTGTTGTTCGACCGTGACTTGGTCACGCTCGACCCCGACGCCGAGGGTGAGGTCCACACGCCGCTCGACTTCGCGCCCGACCCCGACTCGATCGCCCGTCGTCTCTTCGACGAGGCCACGATCGGGGCGCACCTCGACCGCCTCGTCGAAGGTCAGGCAGATGACGGAGGCTGGACGTTCAACTGGCTCGCGTGGTCGCCGGTCGCCGCGAGCGAGTGGCGCGGATCGCGCACGGTGGACGCCCTCCGCACCCTCCGCGCCAACCGTCGTCTCTGACCGGGCAACCCCCGTGCTCGCGTGGAGACCGGGGGCCCTTCCCGACCCCCGGTCCCACGCCCTCAGCCCAGGTCGGCCGAGCCCGAGCCAGACCGTTGGCTCCACCGAGGGCTTGTGGGGAGAGGCCGATCTCACCGGATCCCCCAGGGAGCGCACGCGGGCCGAGATGGGTGGTTGTTCCCGTCGGTCGGCTAGCCAAACCTCGGAGGGTCCATCGTGCCAGGCCGAGTTCCGTAGGGGGCTCGTCGGATACCGCGAACGCCAACGTCGCTATAGCGTTTTTGTCCGCAGGCCCGTTCCACCAGTTCCGCCGATGCGTTCCGGGGGGGACCCATCGATGGCTCCGGGGTGGAGCGGGCCTTCGACGTGGAGCGGGTCCCGGGCAAGAAGGTCACGGCAACAGAAATGAGAAGCCGCCGGAACCCGAAGGCCCCAGCGGCTTCTCGATCGCAGTAGACCCCGACCGCCCACCGATCGTCAAATCAGCGTTCACATCGCCCCGCCGAGGGTAGGCAGCGGCACCCGATCCGAGAGGAGACCCTGTGGCACCAGACACCGGCGACGACGAGGCACGTCCCGACGACGAGCTCCTCGACGAAACGCGAGTCCTCGCCCAACACGCCGAGGCCCAGACCGGACACGCGGAAGCGCAGACCGAACACGCTGAGGTGCAGACGGAACACGCTCGGGCGCAGACCCGTGAGGCTCGGGCCCAGACGCGCCTGTTCATCATGTCCGTGATGCTGAGTGGCGCTTCGCTCCTGATCGCGCTCGTGGCCCTGCTGCGATCCTGACGGGCGCATGGCAGGCGCCGCGTCCGTGCAGCGTGAGGCCCTTCCCTACCGGTTCACGAGCTGGATCTTCGGGTGCCGGTCCAGGCCGACGATCTCGAAGACGCGACGGACCACGTCGCCCGGATCCACCAGGACGACCTGGAGACACCCGGGCGCCATCGTGAGCTCGAAGATGGCTCGGACCCCGGCGCTGTCGATGAAGGTGAGCCCCTCCAGATCGAGGGTCAGCGTCGGGACCAACCGGGCCGTGTGCAGCCAGTCGTCGAAGGCCTCCTTGACCTCGCCCGCGGTGGCCAGGTCGAGCTCACCCTTCAGGTGCCAGACAGGGGTACCGTCGTCGCCGGACCTGCTGATCTCGAACAGGGTGTGCGCCCCCTTCCCTCGATCGCCTCGACTCTCCGCGTATCGACGCTGATCGTCAATCGTGCATCGGTCGGCCCGTAGACTTCGTGGAGGAGCCGGTCAGTGGCAGCACCGCGGATCGCCATCGAGACCTTCGTGCGGCTGACCGAGGACGCCTACCGCGGGGACCCGGACCAGGGCCTCCTGGGGAACCTCAGGGACATCCGCGAGCAGGACCGGACGGAGCTCCCCGACGACGCCGAGCTGGATCGCGAGCGTCTGACGAACTGGGGCGACCGCCTGCCGACGCGCGACCTCATCCGCATCATCGTGGGGCACGACTTCTACCACGCGGGTGAGATCGACCACGTGCGCGCGCTGCTGCAGGGCACGGACGGCTGGCCGTACTGATCGCCGTGGGGTGTTGAGTCGCGGGCGTTGCTCGCCTATCGTCGGACCGACCACCCGAGAGGAGCGACCATGGGCTTCGGGGATGCCATCAGGACGTGCTTCAGCAAGTACATCGTGTTCGAGGGACGGGCGTCGCGCCCGGAATACTGGTGGTTCTTCCTCTTCTACTTCATCGTGTACGCGGTCGCGGCCGTCGTGGATACCGCGCTCGAGACCGGGTACGTCGTCGCCGGCATCGTCGGGTTGGTGTTCTTCCTGCCGTTACTGGCGGCCGCGATCCGTCGGCTCCACGACACGGGTCGATCGGGCTGGTGGTACCTGATCATCTTGATCCCGTTCGTCGGGTTCATCATCCTGATCGTGTTCCTGGCGAGCCAAGGGAACCCGGCGCAGAACGAGTACGGTCCACCGCCCGGCGGGACCGCGATGGGTGGCACCGCGGTGGCGCCGCCGCCACCGCCGCCGGCCTGAGCCGGCTCAGAGCTTCGGGTAGACGTAGCCGTACCCGCTGACGCGGAGCGCCTTCGTCGACGTCGAGTACATGCGCCGGCGTGGGATGTCGCACCGAGCACCGCAGCGCCCGCAGGTGAAGGCGACCTGCCAGCGCGCGGGGATGGCCTGTTGATAGGTGCAGTCGGGGCAGGCCTCGAACACGATCTCGGCCGAGCACGAGAAGCAGTGGTAACGGATGGCGTCGTCGCCGACGTGGTTCGGCATCATGCAGTCGGGACAGGTCAGGTACGCCATACGAGGTCAGGCATCGGCGGCGATGCGCGACACCTGAAGCACACGGTCCTGCAAAGCATCCGGGTCGTCGGCGAGAACCGTCACATGGCCGAGTTTCCGTCCGGGCCGGGGGACCTTCCCGTAGTCATGAAGGTGCACGTCGGGCAGCGCGAGCAGGCGTTCGTCGGGGGGCATGGCGCCGATCAGGTTCACCATCGCGGCCGGCCGATCCACGTCGGTCCCGCCGAGGGGGAGGCCGCAGATCGCACGCAGGTGCGCCTCGAACTGGCTCGTCCGCGCACCCTCGATCGTCCAATGCCCGGAGTTGTGGACCCTCGGAGCCATCTCGTTGCCGAGGAGCCCCTCCCCCGACTGGAACAGTTCGATCGCCAGGACCCCTACGTAAGCCAGCCGGTCCATCACGGCGACCGCGTGCGCCTGCGCGGCGACGAGGAGGCCGGGCCCGACGTCGGGCGCCGGCGCGATCGAGACCCGCAGGATGCCGTCCTCGTGATGGTTCTCCACGAGCGGCCAGGACGCCGTGGCGCCGTCACGACCCCGGACCGCCAGCACCGAGACCTCGCGATCGAACGGCACGAACGCCTCGAGGATCGACGGGACCTCCCCCACCGATCGCCATGCGTCCTCGGCGAGCTCCCCGTGGCGGATGACGGCCTGCCCTTTCCCGTCGTACCCGAGCCGGCGGGTCTTCAGCACGGCGGGGAGCCCGACGGCCGCGATCGCCTCGCGCAGCGACGACAGGTCGTCGACGGCGGCGAACGTGGGGACCCCCAGGCCCACCTCGGTGAACAGCGTCTTCTCGGCCAGCCGATCCTGGGCGACGGCGAGGGCCTCGGGCGGCGGGTACAGGGGCATCCCCCGGCCGGCGAGGAAACGCGTGCTCTCGGCGGGGACGTTCTCGAACTCGTACGTGACGACGTCCGACACCTCGGCGAGGCCCAGGAGGACATCGCGGTCGTCGTAGGCGCCGACGATCGCCGGCGCGACCTGCGCGGCGGGCGAGTCCGGCGCCGGGTCGAGCGTGGTGCAGGCGATCCCCAGGTCGTGGCCCGCGAGGGCGAGCATGCGGCCGAGCTGGCCGCCCCCGATGATGCCGACCCGCAACAGCCGGTGAACGGATCGGGGTGGTCGAGCACGGCGGCCGTCTGGGCCGCGCGGAACGCGAGCAGCCGCTCGCGGACGTCCTCGTCGTGCAGCGCGATGACGGCCGCTGCCAGGAGCGCCGCGTTGATCGCCCCCGGACGCCCGATCGCGAGCGCCCCGACCGGGATCCCTGCGGGCATCTGCACGATCGAGAGCAGCGAATCCATCCCCTTCAGGGCATGCGACTCGATCGGCACGCCGAAGACCGGCAGGTGGGTCTGGGCCGCGGTCATGCCGGGCAGGTGCGCGGCGCCCCCGGCCCCGGCGATGATCGCCCGGAGGCCGCGGTCGGCGGCCGAGCGGGCGTACTCGGCCATCAGGTCGGGCGTGCGGTGCGCCGACACGACGCGCGACTCGAACGGAACCCCAAGCTCCTCGAGCGTGTCGCAGGCGTGCTGCATGGTCTCGAGGTCGTTCCGCGACCCCATGATCACCCCGACGAGAGCCTCCGCCACGTCGTGAGTCTAGACGTGGCTACGTCGTGAGCGTCCGTCGCCACGCGGACGGCATCGGCCCATGGAACGTGACCTCGGTGGCGCGGAGCCATCGCGCGAGTTCGTCGATCGACCGGCGGACGGCCTCGGCGTCGCCGGCCCGCGGATCGTCCTCGGCATGGACGGCGTTGATGCGCAGCGTCCGTGTGTCGCGCTCGAACCGGGGGTCGAACCGGCCCACCAGCCGCTCCCCGCGCAGGACCGGCAGCACGTAGTACCCCCATCGGCGTTTCGCCTTCGGCACGTAGATCTCCAGCCGGTACTCGAACCCCCACAGGGCCTCGAGCCGCGACCGGTCGTGGACGAGACGGTCGAACGGCGACAGGGCCACGGACCGCCCGCGGAACGGCGCATGCAGCACCGCGGCGTCCGCGATCCACGCACCCTTCACGCCTTCGACCGCGACCTCGACCGCGGTGCCGTCCTTCACGAGCCCCGCCAGGGCCCGCTGCCAGCCGTCGGCCTGCAGCCCGTCGAACAGCCACCCGATCCTGGCGGGCTTCGCGATCCCGGCGGCCGCGAGCTGGCGGCGGACCACCTCGCGGGCGCGCGCTGCCGGCGGCATGACCGGTTCGTCCATCGGGAGCCGGCGCGACGCCAGGTCCCACAGGCGGTCTCCGCCGCGCCGACCGACGATCATCACGTCGCCGCGCGCCCACAACATCTCGAGCATCATGCCGACGGTGCCGTCGCCGTCGTTCCAGCCACCGGTGCGCCACTCGAGCGCCGTCTGGTCCTCGATGTCGCGGGTGAGCAGCGGCCCCTCGTCGCGCAGCCGGCGCAGGATGTGCCGACGGAACGACGCGTTCGCTTCGAGGAACCGCCGGACCCAGATGTGCCGCGCGTACTCGGTGCGCGGCGGGTAGCCCCGCATCGTCGCCTTGTGGATCGGGAGGTCGTCCACGGGCAGGATGAACGCCCGGTACTCGAAGAGCGTGCGGTCGGTCCACAGCGCCCGCTCGAGCGCGGCGGGCCGGTACGACGCGCCGAGCCGCGAGAAGAGCACGAGGTGCTCGGCCCGCGCGACCGCGGACGTCGGGTCCATCTGCAACATCCACAGCCGCCGCACCGTCTCGACGACGTCCGTCGGGCGGGGCGACGCCAGCTGCTGCGCCACCACCGCGGTCCGGCGGGCCTGGACGAGCGGGATCGTCCGGGTCACGCGTCCCCGTCGTCGCCCTTGCGGCCGAACAGCGACCGCCGCGGCTTGTCGGCCACGTCGGGAGCTGCGTCGTGGACCGTCAGGTCCGTCTCGACGACGTCGTAGCGGCGGCCCCACAGCTTCACCATCGATTGGATCACGCCGGCCGCGGGGAGCGCGAGGAAAGCGAACAGCAGGCCGCCGAGGGCCCCGCCGATCAGCGCCGCCCCGAAGGCGACCGCCGGGTGCAGCGACATCGTCTTCGCCGTGATGCGCGGGCTCAGGTAGAAGTTCTCGACCTGCTGGTAGATCACGATGTACACGACCACCGCGATCCCGGCCGCGGTCGAGGTGAGCAACGCCACCAGCACCGGGAACAGCCCGCCGATGTAGGTCCCGACGATCGGGATGAACGCCGACACCACCCCGCAGAAGATCGCCAGCGGCGCCGCGAACGGGACGTCGAAGAGGAGCAGCACGATCAACAGCCCCGCGGCGTTGATCACGGCGAGCAACAGCCGCGAGTAGAAGTAGCCGCCGGTCTGCGTGATCGCGGTGTCCCACACGAACAGGACGTGCTTCTGGCTCTGCGGGGGCAGCAGCCCGCATATCGCGCGACGCAGCTTCGGCCCCTCGGCCACCATGTAGAAGGTGAACAGGCCGATCGCGGTCCACCGGAACAGGCCCGCGAAGATGGTGGCCGTCACGCTCAGCACGCCGCCCGCGACCTCCGAGAGGTTGTCCTCGAGCGAGCTGGCGAACTCCTGGACCCGCGCCGTGATCTCCTCGACGGACAGGTCGATCCGGAGCGGTCGCAGCCAGTCGGCCAGCCGTGCCACCAGGCTGTCCGCGTTGTCGAACAGCGACCCGACGCCGTTCACGATCGCGGGGATCAGCAGCGCGATGATCAGGACCAGGACGAGGAAGCCGATCAGGAAGATCAGGCCCGTCGCGCTGCCCCTGCGGTAGCCGCGCTCGCTGGCGAGGAAGGTGACCGCCGGCTCCAGCGCGAACGAGAGGAACAGCGCCGTGAGGAGCATCGTGATGATGTCGCTCAGGCGGTCGAGGACCTCGAGCACGCCCAGCAGGGCGACCCCGCCGACCACGATCGCGATGATCAGCCAGCCGGCCCCGCGGCGCAGCGCGCCGTGGAGCCACGGCGGACCGGCGTCCTCGACGGGCTCCTCGGCGCCGGGTTCGCTCATGGCCGCGAGGCTACCCCGCGCGGCCGACCGGGGCCATCAGCGGCTGATCGCCTCGGCCATCTCCTCGAAGTTGTCGACGTAGCGCTGCGCGTCCTCGTCGGTCATCACGATCGACGTCGTCCAGGACTCCCACTTCGAGCCGGGGCTCTTGAACACGCCGCGGTTGAGCTGCCAGAGCCACGCGAGCTGCGGGATCCGGTCGTCGATGGCCCACAGGTCTCGGTACTCGCGGATCGGCGTCTCGCTCCAATCGATCGAGCCCTTGGCGGACAGGGTCTTCATCGAGGCCGGCAGCCGGTGCTTCGTGATCACGTCGTCGCATCCGCGCAGGATCGCGTCGATCTCATCGAGGCGCACGTAGGCGTCCTTGGTCAGGACCTCCTCGAGGTTGACGCGCGCGGCGGCCATCGTGAGCGGGTTGCCGTTGAACGTGCCGACCTGGTCGAGCTTGCCCGCGATCACCAACGACATCGCCTCCTCGGTGCCGCCGACCGCGCCGCACGGCAGGCCCGCGCCGAGGGCCTTCGCGAAGGCGCACAGGTCGGGCGTGACGCCGAACGCCTCGATCGCGCCGCCCCACCCGACGGTGAACCCGGTCTTCACCTCGTCGAAGGCGAACAACGCGCCGTGCGTGTGGCACACCTCCTTGAGACCGTCGAGGTACCCGGGCTCCGGCAGGACCACGCCGCAGTTCGTCATGACCGGCTCGACGATCATCCCGGCGATGTCGTCGCCGCGCTCCGCGAAGATCCGCTGCGCGCCCTCGAGGTCGTTGAACGGCACGTTGATCGTCCAGTCCGTGGTCCCGGGGATCATGCCGGCGGTCTGCGGCACCGAGTGCGGGCGGTCACGCGGACCGGCCTCGTCTTCGGGCGGGAACACCGAGACCATCAGCGCGTCGTGGTGGCCGTGGTAGGTGCCCTCGATCTTCAGGATCAGGTCGCGGCCCGTCGTGGCCCGCATGATCCGGACGACGTCCAACGTCGCCTCGGTGCCCGAGTTCCCGAACCGCCAGAACGGCAGGCCGGTGCGCTCGGCGAGCGCCTCCGCAACGGGCAAGGCGTCCTCGGTCGGCTGTGCGAAGTGCGTGCCGAGCGCCACGCGCGTGCGGACGGCTTCGGCGATCTTCGGGTGGGCGTGGCCCATCACCATGACGCCGTACCCGTTGTGGTAGTCGACGTAGCGGTTCTGGTCGATGTCCCACACGTAGGCGCCGTCGCCGCGGTCCACGTAGATGGGGTGGGGCGGCCAACTCTGCCAGGACGAGGACACGCCGCCGGGTAGGTGGGCGCGCGCCTCCTCCCGGTAGCTCAGGGACCGGGCGTGTTTCTCGTCCAGCGCCGCCGTCTCGCGCTTGGTGAGGTCCTCGACCAGGTCGAGGTCGATCTGGATCGTGTCCGCCATGGCGCCGAGCCTACCCCGCGACCCCGGCCGCGAACTCCTCGAAGTTGTCGATGTAGCGCTGGGCGTCGTCCTCGTCGTGCCAGATCGACAGGGTCCAGGTCTCCTGTTTGGTCCACGGCGACTTGAACACCCCCCGGTTCTGCTGGACGAGCCAGGCGAGGTAGCTGATGCGCTCGTCGATGCCGACCGCGTCGCGGTATTCGCGGACCGGCTGCTTCGAGTAGATCACCGAGCCCTTGGCGCCGATCCCGCTCACGTAACACGGCAGGTCGTAGGAATCGATGACCTTGGACAGCCCCTGCTTCATGTACGCGTCGATCCGGTCGAACCCCGGGTACACGTCGGGGGTCATGACCTCGAGCAGCGCCGCCCGGCTGGCGGCCATCGTGAGCGGGTTCCCGTTGAACGTGCCCGCGATGTCGTACTCGTCGCGCAGGACCGGGCCGTACAGCTCCTCGGTCGCGCCCATCGCGCCGCACGGCAGGCCGCCGCCGACCGCCTTGGCGAGGCAGACGATGTCGGGGGTGACCCCGAACGCCTTCGTGGCGCCCCCCCAGGACAGGGTGATGCCGGTCTTGACCTCGTCGAACGCGAGGTAGGCCCCGTTGGCGTGACACAGGTCCTTGAGCCCTTGCAGGTAGCCGTCGTCGGGTAGGATCACGCCGCAGTTCATCATCGCGGGCTCGATGATCAGGCCGGCGATCTTCCCGGGGTTCTCGTCGAACGCGCGCGCCGCCTCGGTGAGGTCGTTGAACGGGACCACTCGCACGAGGTCAGCGAACGCCTGCGGGATGCCCATCGCCTGCGGCACCGTCACCGGGTGCTCGCGCGGACCGATCTCGGAACGGTCCGGTCCCACCGAGAACATGATCGAGTCGTGGTGCCCGTGGTAGGTGCCCTCGATCTTGATGATCATGTCGCGGCCGGTGTTGGCGCGCATCAGGCGGATCGCCTCGAGCGTCGTCTCGGTGCCCGAGTTCATGAACCGCCACAGCGGGAGGCCGAACCGCTCGACGAGGTTCTCGCCCACCTCGTGCAGCGCCGTCGTGGGCTGCGCGAAGTGGGTGCCAAGCCCGGCCTGGCGGCGGATCGCCTCGACGATCTTCGGATGGGCGTGGCCCATCACCATCGCGCCGTAGCCCAGGTGGTAGTCGATGTACTCGTTGCCGTCGATGTCGTAGAGGCGGTTGCGCTCGCCCCGATCGGCGTACACGGTGTGCGGCGGCGCGGCCTGCCACGACGAGGCGACGCCACCGGCGACGGTCTTCTCGGCGACCTTCCGGTACTCGATCGAGGCGCGGTGCGTGGGCTCGAACGCGGCCTCTTCCTTCGCGATCAGCTCATCGACCCTGTCGAGGTCGAACTCGGTCACTGCCACGGATCTCGCCTCCCGTCGGTGGCCGCCGGGCGACGTGCCCATGTTGAACGGCCGTTCAAACGATGGACGGATGGTGCCACAGGCCCCCCGTCCTCGGCAAGCGGCGCGGGTGCCGTTGGTATCGTTGACCCGTGCCTGCGGGCACGCGTGGCGGCCGTAGCTCAGTCGGTTAGAGCACCAGGTTGTGGTCCTGGGGGTCGCGGGTTCGATTCCCGTCGGTCGCCCTCTACGCTGGGTCGATGGCCGCATCCCCCAGCACCGCGGAGCCGTGGTGGCGCGGCGCCGTCATCTACCAGATCTACCCGCGGTCCTTCGCCGACGCCGACGGCGACGGGCACGGCGACCTCGCCGGCGTGATCGACCACCTCGACCACCTCGCCTGGCTGGGCATCGACGCCATCTGGCTCGATCCCATCTCCCCCTCGCCCGACGCCGACTGGGGCTACGACGTCGCGGACTACACCGGCGTCCATCCCGACCTCGGCGACCTGGTCACCGTGGACCGGCTCATCGCCGCCGCGCGCGACCGCGGGATCCGCGTGATCCTCGACCTCGTCCCGAACCACACGAGCGACCGGCACCCCTGGTTCGTGGACGCGCGCTCGGACCGCGGCGCCCGCCACCGCGACCGGTACGTGTGGGCGGACCCGGCGCCCGACGGCGGGCCACCCAACAACTGGCGCTCGATCTTCGGTGGACCGGCGTGGACCTTCGACGAACGCACCGGCCAGTACTACCTCCACAACTTCCTGGCCGCCCAGCCCGACCTGAACTGGTGGAGCGACGAGGTCCGCGAGTCCTTCGACGACATCCTGCGGTTCTGGCTCGATCGCGGGGTCGCGGGGTTCCGCATCGACGTCGCCCACGGGATCGTCAAGGATCGCGAACTCCGCGACGACCCTCCGACCACCGAGGAGGATCACGAACACTTCCGCGCGTTCGGGTTGCGGCAGATCCACAGCATGTACCGGCCGGAGGTCCACGACGTGTTCCAGCGCTGGCGCGCGATCGCCGACGCGTACGACCCGCCGGCGCTGCTGCTGGGCGAGACCTGGGTGTTCGACCTCGCCGCCCTCATGCGCTTCCACGGCGACGGCGACGAGCTCGACCTCCTGCTCAACGTGCCGTTCCTGTTCGCGCCGTTCGGACCCGCGTTGCGCGACGTGGTCGCGGCGACGGAGGCGCTCCTGCCCGACCGCGCGTGGCCGTCGTGGACCGCGTCGAACCACGATGCGGGCCGGTTCCCCACCCGGTGGGCCGGCGACGACGAGCGCACGGTCCGCGCGGCGCTCGTGATCCTGCTCTGCCTCCGCGGCACGCCGATCCTCTACTACGGGGACGAGATCGGGATGCGGGAGACAGAGGTGCCGCGCGATCGTCTCCGCGACCCCGTCGGGATCCGCGGCTGGCCCGAGGAGCCCGGCCGCGACCGCGGGCGCACCCCGATGCCGTGGGCCGACGGTCCGGGCGCGGGGTTCACCCGGCCGGGCGTGGAGCCCTGGCTGCCGATCGGTGACCCCACGCGGACGGTCGCGGCCCAGCGTGACGATGCCGGGTCCACCCTCCACCTGAGCCGCGATCTCATCCGCCTCCGCCGCGAACGTCCCGACCTGCGGACCGGGTCGACCGCGACGATCGATGCGCGGGGCGACGTCTGGGCGTGGCGGCGTGGCGAGCGCACGGTGGTGGCCGTGAACCTGTCGGATGAGCGCGGGTCCCTCCCCCTGGGCGCCGGGCAGGTCCTGCTCGGCAGCGTCCGGTCCCGCGACGGCGAGCGCGTCGAGCGTGCCGTGGACCTGGATCCGTGGGAGGCCGTGGTGGTGGCGACCGACGGCTGAGCTCACCGATCTGACCGGGGTCGTGCGCGCCGCGGTGACCGCCGACCCCCGCGTCGACGCCGTCGAGCCGGTCGGATCGCGCGCCGGCGGCACGCCGAACGCCCTCTCGGACTGGGACTTCGTGATCGTGACCGACGACGAGCCGGCCGTCGCCGCGGCGCTGCCCGCGCTCGTGGAACCCCTGGCGCCGCTGTCCCGGCAGTGGGACCGGCTCGGCCCTCCCACGTACTCCTGCTACATGCTGATGCTGACGGGCCCCGCGAAGGTGGACCTGATCCTGCCCGGCCTCCCCCATGAGCCCGCGCCGCCCTGGACCGTCTCGGGTGCCACGTTGCCGGCCATCGACGCCCACTTCTGGGATTGGATCCTGTGGCTCGCATCGAAGGATTTCGCCGGTCGCGACGAGCTCGTCAGCGAGCAGCTCGCGGTGCTGCAGGACCACCTGTTGGGACCGGTTGGGGTCACGGCGACGCCGGACTCCGTCCCCGATGCCGTCGACCGCTACGTCGCCGCCCGCGACCGCCGGAGCGCGGAGCTGGGCGTGCACCTCGACGAACGGCTCGAGCGAGCCGTGCGGCCCGCGCTGCCGACGTGACCGCGGAGGCCGACTCGACCCGACGTCCCTCGGTGGTGTTGGATGGTGCCCAGCCCGTCGGAGGAGGAGGCCGTGGCCGAGATCGTGCTCGAAGACGTCACCAAGGTCTACGGCGATGGAACGACGGCCGTCTCCGACCTCACCCTCGACGTGCGCGACGGTGAGTTCATCGTCCTCGTCGGCCCGTCGGGCTGCGGGAAGACCACCGCCCTGCGGATGGTCGCGGGCCTCGAGAGCATCAGCGACGGGACGATCCGGATCGGCGACCGCGTCGTGAACACGGTCCCCCCCAAGGAGCGGGACATCGCGATGGTGTTCCAGAACTACGCGCTGTACCCGCACATGAGCGTGTACGACAACATGGCGTTCGGCCTGCGGCTCCGCAAGCTCTCGAAGACCGAGATCGACCGCCGGGTGCGCGAGGCCGCCGAGATCCTGGGGCTCGAGGAGTACCTCCAACGCAAGCCCAAAGCCCTGTCCGGTGGGCAGCGGCAGCGGGTCGCCATGGGACGCGCGATCGTCCGCGAACCCAAGGCCTTCCTGATGGACGAGCCCCTGTCGAACCTCGACGCGAAGCTCCGCGTCCAGATGCGCACCGAGATCGCGCGGATCCAACACGACCTGCAGACGACGACGATCTACGTCACCCACGATCAGGTCGAGGCGATGACGATGGGCGACCGCGTGGCCGTGATCAGGCGAGGGGTCCTCCAGCAGATCGACACGCCGCAGTTCCTCTACGACCACCCCTGCAACGTCTTCGTCGGCGGGTTCATCGGCTCGCCCGCGATGAACATGGTCGAGGCTACGTTCCGACGCACCGACGGCGGCGGCTCGGTGACCTTCGGCGGCCAGACGCTCGAGCTCACCGGTGAGGTCATCTCGGCCCATCCGTCGCTGGCCGACGCCGACGGCGGCCAGGTGATCGTCGGCCTGCGCCCCGAGGACATGGCCGACGCCGCGCTCGGGGGCGACGCGCCGCCGGGGACCCGGATCCGGTCCGAGGTCGTGCTCGCCGAGGCGCTGGGCGCGGACGTGCTCGTCCACTTCATGGTCGACGCCCCGACGGTCGTCACCGAGGACGTGCGTGACCTCGCGGACGACGTGGGGCAGGAGGCGCTCCAGGCGGTCGAGCTCGGCGCGCGCGCCGGCCGGTCGAAGTTCGTCGCGCGGCTGAGCCCGAGGACGGAGGCGGCCAAGGGGCGGCAGATCGAGCTCGCGGTCGACGTGGGCCGGCTCCACTTCTTCGATCTCGAGACCGGGCTCGCTATCGACCGGGGCGACGCCCGCTGAGCGAGCCGACGCCGGCCTCGGGAGGCCGATTCCTCTGGGGCGCGGCCACGTCCGCATACCAGGTGGAGGGCGCGGTCCACGAGGACGGCCGTGGCGTGTCGATCTGGGACACGTTCAGCCGCGTGCCGGGCGCGATCGTCGGTGGTGACACGGGCGACGTCGCCTGCGACCAGTACCACCGGTACGCCGAGGACGTCGAGCTGATGGCGGAGCTCGGGATCGGCGCGTACCGGTTCTCGATCGCCTGGCCCCGGATCCAGCCTGCGGGCGCGGGCCGACCCAACGGGGCGGGGGTGGACCACTACCGGCGGCTCGTGGAGTCGCTCCTCGCGAAGGACATCGTTCCCATCCCCACCTTGTTCCACTGGGACCTTCCCCAGGCGCTCGAGGACGCGGGCGGGTGGCCGGCGCGCGACACGGCCTCGCGGTTCGGTGACTACGCGGAGATCGTGGCGACCGCCGTGGGCGACCTGGTCCCCCTCTGGCTCACGGTGAACGAGCCGGCGGTGGCCGCGTGGCTCGGCTACGGCAGCGGGGCCCATGCACCCGGGCGGACCGACGAGGCCGCGGCGAGCGCCGCCGCCCACCACCTGCTCCTGGCCCACGGCCACGGGGTGGCCGCGCTCCGCGCGGCGTCGAGCGGCCGCGTCGGCATCCCGCTCAACCTGTTCCCCTGCCACCCGGCGACCGACGCGGCCGCCGATGCGGCGGCGGCCGACCTGGCGGACCTGCATCTCAACCGGCGGTACCTCGACCCGATCTTCGGACGGGGCTACCCGTCGGCGTTGCTCGAGGCCGACGCGTCGTTGCGTGAGGCCGTCCGCGACGGGGACCTCACGTCGATCGCCGCGCCGATCGACGTGCTCGGCGTGAACTACTACACGGAGAAGACGATCGCCGCCGCGCGACCGTCTTCAGCGGTCGCCCCCGATCTCCCGCGGTCGATCGGCGTCGCTGAGGTGCCGGTCGCGGAGGGCGCGGTCACCGCTCTGGGGTGGGCCGTCCGGCCGGGCGGGCTCACCGACATCCTCGAGCGCGTCCACCGCGACTACGCGCCGCCCTCGATCATCGTCAGCGAGAACGGCGCCGCGTTCGAGGACGAGGTGGGCGAGGACGGCCTGATCCACGACGAGGGCCGCGTCGCCTACCTCCGCGATCACGTGGCGGCCGTCCGGGCCGCGGCCGACGCCGACGTCCCGGTCGAGGGGTACCTGGTGTGGTCGCTGCTGGACAACTTCGAGTGGGCGCACGGGTACCGGGGCCGGTTCGGCATCGTCCACGTCGACGTCGCGACCCAGGTCAGGACCCCCAAGGACAGCGCCCGCTGGTACCGCGACCACATCGCCGGCGCGACATGAGGGTTGCCTTGACAGGGTCCGACCGGTCCCGTTACGTTCGCCGGTACCGTTTCCGGAACCATCGGAGGACCGCATCACGACGATCCGCGACCTCGCGTCACAGCTCGGTGTCTCCGTCGCCACCGTCTCGCGTGTCCTGAACGGGTATCCGGACGTCGCCCCGCAGACGCGCGAGCGGGTCCTGGTGGCGATCCGCGAGACCGGCTTCACGCCCGTCCGCGCAGCTCGCAGCCTGGTCACGGGCCGGACCCACGTGATCGGGGTCGTGCTCGAGACCGGCGACGGCCACCCCGATCTCCAGCACCCGTTCTTCCAGGAGGTGCTCGTGGGGCTGAAGCACGCCGTGGGGTCCCTCGGGTACGACATCCTGCTCTTCAGCAGCGAATCACCCGGAAACGGTTCCGGTACCGGTGCTTCGGAGCACCGGTACCTGGCCCGCGCCCGCCAGCACCGGGTGGACGGCCTGGTCGTCATGGGCGTCGACCGCCACGACACGCAGATCGAGGAGCTCCTGACGTCGGGCATCCCCGCGATGGCGGTGGACCTCGACGTCGACGGCGCCCGCGTGGGCCACGTGATGTCGGACAACGTGAACGGCGCGGCGTCCGCGGTCCGGCATCTGGCCGAGCTCGGGCACCGCCGCATCGCGTTGATCGGCGGTCCCCAGGACGGGCGGCCCGGCGTCGACCGGTTGCTCGGCTACCGCCGGGAGCTCCAGCGGCTGGGCCTCGATCACCGCCAGGCGTTCGTGCGCGAAGGCGATTTCTACCCGGAGTCCGGGTACGCCGAGGCGGTGTCGCTCCTCGAGCTCCCCGAGCCGCCGACCGCCGTGTTCGCCGCGGCCGACCTGATGGCCGCCGGCGCGATCCGGGCCATCAGCGAGCGCGGCCTGCGCTGCCCCGACGACGTCTCGGTGGTGGGGTTCGACGACGTCCAGCTCGCGGCGCTGCTCCAGCCCTCGCTCACCACCGTCCGCCAGGACAAACGGCGGTTGGGCCGGGTGGCGGGTGAGGGCTTGATCGAGGCGATCGAGGACCCGGAGCGGCGACCGCCGGTCGTCGTGGTCCCGGTCGAGCTGGTGATCCGGAGCTCGAGCGGCCGACCGCCGGGAACGGAAGTTCGTACGG
>DASQKC010000083.1:0-2831 GCA_035630755.1 Actinomycetota bacterium | reverse complement strand
AGCGTGTCCATCGTGGCGGCGCCGTGCCGTGCCGCGCGGCCCGCGCGGACGAGGAACGGCCAGCCGCCGTACCACTGGACCACGCTCGCCATGGCCGCGATCAGCCAGGTGACGGCCTGGGTCTCCTCGACGGCGAACGTGAGCACGAGGATCGCGACCGTGAGCGGAGCCGCGACCCAGAGGCGGCGACGGATGTCGTGTTCGTCCTCGTCCGCCGCGCGCGCCCGCTCGTGGGGCGTGGCACCGTAGCCCGCCGACCGGACGGCGCCGAGCAGCGGCTCCAGGTCCCCGCGCGACGTGCGCACCGTCGCCGTGCGGGTCGCCAGGTTCACCGCGGCCGCGTCGACGTCGTCCAGCGCGTCGAGCGCATGCTCCACGCGACGCACGCAGGAGGCACACGTCATCCCGTGGATGTCGATGACCACCTCGCGGGGCTCGGTCGTGGTCGTCACTTGGCGTCCTCCGTTCAGTTCGCGAAACGGGCGACGGCGTTCACGAGCTCCTCGACCTTCTCGTCGCCGCCGTCGGCCCGGATGCTGTCGCGGACGCAGTGCCGCACGTGATCGTCGAGGAGCCCCATACCGACCGCGCGGAGCGCCGCGACGGCCGAGTTCACCTGCGTCAAGACGTCGATGCAGTACCGCTCCTCCTCGACCATGCGCTGCAGCCCGCGCACCTGCCCCTCCACGCGCCGCAGCCGCGCCAGGAGGTCGTCCCTGCCCATCGCGTAGCCGGCCATCACATGCTCCGTTCCGAGGGATCGAGCGCCAGGTACCGTGCCGGGTCGGCCCGGAAACGCTCCATGCATCGCACGGAGCAGAAGCGGTACGTCACGCCCTCGTGCTCCCACGCCGCCGCGGCGCTCGCCTCGTCGACCGTCATGCCGCACACGGGATCGATCATCGTCCGCTCCTCTCCGTGGATGACATACCCCCCTAGGGTATCAGCGACGAGCCCGAGCGGCATGCCCTCGGTAGACTTCCCGCACGTGGGAGAGGGCGAGGAGCGGACGGACGCGTCGGACGCGACGCTCGGGCTGACCGACGCGGACCTGCTCGCGATGCACCGGGTGATGCTGACGGCCCGCCTCATCGACGAGGCCGCGCTGCGGCAGAACCGCATGGGTCGGGCGCCCTTCGTCGTCCCCGTCTCGGGGCACGAGGGATGCCAGATCGGGACCGGCTGGGCGTTCCGGCCGGGGATCGACGTCTGGGTCCCGTACTACCGCGACCTCGGCATCGTGCTGCGGGCCGGCATGACCCCGTACGAGGTCTTCCTCGGCGTCTTCTCGAAGGCCGACGACCCGGCATCGGGGGGCCGCCAGATGCCGGCGCACTGGGGCTCCGTGCGACACGCGATCGTGAGCCACTCCTCTCCCATCGCGACGCAGATCCCCCACGCCGCCGGCATCGCGTACGCGGCCCGCTACCGGGGCGAGGACACGGTGGTCGGCTGCTGGTTCGGGGAAGGGGCGACGAGCGAGGGCGACTGGCACGAGGGCATCAACTTCGCGGCGATCCACAAGGTCCCCGCCGTGTTCGTCTGCGAGAACAACGAGTACGCGATCAGCGTGCACCAGGATCAGCAGATGGCGGTGAAGGACGTCGCCGACCGGGCCAAGGGCTACGGCATCCCCGGCGTCGTGGTGGACGGCAGCGACGTCCTCGCGTGTTACGCGGCGGCGGCCGAGGCCCACGAGCGCGCGCGGGCGGGCGAGGGTCCGACCCTCATCGAATGCAAGACCTACCGGTTCCTGCCGCACACCTCCGACGACGACGACAAGAGCTACCGCTCGCGCGAGGAGGTGGAGGCGCACCGGCACCGGGACCCTCTCGATCGGTTCGCGGGCGTGCTCACCTCTCGCGGTTTGATCGACGACGCCGCGCTCGAGGCGCTGCGCGACGAGGTGAAGAACGAGGTCGAGACCGCGATCACCGAGGCGTGGGACGCGCCGGACCCGGACCCGGCGACGGCGCTGCGGCACGTGTTCGCCGACGAGGCCGACCGATGACCACGAAGAACCTGGTCTCCGCGATCCGCGACGCGCTGCACGACGAGATGGCCGAGGACGACCGCGTCGTGCTGCTCGGCGAGGACGTCGGACGCCGCGGCGGCGTGTTCAAGATGTCCGAGGGGTTCCTCGACGAGTTCGGCGAGCAGCGCGTCCTCGACACCCCGCTCGCGGAGTCGGGCATCGTGGGCGTCGCGATCGGGATGGCGCTGCGCGGCCTGCGGCCCGTCGCCGAGATCGAGTTCGCGGACTTCATCCACCCTGCCTTCGACCAGATCGTGAGCGAGGCCGCGCGGATGCGGTACCGCACGAACGGCGAGGCCGGGGTCCCGATGGTGATCCGCGCCCCGTGCGGCGGCGGGATCCACGGGGCGCTCTACCACTCCCAGTCGATCGAGGTCTTCTACGCCCACGTCCCGGGGCTGAAGGTCGTGATGCCGGCGACCCCGGCCGACGCCGCCGGGATGCTCCGCACCGCGATCGCCGACCCCGATCCCGTCCTGTTCCTCGAGCACAAGAAGTGCTACCGGCTCGTCAAAGGCGACGTCCCCGACGGGCGGTACACCACGCCGATCGGCGAGGCGGCGATCGCGCGCGACGGGTCGGACCTGTCGGTGATCAGCTACGGGTACGACCTGCACCGGTGCCTCGAGGCGGCCGCGCGGCTGGAGGCCGACGAGGGGATCTCGACCGAGGTGGTCGACGTCCGGACGCTCGCCCCGCTCGACACCGACACGATCCTCGCGTCCGTGGCGCGGACGTCGAAGGCTTTGGTGGTCTACGAAGACAACCGTACGTACGGCGCCGGCGCCGAGATCGT
>DASQKC010000082.1:0-6033 GCA_035630755.1 Actinomycetota bacterium | reverse complement strand
CGACCGGGTCCTGGTCGCCGAACGCGTCTCCGTCCTCGCCGGGCACGAGCACGCCGTCGACCGTGACGGGGCCCGCGGGCGGCGCCGCGACCGGCGGGACGGTCCGGTCGGCGTCCTCGGCGGTCGGCACCCAGCCCCGGTCGATGAGCACCCGCGTGCCGTCGCCCAGGACGAGCGGCGTGAGCACGTGGTCGCCGGGCCGCCCGTCGAGCGGGCGACCGTAGAGGACGAGCTCGGCCGCCGGGTCGTAGGTGCCGGTCGCGGTCACCGGCCGGTAGGCGGCGTCCGGCTCGGTGAGGGCGTCGCCGACCTCGACGGGTGCCCGCGCGAGCCCGGCGGCCCGCGCGGCGTTGGCGGACCGGCGCTGCTCGAGACGGTCCAGCTGCCAGAACCCGAGCCGGATGCAGAGCGCCGCCATCGCGACCGCGAGGACCGGCAGCCACCACCGTCGCCCCAGGCCGCCCATCACGATCGGGGCGCGGCGACCTTCATCTCCTGGATGGTGTTACCGCCGTCCACCACGATGCTGGTCCCGGTCACGTAGCTGGCGCGTTCGCTCGCGAGGAAGCCGATCACCTCGGCCACCTCGTCGGGGGTGCCGCTGCGGCCGATGGGCGTGTGGCGGCCGGCGTCCGCCTCGTCCGGCAGCTGTGCGCCCGTCGCGATCCACCCCGGGGCGACGGCGTTCACCGTGACGCCGGCGCCGGCCACCTCGAGGGCGACGCCACGCATGAGCCCGTCCATGCCGCCCTTCGCCGCCCCGTAGCCCACGCTCCCTTCGATGGCCGTGATCGGCCCGGTTACCGACGACACCATCACCACGCGTCCCCACCCCCGCTCGACCATCCCCGGAACGACGGCACGGGTCACGTTGAAGGCGGTGTGGAGGCTGAGTCCGATCTCGAGGTCCCACGTGGCATCCGGGAGATCGACGAACGGTCCGCCCGGTTCCTCGGCGAGGCCCACGTGCACCATCCCGGCGTTGTTCACGAGGATGTCGATCGCGCCGAACGCCTCGGTGACCGCGTCGACCATCGCGCGGACCTGCGCGCGGTCCGTGAGGTCCGCCGGGAACCCCGCGGCGGTGACGCCCGCCGCCTCGAGCTCGGCCGCGCGGTCGTGGATCCGGTCGGTCGTCGAGGCGATCGCCACCCGGGCGCCCTCGCGTCCGAGGACGCGGGCGGTGGCGAAGCCGATGCCGGCGGGCGACCCCGCGCCGGTCACGAGCGCGACGCGGTCGCGGGCTTCGCCGTCCATCGCCGCAGCGTAGCGGCTGGCGGTTAAGGCTGGCGGCCCTATGTGCCGATGACTTAGGGTAAGACGGCGCGGCCGGGCCGTCCGTCGTCCGACGGCGGCCCGCCACGACCGGAGGCACCGGAGGGGGTGTTGAAGGGTGACGAAGTTGTACGTGCGTTGGCGGACCTGGCTCGCCGCTGCGCTGGATCCAGACGACGGCGCAACCGCCGTCGAATACGCGCTGATGGTCGCGCTCATCGCGCTCGTCGTGTTGGCGGCCGTGGTGTTCATGGGGGAGCAGACCAACAGCAAGTTCGAGGACCCCGAGCTGATCGCCGGCCTCAGCTGAGGCCGGACACCATCGGCTAGGCTGGCCGCCCGATGGCGGTCACCCACGCGCTCCTCGATCTGCAGACGGTCGACCTCGCCATCGATCGGCTCGTGGCGCGTCGTGACGCGCTCGACGCCGGCGGCGAGGTCGCCGCGGCGCGCGCCGCCGCGGACGAGGCCGAACGCGCCCTCGGCGAGCTGGGGCTCGCCACCGACGTGCTCGATCGCGACGCCACCAAGCTCGAGCACGAGATCGATTCGCTCACGCAGAAGGCCGCCGCCGAACGCACGCGGATGGGCGATGGGTCGGTCGCCAACGCCCGCGAGCTGTCCTCGATCGGTCGCGAGATCGAGAACCTCGACCGGCGCCGCACCGACCGCGAGGACGAACTGCTCGCGATCATGGAGCAGCGCGAGACGCTCGACCGGCGTGCCCGCGACGCGCGGACCGAGGCCGAGGCGCGGCGCGCGGAGGTGGAGCGAGCGGGCGCCGACGCCGCGACCGAGCTCCGCCAGGTCACCGCGGACCTCGACATCCGGCGGGCGGAGCGCGAGGCGATCCTCCCCGGCATCGAGCCCGACGTCCTGACCCTCTACGAGGAGCTCCGCGCGACCAAGAAGGGCGTCGGCGCGGCGGCGCTCGTCGACGGCGTCTGCCAGGGGTGCCACGAGACGCTATCGGCCGTCGAGCTCGACCACCTCAAGCGGTCCAACGGGGTCCAGCGGTGCGAGCATTGCCGGCGGATCCTCGTCCTGTGAGCGGCGCGGACGACCTCGTCATCCACTGCGACGGCGCGTCGCGGGGGAACCCCGGTCCGGCCGGCGCCGGCGCGTGGATCACCACGCCCGACGGCACCACCGTGGCCGAGATCGCGGAGGGTCTGGGCGAGACCACGAACAACGTCGCCGAGTACACGGCGGCCATCCTCGGGCTCGAGCGGGCCGCCGAGCTCGGCGCGCGGCGCGTCCTGCTCCGGTCCGATTCGCAGCTGCTCATCAACCAGCTGACCGGTCAGTACCGGGTCAAGACCCCCCACCTGCTGCCGCTGCACCGACGTCTCCGCCAGCTCGCCGCGGGCTTCGACAAGGTCACGTTCGAGCACGTGCCGCGCGGAGCGAACGTGGAGGCGGACCGGCTGGCGAACGAAGGTGTCGACGCCTGGCTCGCCGACGGACGCCGCTGAGCGGTACCGTGACCGTGGAGGAGCCGGCCGGGCGGCCGCGGCTCGGATCGTTCGCGATCCGGGTCGAGGAAAGTCCGGACTCCGAAGGGCAGGACGCTGGCGAGAGCCAGGCGGGGGCGACCTCGCGAAGGGGCAACAGAGAGGAGACCGCCGGGCTTCGGTCCGGTAAGGGTGCAACGGTGGGGTAAGAGCCCACCAGCGCGGCGGGCGACCGCCGCGGCTCGGTAACCCCCGTCCGGAGCAAGGCCGAGCAGGGAGCGTTCGAGGGCGGCCCGCCCGAGCTCCCGGGTAGGCCGCCGCGGTCCGGTGAACGGACCGCCGGCGCGCGAGCGCCGAGAGAGATGGTCGCCGGCGGGGCGCGAGCCCCGCGCACAGGATCCGGCTTACAGGCCGGCTCCTCCACCCACGCGGGCGCCGAGCGCGCGGCGGAGCTGGTCGCCCGCGTGGTAGCTCGATCGCACGAGGGGCCCGGCCTCCACGTGGCCGATGCCGACCGCCTCCCCGTCGCGCGCGTGGCGATCGAACTCCTCGGGCGCGACCCATCGGTCGACCGGCAGGTGATGGACCGTCGGCTGCAGGTACTGGCCCATCGTCAGGATGTCGACGCCGGCCGCGGCGAGGTCGGTCATCGCGGACGCGACCTCCTCTGGTCGCTCGCCCATGCCGAGGATCAGGTTCGACTTCGTGACGACCTCGGGCCGGTGACGTTTCGCGAAGCGCAGGACCTCGAGCGAGCGTTCGTAGCCGAACGCCGGCCGGATGCGGCCGTGCAGGCGGGCGACGGTCTCGAGGTTGTGCGCGAACACGTCGGGGCCGGCGTCGAGGACGGTCGCGATGTCGCGCTCGCCGCCGTTGAAGTCGCTCGGGAGGACCTCGACGCCGATCCCGGGGACCGCGTCGCGGCACGCCGCGATCGTGCGGGCCCAGATCCGCGCGCCGCCGTCCGGGAGGTCATCGCGCGCCACCCCGGTGACGACCACGTACCGCAACCCCATCGTGCGCACGGTCTCGGCGATGCGCCCGGGCTCGTCCTCGTCGACCGGGTCGGGCTTCGCGGTCATCACGTCGCAGAACCCGCACCGGCGCGTGCAGCGGGCGCCGAGCAGCAGGAACGTCGCCTCGCGCTGGTCCCAGCACTCGCCGATGTTCGGGCACATCGCTTCCTCGCACACCGTGTGCAGGCGCTCGTCGCGCATCAGCGCGCGGAGCTCCCGGTAGGTCGGCCCGGTGGGGAGGGGGACCTTCAGCCAGGGGGGTTTGCGGGTGCCCGGGACGTTGACGCCGGGGCCGTTCGTCACACCCACGATCGGCAGGTGGAGGCGGCGGCCGCTGGGGTTGTGGTCGCGCTGGATCATCCGTCCCCGAGTGTACGCTCGGCCGATGCGAGCGCTGCGGGGGGTCGTCGCGTGCCTCGCGCTCGCCGTCGGCGCGGCCGCGTGCTCGACCCCGTCTCCGGACGCCCGGGCCGATCTGTGCAGCGACATGGGGAACCTCCGGGCGACGGTCGTCGGCCTCACCCGCATCCCCGAGGACGGGCGGATCGGCGCGGTGCGCGGCGACCTCGAGAAGCTCGACCCCACGTTCGGGAACGTGAGCCGCAGCGGCCTCGTGCCCGAGCCCGTCCTCCAGCCGATGTTGCAGGCGCACGTGGGGTACCGCGACGCGATCTGGGACCTCGGCGACGACGAGACGTACCGTGCGGTGCCCTCCGTCGTGCGTGCCCAGGCGGGTGAGCTCCTCGTGGCGTACCAGGCGGTCGTGGACGCGCTCGGGTGTCAGCCGGCCGCGGCGGCGGTCGCCGGCGGGGCGTCGGCCCCCTCGGCCGGCCCACCGGGGATGTAGACGCGGAAGCTCGCGCCGCCGCCCTCGCGGGGTTCGACCCATGCCCGGCCCCCGTGGAGCTCGGCGAACCGCGCCACGAGCGAGAGCCCGACGCCGGTGCCGGGGGCGTGGGACGCGGCCGTGGGGCCCTGGCGGAACGGCTCGAAGATCTCGGCCCGCATCTCCTCGGGGACGCCCGGGCCGTCGTCGTCGACCTGGATGAGCACCCCGGACTCGGCGGGGGCCACCTCGAGCCAGATCCGGCGGTCGGCGGAGGTGTGGCGGCCGGCGTTCATGAGCAGGTTCTCCACGATGCGCTCCACCTTCGGTGGGTCGACGGCGAGCATCACGGCGTCCGTGCGGACCGCCACCTCGCGTCCGGCGAGCGCGTCGAGGCTCTCCACGGTGCGTCGCGCGAGGGCGCCGACGTCGGTCATCCGCAGCTGCGGCTCCACGATGCCGCGGTTCAGCCGGTCGATGTCGAGCAGGTCCTTGAGCAGGCGGTCGAGCTTGCGGGCGTTCCCCGCGAGGCGGCCGAGGAGGTCGGCGCGGTCCTCGTCCGCGATCGCCTGCGCGCGCTCGAGCGTGATCGACAGCCCGAGGATCGACGTGAGCGGGCTGCGCAGCTCGTGCGACACGGCGGCGAGGAACGTGTTCTTCATCTCGTCGAGCGAGCGGAGCCGTTCGGCCGCCTCCCGCTCGCGCTGCTCGGACTCGCGCAGGGCCTGCTCGGCGAGCTTGCGCTCGGTGATGTCGAAGATCACGCCCTGCATGTAGCGCGGCTCCCCATCCGGCCCCACCAGGAACGTCGTCTCGTCGTGCACCCAGATCGTGCGGCCGTCCGGCGTGTGCATGCGGTACTCGGCGCTCCACGGCTCCCGCGCCTCCGCCGCCCGCCGGTACGACGCTTCGATCCGGTCGCGGTCCTCGGCGTCGGTGAGCCGCAGCCACAGGTCGGCCTCGGCCAACCACCGCACCGGTGTGACCCCCGCGATGGCCTCGATCTGCGGGCTCACGTAGACGGACTCCATGCTCGCGTCGACCTTGTCGAGGTAGATCGCGGCGGGCACGTGTTCCACGATGCCGCGGTAGCGGTGCTCGGCCTCCTCCAGGGCGAGCTCGGCGAGCTTGCGTTCGGTCACGTCGAGCCAGATGCCCTGGCTCCACCGGGGCTCGCCGTCGTCGTCGTAGACGATCACAGCCTGGTCGCGGATCCACCGGTACCCGCCGTCGCGGGCCTTGATCCGGATCTCGACGTCCACCGGTTCCCCATGCTCGTAGTGGCGCGTGTCGGCCTCGGCGGCGCGCTCGAGGTCGTCGGGGTGGATCAGGTCGTCCCAGGTCTCTGGCCCGGTCACCCACTCCTCGGGGGTGAAACCGAGGATCGTCTCGACCTGGGGGCTGACGTAGACGCACGGCCAGGTCCGCGACCCGGCGACGTCACGCCGCTCGTCCACGTACG
>DASQKC010000081.1:0-25198 GCA_035630755.1 Actinomycetota bacterium | reverse complement strand
GCCGGCGCGTCGAGGGGGCGTGCGTCGAGCGCGGCGAGCGCCTCGCCGAACCGGGCTGCGTACCGCGCGATCAGCGCGTCCCCGAGCTCGGCCTTGCCGGGGAAGTGGTAGTGCAGGGCCGCGGTCGTGACGCCGACCTCGCCGGCGACGTCGGCGTAGCTGAACCCGTTGTAGCCGCGCTCCTGCACGAGGCGCTCGGCGACATCGAGGATGCGTGTGGCGGTATCGACGTCGGTCCGTGCCATCGAGGATCCAGTCTGCGACGGGGCGGCGCCCTTGACTCCTAACCTACTAGTAAGTCAGGATACCACCCGTCCAGACCTGGGAGGTGGGGAGATGCAGCAGACCGAGCACCGCGCGTTCGCCGAGCCCGACGAGGTACGGCCGTTCCCGCACGGGCGAGCGGAGATCCTGAAGGTGGGGGACGCCGAGATCGGGCGTCTCGTGTTCGAGCCGGGTTTCCGATGGTCGAACGACCTGCGACCCATCGCGGGGACCGACAGCTGCGAGGCGCCGCACTTCCAGTACCACCTCGCCGGCCGTCTCGCGATCCGGATGGACGACGGGACCGAGTTCGTGGCCGGGCCCGGCGACATCACCTCGCTCCCGAGCGGGCACGACGCCTGGGTCGTCGGTGAGGACGAGGTCGTCGTCGTCGACTGGTTCGGCGCCAGCGAGTACGCGAAGGGCAGCTGAGCCGGCCCGGTCCGCGCGGCGGACGCCGTCGTCGGCCATGATGGGGCGGTGCGCGCGCTCACGAAGCAGACGGCAGCGCCCGGGCTCGAGCTCGTCGACGTCGCCGAACCGACCATCGGCATCAACGACGTCCTGATCCGGGTCGACCGCACGGGGATCTGCGGGACCGACCTGCACATCGCTGACTGGAACGCCTGGGCGCGGAGCGCCGTCACCCCGCCGCTCGTCGTCGGCCACGAGTTCGTGGGCGACGTCGTCGACGTGGGGTCCAACGTCACCGGCTTCGTCCCCGGCGACGTGGTCTCGGGGGAGGGCCACGTGGTGTGCGGACGGTGCCGCAACTGCATGGCCGGCCGCCGGCACCTCTGCGCGCAGACCTCGAGCGTGGGGGTCGACCGGCCCGGCGCGTTCGCCGAGTACATCGCGCTGCCGATGACCAACGTCTGGCACCACGACCGCGCGATCGATCGCGACGTGGCCGCGATCTTCGACCCGTTCGGCAACGCCGTGCACTCGGCCCTGCGGTTCCCCGTGCTCGGGGAGGACGTCCTGATCACCGGGGCGGGGCCGATCGGGCTCATGGCGTGCGCGGTGGTGCGGCACGCCGGGGCGCGCCACGTCGTCGTCACCGACGTGAACCCGTTCCGGCTCGAGCTCGCGACGAAGCTGGGGGCGACCCGCGCGGTCGACGTGCGGCGCACGTCGATCGCGGATACCGCGCGCGACCTCGGGATGAAGGAGGGGTTCGACGTCGGGCTCGAGATGAGCGGGAACCCCGACGCGGTGCAGGACATGGTGGCGGCGATGTGTCACGGGGGACGGATCGCGTTGCTGGGCCTCCCCGACGCCCCCTTCGCGATCGACTGGAACGCCGTGATCCACGACATGCTCACGATCCAGGGGGTCTTCGGCAGGGAGATGTACGAGACCTGGTACATGATGACGGTCATGCTGGAGTCCGGGCTCGACGTGACCCCCGTCATCACGCACCGGTTCCCCGCGTCCGACCACGAGGCGGCCTTCGCGGCGGTCCGTTCCGGCCAGGCCGGCAAGGTGCTGCTCTCGTGGCGCGACGACGCGTGAGCGGTCTGGCATCGGGCGCTGGGTAGACTCCGACCCCGTGCGGTACGACTCGATCCTCGATGCCATCGGGAACACGCCGCTCGTGGGCATCGGCAGGATGTCGCCGAACCCCGGCGTGCACATCTGGGCCAAGCTCGAGGGTCACAACCCTACCGGCTCCACGAAGGACCGGATCGCGCTGAAGATGGTGGAGGTGGCCGAGGCCGCGGGCGACCTCACGCCGGGACGGACCATCCTCGAGCCCACGAGCGGGAACACCGGGATCGCCCTCGCGATGGTCGCGCGCCGCAAGGGGTACGCGCTCACCGTCGTCATCCCCGACAACGCGAGCGAGGAGCGCATCGGCTTGCTCCGGCTGTTCGGCGCCGAGATCGTGTTCTCGGACGGGGCGAAGGGCACGAACGGATCGATCGAGGTCGCGCGCGCGCTGGCGGCCGACGAGCGTTACTACATGCCGTTCCAGTACGGGAACCCGGCCAACCCGCTCGCGCACGAGCAGGGGACGGGGCCCGAGATCATCCGCGACCTCCCCCAGGTGACGCACTTCGTCGCCGGCATGGGCACCGGCGGCACGCTCACCGGGACGGGCCGGGCGCTGCACGCGCACGATCCGTCGATCAGGGTCGTCGCCGCGGAGCCCGAGCTCGGCGACCTCGTCTACGGCCTGCGGTCGCTCGACGAGGGGTTCGTCCCGCCGATCTTCGATCCCGCCCAGATCGACCGCAAGTTCCTGGTGAACTCGTCGGACTCGCTGCGGGCGACCCGCGAGCTCACGGCGCGCGAGGGCGTGTTCGCCGGGATCTCGTCGGGCGCGGTGCTCCACGTCGCGCAGCGCGTGGCCGCCGAGATCGACCGGGGCGACGTCGTCTGCCTGTTGCCGGACGGCGGCTGGAAGTACCTGTCGACCCAGGCGTGGGCCGAGGACGTGGCGACGGCCGAGAAGGGCGTGGAGGCCTCGCTGTGGTGGTAGCCGCGTGAGCGACCCCCGGCCGATCGGTGTGTTCGACTCGGGCGTCGGCGGGCTGACGGTCGCCCGTGCGATCATGGCGCACGTGCCCGACGAATCCCTCCTCTACCTGGGTGACGGCGCGCGGTTCCCATACGGGCCGCGGCCGGTCGAGCAGATCCGGACCTTCGGGATGGAGCTCGCGGGGTCCCTCGTGGACGGGGGGGTCAAGCTCCTCGTCGTGGCGTGCAACTCGGTGGAGGTGTCCGCCATCGGCGACATCGCGGCCGCCCACGATGTGCCCGTGATCGGGGTCGTGAACCCCGGCGCGCGGGCCGCCGTGGCAGCCACCCGCAACGGCGTGGTGGGCGTCCTGGGCACCGAGGCCACGATCGCGACCGGCGCCTACCAGCGCGCGCTGGGGTCGGCCGTCACGCTCCACGCGGCCGCGTGCCCCGTCTTCGTCGAGCACATCGAGCGGGGCGACACGTCGAGCGACGAGCTACGGAGCGCCGCGCGAGGGTATCTTGCTCCGCTACAGGCAGGAGGCGTCGATACGGTGATCTTGGGATGCACGCACTATCCGCTCATCGCGGACCTGTTGGGGCACGAGCTCGGGCCCGACGTCCTGCTCGTGTCCTCGGCGGAGGAGACGGCGCGGGACGTGGCCGCGGAGCTGGCGCGGACCGGCGCGGCCGCGCCGCCCGGTGCGCCGGCAGGGCACCGGTTCCTCACCACGGGTGACTCCGACCGCTTCACGGCGCTCGCCGACCTGTTCCTGGGCCATCCGGTGGACGAGGTCGTGTCGGTCGCCGTGGGGGTCGCCTCGTGAGGCTCACGGTGCTCGGCTCGCACGGGACCTGGCCCGGCGTGAACGGTCAATGCAGCGGCTACCTGCTGAGCCACGACGGGTTCCATCTGTGGCTGGACGCCGGCACCGGCACGTTCGCGCGGTTGCAGGAGCACATCGCGGTGGCCGACATCGGCGCGATGCTCATCACGCACGGGCACGCGGACCACTTCCTCGACGTGATCCCGCACTTCTACGCGCGGCACTACGGCCAGATGGGATCGCCCGGCCTGCCGTTCTACTCGCCGGAGGGGTTCATGGAGTCGGCGAGCATGCTCGTGTCCGAGTCCGGACGCGACGTGATGTCGGAGGCCTACGCTCTCGACGGGCTGGCGCACGGCCGGACCTTCGAGGTGGGCCCGTTCCGGGTGTCGGCGTACGAGATGACCCACATCGGCGTGTACTCGCTCGGGTACCGGATCGAGGCCGGCGGCCACGTCCTGGCTTACACCGGCGACACCGGGCCGTGCGAGAACGCCGTCGAGCTGGCGCGCGGCGCCGACCTGTTCCTGTGCGAGGCCACGTACCAGGACCACCAGGAGTCGACGTTCTTCCACCTGTCGGCCAGCGAGGCAGCCCAGCACGCGGCGGAAGCCGACGTGCGCCGGCTGGTGCTGACGCACATCACCCCCGACCTCGACCCCGGCACGTCGCTCGAGCAGGCGACGCACCATTTCGACGGCGCGATCGACGTGGCGATCCCGGACGACCAGTGGGAGGTCGGTTCGTGAGCCGGCCCGACGGCCGCGCTCCCGAGGACCTCCGCCCCGTCACCTACGAGATCGGGTTCCAGGAGTGGGCGGCCGGGTCCGTGCTGTTCTCGATGGGCAAGACGCGCGTGCTCTGCGCGGCGAGCGTGGCCGAGGAGGCGCCTCGCTGGAAGCGGGGCACCGGCGAGGGGTGGGTCACGGGGGAGTACTCGATGCTCCCGGCCTCCACGTCCGAGCGCGCGCCGCGCGAGGTGAACCGCGGCCGGCCCGGCGGGCGGACCCAGGAGATCCAGCGGCTCATCGGCCGGTCCTTGCGGAGCGTCACCGACCTCGCCGCGCTCGGCGAGCGGACGATCACCGTCGACTGCGACGTCCTGCAGGCCGACGCGGGCACGCGCACCGCGTCGATCACGGGGGGGTACGTCGCGCTCGCCCTGGCGCTGCGGGCGCTCGGCCTCGAGGCGGCGCTCCGCGACTCGGTGGCGGCGGTGTCGGTCGGGATCGTCGGCGGCGCCCCGGTGCTCGACCTCTGCTACGAGGAGGACGCGGGCGCCGAGGTCGACTGCAACGTGGTGATGACCGGCGCGGGGACGATGGTCGAGGTGCAGGGCACCGCGGAGGGCGCGCCCTTCCGTCGCGACGAGCTCGACGCGATGCTGGACCTGGCGGCGACGGGGATCGCCGACCTGTCGAGGATCCAGCGCGCGGCGCTCGGTTGATGTCGTTCCCGCCCACGCTCGTCCTCGCCACCCGCAACGAGCACAAGATCCGAGAGCTGGGCCGCATCTGCGCCGGCTGGCCCGTGCGATGGATCACGCTCCGCGACCCCGTGGCGGCGGAGGTCCCCGACGTCGAGGAGACGGGCGCGACGTACCTCGAGAACGCGATGCTGAAGGCGACGGCGGTCGCGCGAGCCCTGGACCTGCCGGCGATCGCCGACGACTCCGGGATCGAGGTGGACGCCCTCGGCGGGGCGCCGGGACCGCGCAGCGCCCGCTACGCCGGCGAGGACGCCACCGACGAGGAGAACCTGCGGACGATGCTGACCGCGATCAGAGGGGTCCCCGCGGGCGGACGCACCGCGCGCTACCGGTGCGTGGCCGCCTTCGCCGAGCCCGGTGGAGCCGCGCGTCACGCCGAGGGCGTGTGCGAGGGAACCCTGGTCACCGTGCCGCGCGGCGCCGGCGGCTTCGGGTACGACCCCGCCTTCGTGCCGGTCGGGTGGGACGTGACGATGGCCGAGCTCACCGACGCGCAGAAGGACCGGATCTCCCACCGGGGACGCGCGTTCCGGGCCCTGGGGGAACTGCTCGGGGCGGGCTGAGCCGGGCCGCGGCGGGGCCACGCGGCCTACCCGGCTCAAGGTAGGACTTCCGGCGGCCGACGTCTCCTCCGTGGGACCACGACGACCGGAACCGGACCGCGCCGGCGATTCTCCGCTGGATGGGTTCTTCGGAGGCATCGCACCCGCTCTGTGCCTGGTGCTCGGTGTGGCGTTCGTGGTGGTCGTCGCCATCGTCGACCACTTCACCGGGTCGGAGATCGTCCTCGCCGCCCTGTTCCTGATGCCAGTGATGCTCGTCACGTGGAACGCGGGACGGCTGGCGGGCGTCGTGATGGCGGGGATCGCGGCGGTCGCGGCCCAGGCGGCCGACATCATCGACGGGGAGGCGGGGATCCCCTCGTGGAACGCCGTCGTCTGGCTGTGCGTCTTCATGCTGACGGTGTGGCTGCTCTCGGCGTTGAAGGAATCGATGCGCCGGCAGGGCGCGAAGATGGGGGAGCTCCTCGCCGAGGAGGAGGTGCTCACCGGTGACCTTCGACAGCAGAACGACCTGAAGGACACCTTGCTGCACGCCGTCGCGCACGATCTGAAGGGACCGCTCGCCGGGATCCTCGGCGCGATGCAGACGATCCGACGCGCGGGCGACCTCGGACTGACCGACGACGAGATGGAGGACCTGTACGGCGTCATCGAGCAGGCGGGCACGAAGGCTGCCCGCCTGATCGACGACCTCCTCGACCTCGACCGCCTCGGGCGCGGACAGCTCACGATCGACCGCGAGCCGGCCGACGTGGCCGAGATCGCGCGCCGCTCCGCCTCGGAGCTGCCCACGCTGTCGGGGCATCCCGTCCGCGTGGACGGCCCGCCGGTCGAGGTCGATGTCGATGGGCCGAAGGTCGAGCGCATCGTCGAGAACCTGCTCAACAACGCCGCGCGGCACACGACGGTGGGGACGCCGATCCACGTCGACGTCGTGCCGATCGACGACGGCATCGACCTGATCGTCGAAGACGAGGGGCCGGGCGTCCCCGACGAGGTCAAGGTGGCGATCTTCCAGCCCTTCCGTCAGGGCGTGGCCGCGCGGGGGGGCGTCGGGATCGGGCTCTCCCTCGTCCAGCGTTTCGCCGAGCTCCACGGCGGCTCCGCGCACGTGGAGGACCGGCCGGGCGGCGGGGCGCGCTTCGTGGTCCGCCTGCCGGGCGAGGTGCACCACCGCGAGGCGCAGCCCGCGCTCCGCGCCGTCTGACCGTCAGCCCGCGACCGCGCGGTCCTCGATCTCCCACAGGTGATCGGTCGTGTGCCAGGCGGTGTAGCGCGTCACGAAGCGCGGTGACCACCGGGCACCGCCGCGCGGCCCGACGTCGGGGAGCTTGCCCCGCGCCCGCTGCCCCAGCGCGGCGATGAACGCGCGCCGGACCTCCCCGTGGGTGGACGGATCCCTCGCCGATCCACCCAGCGCGCCGAGGTAGGAGCGCTCGCCACCGGTGACGTGCTCGACGATGCCGTCGAGCGTGCGGCCGCCACCTCGAGGTCCCGTCCGTAACGTGCGTCCGTGCGCAGTCGTCACGGCCGCGTCGAACGCGTCCCAGCAGGCCTCGAGGATCGCCGTCAACCGCGCGAGGTCGCGTGACGTGACCGGCGCCGCGTCGGCGGCCGGTGGGGCGCCGGGCGCGCCGAAGTCCGTCGTGGCCGATCCGGGGAGCCGCTCGAGCACCTCGAGGTCGCCGGCGCCCGGGACGCGGCGGTGCGCCGCGCGGAGGATCGCGGCGTACCGCGGACGGTAGACCGCGAGCGCCTCGAGGGCGGCGTCCTCGTCGCGGCCCGGGCGGCACCAGCCGGGCCACTCGAGCGCGGTCGCGAACGTGCGTTTCCTCCCGACCTCGAGCGCCACGGCGATCGCCGCCATCGTCCGATCCTACGGCCGGGTCGGCGGCGGGGAGCGGTGATCGGGTGGCGCGGGACGCCGGTGTACCCTTCGGCCCGTGAGCGTCGAGGCACCGGCCCGCCGTCCGCAGCGCGAACGCCGGCGCACCACGATCCGGATCTTCTCCTCGGCCAGCGACGCCCCCCGCGCGCGCCGTCCCTCCGATGTCTTCCTGCTGCTCGGGACCCTCATCGCCGCGGCGCTCGGCACCGTCCCCGCGCCGGACGCGACGGCCCTGGACACCGCCGCGGCGAACCTGGCGGCCGCGGTCCCGGGGTTGTTCGGGGGCGTGTGGGAGGTCGCGTACGACGTCCTGCTCATCTGGCCGGTCGTCCTGTTGACGGCGACGGTCGTGGCGCGGTCCCGGCTCCGGATCGGCCGCGACATGGTCGTGGGGCTCGTGGCGACGATCGTCTACCTCGCCGGGTTCGCCGCGACGACCGGGACCGACCTCGGGGCGGCGCTGACGGACTGGCTCGATCCCGCTGGCGACCACGCCGCGTACCTGGGCGTCCGGGTCGCCATCGCGACCGCCCTCATCGCCACCGCCGCTCCCCACCTGTCGCAGCCGCTGCGCCGGTTCGGACGATGGATCCTGGTGCTCGGCGTGCTCGCCACCGTGGCGCTCGGCGCCGGCGCCCTGCTCGGCACGGTGGCCGGGGTCCTGCTCGGCCTCGCGGGCGCGGCCACGGCGCACCTGCTGTTCGGCTCACCGGGCGGGCGGCTCACGCCGAGCGAGGTCGCCGACGCGCTGGCGGACCTCGGCGTCCAGGCCGTCGACCTGGCGCCGGGGCCGCTCGACGCCCGGGGGGTCGCGACGATGCTCGGCCGCACGCCGGAGGGCCGGCCGCTCCGGATCAAGATCTTCGGACGCGACGCCCGCAACGGCCAGCTGATCGCGTCCACGTGGTCGTCGCTCCGGCTGCGCGGCGCCTCGCCGAAGTTCGGCAGCGGGTGGCAGCAGGTGCAGGCCGAGTCGCTCGTCTCGC
The DNA here is from genome assembly GCA_035630755.1 of Actinomycetota bacterium. Classification (GTDB taxonomy): domain Bacteria; phylum Actinomycetota; class UBA4738; order UBA4738; family HRBIN12; genus AC-51. The sequence continues at coordinate 16,715 of DASQKC010000081.1, read as the reverse complement.
TCTACGCGGAGCGCGGCGGGGTCCCGGTGATGCCGGTGATCGCCGCCGGCGTGGCGGCCGAGGGGGACGCCGTCCTGGTCCTCGACGCCGACGGGCGTCCCTTCGATGCCCTCGACGCCGACGCGATCGACGAGGCGACCGTCGAGGCGACCTGGCGCGCGTTCCGGCGGATGGCGTCGATCGGCGTGGCGCTGGGGCGCGTCGACGCGGGCTCGCTCGTCCTCCGGGCCGACGGCTCCGTCGCCGTCGGCGACTTCTCGGATGCGGCGATGGGCGTCGAGGGTCGCGGTCTGGACGCCGACGCCGCGCAGGTGCTGGTGGTGACGGCGCTGCTGGTCGGCCGCGAGCCCGCGGTGGACGTGGCCGCGCGGGTGCTCGGCCCCGAGGCGCTCGAACGCGCCCTGCCGTACCTGCAGCGCGCGGCGATGGACCCCGCCGTCGCGCACGAGGTGAAGCGGCGTGGCTGGGACCTCGACGATCTGCGCCTCCTCGCCGAACAGGAGACCGGGAGCGCACCTCCGGACCTCGAGCAGCTCCGCCGGGTGACGTGGGGTTCGATCCTGAAGCTCGCGATCCTCGGGCTGATCGCGTACACCCTCGTGTCCGCGATCGCGGACGTCGGGCTCTCGAACATCGTGGACGAGTTCCGGTCCGCCGGGACGACCGAGGTGATCCTCGCCCTGGCGATCAGCCCCTTCGTGGCGTTCCCGCAAGCCGTGTCCACCCGCGGGGCGACGTTGGCCCCCGTCGGGTTCTTCCCCGTCCTGATGCTGCAGTACGGCATCCAGTTCATCGCCCTGGCCGTGCCGAGCTCGGCGGCGCGCGTCGCCCTGGAGGTCCGGTTCTTCGAGCGGGTGGGCGTGAAGGCGGCCGGCGCCGTCTCGATCGGCGTGATCGACAGCGTCGTCGGCTTCGCCGTCCAGCTGACGCTGATCATCCTGATCACCGTCTCGGGGCTGGCGTCGCTGCACCTGTTCGGCTCCGGGGGATCGTCGTCCGGCTCGGGATCGGGGCAGGCGATCGACTGGCGCGCGATCGTCATCGGCGTCGTGTTGCTCCTGCTCGCGGTCGGGGTGGCCCTGGCGATCCCGCGTGTGCGGCGCTTCGGGCGGCGGTTCCTCGATGGGTTGCGGCAGGGCGCGGCGGACGGGCGCGACGCCCTCCGCGTGCTCCGGCACCCCCGCAAGCTCGGCGCGTTGCTCGCCGGGAACCTGGGCACGCAGGTGCTGCAGGCGATCATCCTGGGCGTCTGCCTCGCGGCGTTCGGGCGGTCGGCCTCGTTCGCCGAGTTGATCCTCGTGAACACGTTCGTGTGCCTGTTCGCGGGCTTCATGCCGGTCCCCGGCGGCGTGGGTGTGTTCGAGGCGGCCATGACCGCCGGGCTGATCGCGATCGGGGTGCCGCAGGCGGCGGCCGCCTCCACGGCGCTCCTGTACCGGCTCGTGACGTTCTACATCCCACCCGCCTGGGGCGGGTTCGCGATGAAGTGGATGCGGGCCAACCGGTACCTGTGACCGGCTAGCCGCCCGTGGCGTCGACCTCGGCGGGCCGCCGGAACGCCTCGACGGCTTCCTCGGCCCGGCGCCGCCGCGCCGCCGCCTCCTCCTCATCGCCGCGCCGCTCGGCCACCTTGGCGAGCGCCCCCCACGTCCAGGTGGCGAGCTGGCGCTCGCCCAGCTCCTCGGAGATGCGCACGGCGCGCCACAGGTCCTCCTCGGCTTCGTCGAGCCGACCGAGGTCGCGGTGCACGATGCCCCGCTCGGCGAGCGCGTCACCGGTCTCCCAGCGCGCCCCGAGCTCCTCGAAGATCTCGATGGCGTCGTCGAGGCAGGGGATCGACTCCTCGCCGCGATCCAGGTCTTCGAGCACGCGCGCCCGCTGCACGGTCGTCATCGCGATGCTGAAGGGATCGCCGATCGAACGCGCCAGGTCGCTCGCCTCGTCGCTGATGGCGAGCGCCTCCTTGAGCAGGTCGGAGTCTTCGCCCGGGCCGCCGGTGCGGTTGATCGAGAGCGAGTTGAGCGCGCGGACGCGCGCCCAGCCGTCGTCGGGCTCGGCGGTCGCGAGCGCGCGTTGCCAGATGACCTCGGCGTCGTCGTACCGGTGCCGGGTCCACGGCACCCAGCCGGCGAACAGGAGGGTGCGCGCGATCGCCCAGGGATCCCCGAGCCGTTCGGCCGCCTCGAGCGAACGGTCCAGCAGCGCCTCGGCGCCGTCGAGGTCGGCGTCGACGTTGATCGCGATATCGCCGAGGAACCGCAGGGCGAGGGCGAGCGTGAACGGATCGTCGTGCTCCTCGCCCAGCGCGACCGCGCGGCGCAGGGTCGAGGTGGCGGCCGGGTACTCGCCCAGCCAGTAGTGAGCCTCGCCCTTGCCCGCCAACGCGCGCGCCTCCCGGACGCCCCACCCCTCCTCGGGTCCCGCCAGGTCGAGCGCCCGCTCGTAGTAGTCGACCGCGGACCGGCTCTCGACGCGGCGGCGCGACCGGTCGCCCGCACCGAGCAGCCCGTCGGCGGCCCGATCCGCGAGCGAGCGATCCTCGGGGTCCATGTCGAGCGAGGCGGCCGCGGCCATCTCGAGGTGTTCGGCCGCCCACGACGGATGGTCGTGCTCCAGCAGCCGGTCGGCGAGGATCTCGTGCAGCCGCGCGCGCTCGCGTTTGGGCAGGCTGGCGTACGCGACGTCCTTCAGGGTGGAGTGCCGCAGGCGCCAGTGCGGCGGTCCGGCGCCGGTGTCCGGCACCACGATCTCGGCCTCGATGAGCTCCTCGATCTCGGCCGCGGTCGCGTCGGGGTCGATCGTCCGGAGTTCGTCCAGATCGAACGACACGAAGAACACCGCGGCCCGGCGCGCGAGCTCACGCAACCGCGAGGGGAGGGCGTCGAGGCGCGCGGACACCACCGCGCGGACGGTCGGCGGCAGCGGCTGCCCCTCGGCCGACCCCGCGCCGGGCAGGAGCATGCCGGTGGATTCGATGATGAAGAAGGGGTTCCCGCCCGCCCGCTCGGCCATCGTGGCGGCGGCGGAGTCGTCGATCCGGACGCCGGCCGCCTTGCGCACCAGGTCGATCGACTCCGCGGTCGTCAGCGGGTCGAGCCGCAGCAGCACCGCGTTCGCGGCGTGCGATCCCCACGTGGGCCGGTCGCGCAGCAGATCGGCGCGTCCCAACGCGATGATCATCGCCTGGCGCCGGCCGTCGTGCGCCTTGACGCCGAGCCGCTCGATGAGGTCGAGCATCGGCGCCTTCAGGGTGTGCGCGTCGTCGAACACCAGGACCAGTGGTCGAGCGGCCGCGAGCGTGTCGATCAGCGCGATGAACCCCGCGTGAACGTCGGAGACGTACGCGGATTCGTCACGGCGATCGATCCGTTCCAGCAGGAGGGACAGGCGATCGACGATGGCGTCGGCACCCGGCCCACCGCCCGTCGTGTCGAGCAGCGCGTGGAGCTTGCGGTGCGCGACGGCCGCGTCATCGGCCTCGTCGACCCCCGCCAGGTCGGCCACGATCGCCGCCGCCGGCGCGAACGTGGTCTCGTCGGCGTAGGAACGGCTCCGCCCGCTGAGCACCTGGACGTCGTCGTCGAGCCCCGCGGTCACCTCGTCGGCCAGCCGCGTCTTCCCGATGCCCGATTCACCGAGGATGGTGACCAGGACCGGCCGACGGGTGGCGGTCACGCGCGCGATGCTCTCGCCCAGGATCGTGAGCTCGCTCGTCCGGCCGACGAACGGGATCGTGCGGCGCGCCGAGCGGGTGCTCAGACCGTCGGCGGGCGAGGCGCCGAGGTCGGCGTCGAAGCCCTTGGCGGCGACCTCGCGGCGGTCCCCGTACGTGACCGCGGTCCGTGTGAGCGCCAAGGTGGTGTCGCCCACGAGGATCTCGCCGGGACCCGCCGCCGTCTGCAGGCGCGCGGCGGCGTTCACGACGCTCCCGGTGACCAGCAGTTGTCCGGCCGGTCCTAGGCCGGTGGCCGCCTCACCGGTCTCGATGCCGATCCTGACCTCGAGCGGCTCGGGCAGCGCCACGTCGTCGCACATCCGGTCGAGCCGGTTGCGGATCGCCATGCCCGCCCGGACCGCGCGCAGCGCGTCGTCCTCGTGCACGGTCGGGAGCCCGAACACGGCCATCACCGCGTCCCCGATGAACTTCTCCGGCCGACCCCGGAGCGCCCGCAGCTCCTCGGTGGCGGCGTCGAAGAACTGGCCGAGGACCTCCCGCGAGCGTTCGGGGTCGAGCCGTTGCGCCAGCCCCGTGGAGTTCACGAGGTCCGCGAACAAGACCGTGACGACCTTGCGCTCCTGGGTGCCGAGGGAGTCCGCGACGACCGCGCCGCAGTTCGGGCAGAACCGGGCGCCCTCGGGGAGCGGGGCATCGCAGACGGTGCAGGTCATCATGGAAGTCTAGGCCTGGCCGCCGACAGGCCGACCGGCCGGGGAACCCCTCAGCGGGACGGCGCCGTCGACGGGCCCACGTTGGCCGCGAGCCAGTCGACGATGGGTCGGGCGCCCTCGAAGGCGCCGACGATGCGATCCTTGGCGCGCGCGGTGCCGAGCCACGCGGCCGCCGGCCACGATCGCCACGTGATGAGGCCCTTGTACCGGAGCAGCTCGACGCGGGGATGATCCTTCGGGTAGCCGCGGGGCGCGGTCTTCAGCTCGTCGTGCCCCCGGACGTCGAGGCCGGCCGACCGCGCCTCGGCGATCCGCGCCTCGAGGTCGGCCCCGGCGGTGTCGTCGTCGACCGACGCCCGGTAGCGCTCGAGCTGATCGGCGGCCATCTCCCACATCCCGCTCCCCACCGACAGACCCTCGGCGTCGACCTGGACGTAGCCCTCGCCGATCGTCGCCCCGATCGCCGTCTTGTACGGCGACTTGTCCTTGCTGAACCGGACGTCGCGGTACGGACGGAAGATCTTGCCCTCGCCCCACACCGGCGCGAGCTCCGCGAGCAGTTCCTCCATCGGCGCCCGGACGAGGTCGGTGTAGACGTGTTTGTTGCGCTCCCAGTACGCCTTCGTGTTCTCGACCTCGAGGCCTTCGAAGAACTCGAGCGCCTCGGCCTTCCATCCCCTGAACGCCATCGCGGCCCAGCCTACCGCCGTCGACGGTAGGGTCGGGCCCGTGGACGAGCTGGCGGCACGCGTGGAGGAGGTCGCGACGGCGACGTCGTTCTCCGGCGTCGTGCGCGTGGATCGCGACGGCGAGGTCCCGTTCGCGGTGGCCTACCGCATGGCCGACCGCGCGCACGGCGTCGCGAACACGGCCGCGACGAGGTTCGCGATGGCGAGCGGCTCGAAGGGGTTCACCGCGCTGGTCACGGTCTCGCTCATCGAGGACGGCACGCTCTCCTACGACACGACGGCCCGCTCGCTGCTGGGCACCGACGTCCCCCTCATCGACGACGCCGTCACCGTCGAGCACCTGCTGGCGCACCGATCCGGCATCGGGGACTACCTCGACGAGGACGCCCCGGGCGGCGCGATCACGGACTACGTCATGACGCAGCCCGTCCACGTGCTGGCGACCACTGAGGCGTTCGTCCCCGAGCTCGACGGCTACCCCACGTCGTTCCCGCCGGGGGAGCGTTTCGCCTACAACAACGGCGGTTTCGTCGTGCTGGCGCTGCTCGCGGAGCGCGCGGCGGGCGTGCCGTTCCACCACCTCGTGCAGGCGCGGGCCCTCGACCCGGCGGGGATGACGAGCACGGCCTACCTCCGGACCGACGCGCTCGCCGGCGACGTCGCCATCGGCTATCTCGAGGAGGAGGGTCTGCGCTCGAACGTCATGCACCTCCCCGTGCGCGGCAACGGCGACGGCGGCGCGTACACGACGGCGGCGGACATGGCCACGTTCTGGCGGGCCCTGTTCGACGGCCGGCTCGTGCCGCCTGCACGCGTGGAGGAGATGGTCCGTCCCCGCAGCGACGAGCCCGTGGAGGAGCGCCGCTACGGGATGGGGTTCTGGATCCGGCAGGACCGCGACGTGCCGTACCTGGAGGGCTTCGATGCCGGCGCTTCGTTCCGCAGCGTCCACGACCCCGCGACGGGCGTCACCCATACGGTCATCGCGAACACCTCGGAGGGCGCGTGGCCGATCACGGAGGTCGTCGCGGCGTCGCTCGCGACCTGACGTAGGATCGACCTATGTCCTATCGGCAAGGACCCGCCCGGCAGCCGAACCACGGCGGAGGGCGGTTCGACGACCCGTTCATGGTCCCGGAGCCGCCGCCGCGCGGGGAGCGGCCCCAGCGCCGCGCCGCCGCGATCGTCCTGGTCGTGCTGGTGATCGTGATCGCGGCGTTCGTCGTGTGGCTGATCGCGGGCTGAGCGCACGATCGACCGCGCCGCACTAGCATCGGAGGCCGGGACGAGGACGAGCGAACACGGGGAGCCGACGTGTCCAACATCGTGAGGGCCGCGCTGCTGCAGACCGACTGGGCCGGGACCCAGGAGAAGATGACCGACAAACACGAGGAGGCCGCCCGGGAGGCCGCGGCGGAGGGCGCGCAGGTCATCTGCTTCCAGGAGCTGTTCTACGGCCCCTACTTCTGCCAGGTGCAGGACGCCGAGTACTACAGCTACACCGAGCCGATCCCCGACGGGCCGACCACGCAGCGCTTCCAGAGCGTGGCCAAGGAGCTCGGGATGGTGATGGTGCTGCCGATGTACGAGCTGGTGCAGCCCGGCCTGTACCACAACACCGCGGCGGTGATCGACGCCGATGGCTCCTACCTCGGCAAGTACCGCAAGCAGCACATCCCGCAGGTCCAGGGGTTCTGGGAGAAGTTCTACTTCGCGCCCGGCACCGGCGGGTACCCGGTGTTCGAGACGGCGGTCGGCATGGTCGGCGTCTACATCTGCTACGACCGGCACTTCCCCGAGGGCTGGCGGATCCTCGGGCTGCACGGCGCCGAGATCGTGTTCAACCCCAGCGCCACGCACCGCGGGTTGAGCGAGTACCTATGGCGCCTCGAGCAGCCGGCGGCGGCCGTCGCGAACATGTACTACGTCGGGGCGATCAACCGCGTGGGCATCGAGCCGCTCGGCGACAACGACTTCTACGGGCAGAGCTACTTCGTCGACCCGGAGGGTCGGTTCGTGGGCGACGTCGGCGACGCGCACGAGCCCGAGCTCATCGTGCGCGACCTCGACCTGGGGAAGATCCGCGAGGTGCGCGACCGATGGGCGTTCTACCGGGACCGGCGCCCCGACGCGTACGACGACATCGTGGCCCGCTGAGGAGGCGAGGAGGATGACCCGCACGCTCATCGAGGGCGGCACGGTCGTCTCGGCGACCGGCCTGGCCGAGGCCGACGTCATGATCGACGGCGAGACGATCGCCGCGGTCGCGGCGCGGGGGTTCTTCGCAGAGGCCGCGCCGACGTTCGACCGGGTCATCGACGCCACCGGGAAGTACGTCGTCCCGGGCGGGATCGACGTCCACACGCACATGGAGCTGCCGTTCGGGGGGACCTTCGCCTCCGACACGTTCGAGAGCGGCACGCGGGCGGCGGCGTGGGGCGGCACCACGACCATCGTCGACATGGCGGTCCAGCGCACGGGGGAAGACGTCCAGGCGGGCCTGGCCGAGTGGCATCGCAAGGCCGAGGGCAACTGCGTGATCGACTACGGGTTCCACCAGATCATCGGCGGGGTCGACGAGGCCTCGCTGAAGTCGATCCGCTACCTCACCGAACACGAGGGCGTGACGAGCTTCAAGCTCTTCATGGCCTACCCCGGCGTGTTCTACAGCGACGACGGACAGATCCTGCGGGCGATGCAGACGGCCGCCGAGTGCGGCGCGATGATCATGATGCACGCCGAGAACGGCATCGCGATCGACGTGCTGATCGCGCAGGCGCTCGCGCGCGGCGACACCGATCCGGTCCACCACGGGTACACCCGGCCGTCCGCCCTCGAGGCCGAGGCGACGCACCGGGCGATCGTGCTCTCGCACGTGGCGGGCAACGTCCCGCTCTACATCGTCCACATGTCGGCCGGCGATGCGCTCGAGGAGGTGGCGGCCGCGCGGCACGCAGGCCGGAACGTCTTCGCCGAGACCTGTCCGCAGTACCTGTGGCTGACGCTCGAGGAGACCCTCGCGCGGCCCGGGTTCGAGGGGGCGAAGTGGGTGTGCTCGACGCCGCTCCGCTCGCCGCACGACCACCGCAACCACCAGGCCGACCTGTGGCGGGGCCTGCGCACCAACGAGCTCGCGGTCGTGAGCACGGATCACTGCCCGTTCTGCTTCAAGGACCAGAAGGAGCTCGGCCTCGGTGACTTCTCGAAGATCCCGAACGGGATCGGCGGGGTCGAACACCGGATGGAGCTGCTCTACCAGGGGGTCGTGGCGGGGGAGATCACGCTCGAGCGGTGGGTCGAGACCTGCGCGACGACGCCGGCCCGGATGTTCGGGATGTACCCCACGAAGGGCGTGATCGCGCCGGGGTCCGACGCCGACATCCTGATCTGGGATCCGGCGGGGCACACGACGATCGGCGTCGACGCCAAGCACCACATGAACATGGACTACTCGGCGTACGAGGGGTTCGAGATCGACGGGAAGGTCGACACGGTGCTGTCGCGCGGCGCGGTCGTGATCGAGGACGACACGTACGTGGGTCACACGGGGCACGGACGGTTCGTGCGGCGCGGCCTCTCGCAGTACCTGACCTGAGGAGGCGGACGTGGACATCGGCGTCGTGCTGCAGACCACACCGCCGAGCGCGCGGGTCGTGGACCTGGCCGTGCGGGCCGAGACCTACGGCTTCAGCCACGTGTGGACCTTCGACAGCCACATCCTGTGGGAGGAGCCCTTCCCGATCTACACGCAGATCCTCGCGAACACCCGCAACGTGATGGTCGGCCCGATGGTCACGAACCCGATCACGCGCGACTGGACGGTCACCGCGAGCCTGTTCGCGACGCTCAACGAGATGTTCGGCAACCGGACCGTGATCGGGATCGGGCGCGGCGACTCCGCGGTGCGCGTCACGAACGGGTCCCCCTCGACGATCGACACGCTCGACGCGTCGATCCACGTGATCCGCGAGTTGGCGAACGGCCGGGAGGTCGACTACGAGGGCTCGACCCTGCGGTTCCCGTGGGCGGGCAAGAGCCGCGTCGAGGTATGGGTCGCGGGCTACGGGCCGCGTGCCCTCGAGCTGGCGGGCAGGGTCGGCGATGGGTTCATCCTGCAGCTGGCCGACCCCGATATCGCGGCGTGGACCATCGCGGCGGTCCGGCGTGGCGCGGAGGCCGCGGGCCGCGACCCGTCCGAGGTTCGCATCTGCACCGCGGCGCCGGCCTACGTCGCCGACGACCTCCCGCACGCGCGTGAGCAGACCCGCTGGTTCGGCGGGATGGTCGGCAACCACGTTGCGGATATCGTCGGGCGCTACGGGGAGGGGTCCGACGTGCCGGCCGCGCTCACCGACTACATCGCCGGGCGCGAGGGGTACGACTACAACCAGCACGGCCAGGCCGGGAACATGCACACGGCGTTCGTCCCCGACACGATAGTCGACCGGTTCTGCGTGCTCGGCCCGGTGGACGAGCAGATCCGCCGCCTGCTGGAGCTCCGCGAGCTGGGTGTCGACCAGTTCGCCGTCTACCTGCAGCACGATGCCAAGGACGAGACCCTGCGTGCGTACGGCGAGCACGTGCTCCCGGCGATCGCCGAGCACGTCGCCGCGAAGACCTGACCTGTTCCAGAGCCTGGACAAGGCCGACGAGACCCGCACGTTCGGCCACGGGGTGGCCGAGATGGTCACGGTGGCGGGGACGATGATCGGTCGCGCTCGGTTCGAGCCGGGGTGGCGGTGGTCGACGTCAAGCCCATCGCCGGCACCGAGCGGTGCATGATCCTGCACAAGGGTTACGTCGTCTCGGGGTCGCTCATAGTGCAGACCGAGGACGGGACGGAGACGACGCTCGGGGCGGGCGATGCCTACGTGATCCAACCGGGTCAGGACGCCTGGATCGGCGGCGACGAGCCGTACGTCGGGATCGACTTCTCCGAGCAGATGTCGGAGTACGCCAAGCCGCGGTGAGGGGGAGGGGCGCCCGCGGAGCGGGCGCCCCATGGTCCTCAGCTCGCGAGCGAACCCGCGGGGCGCTCCTTGCGGGGATCCACGAAGGGGATCGCCGCGGTCGTGCCGACGATCTTGTCGCCGTGCTCGGTCTCGACTTCGAGGCGATTGCCAGGTTCTGCGAGCCTGATCGGGACCCACACGAACCCGATGTTCTTCTCCAGGCCCGGTGACCAGATCGCGTCGGTCATGTGCCCGACCCTCGTCCCGTCCGAGGAGACGTCCCAGAACCGGCTCATCTCGGCGCGGAGCTCGTCACCTTCGAGCTCGATCCCGACGAGCTTGCGGTCGACCCCGGTGCGCTTGAGCTCCTCGAGCGCCGCCTTGCCGATGTAGTCCTGCGGCTGATCCTCGACGAGCCGCTCGAGACCCATCACGTGCAGCGGCGTGTCGCCGAGCGTGATGTCGGAGCCGTAGTTGAAGATCCCCGCCTCGATCCGGCGCGCCTCCACCGGGGCGACCGGCTTGATGCCGAACTCCTCACCGGCCGCCAGGACGGCGTTCCAGAGGTCGTCGCCGCGCGAGCCGTCGAGCAGGTTCACCTCGAACCCGGGCACCGCGGTCCACCCGGTCCGGCTGATCACGACCGGGATGCCGTCGATCTCGAACCGTTCGGTCCAGTAGTACTTGATGTCGTAGATCGCGGGTCCGACGAGCTTCTCGAGCGTCTTGGCCGAGAGCGGTCCTTGGACCTGCATCGGGTGCACGTCGGGCAGCGAGACCTCGGCGTCGTAGCCGCCGGCGGCGGCCACCCCCAGCGCGTAGAGCCCCGCGTCGGAGTCGGCCAGCTGCATCCACCACACGTTCTCGTCGACGTGCAGCAGGACCGGGTCGTTCACGATCGAGCCGTCTGGCGCCGTCACGAGCATGTACTTGCCCTGCTTCACGGCGCACTTCGTCAGGTCCCGGCACGTGATCGCGTCGATCAGCCGGTCGGCGTCGGGGCCGCTGACCTGGACCGTCCGCTCGACGCCCACGTCCCACATCGTGACGCCCTCGTTCAGGAGCCAGTACTCCTTGACCGGGTCGTCGTAGTACCCCGGGATGTACATGTGGTTGTAGATGTCGTAGGCGGTGCAGCCCGCCCGCCTGGTCGCATCGAAGAACGGCGACCGCCGGTACCAGGGCCCGAAGTACAGGGTCGCGCTCTGTTCGAGCATCTCGTCACGTTCGTTGACCACGCTCCACGCCTCCAGTTCGATCGGGCCGACGGGTGCCAGCCCGGGATCTGAATCATCGTTCGATCCCTCGCAGAGATGCAACTGTGTGGCGTTCAGTCGTTGCGGCCAGTTGCCTTGAGTGGCCGTCACGGGACAAGCTTGTGCGTCTGTAGACAGCCCGCGACACGCGTTCGTTCATGACCCGACGTGTCCGATCCCACGCTGCATCTCGCTTCCGCGCCGGCCACAGTAGGGGGTCAAGCGGTTGCGGGCTCCCCGCTGCACGAGGCCATGTCGAACGGCTCGGTCATCGTCGCGGCTCCTTCCGAGGGACGGCGGCGCTTTGTCCGCCCTCTTCGGAGGGGATCGTCGAACGCGGGGAGGGCGGTGCAACCCGTTCGCTGACCCCAGATCAGCACGTAGGGTGGCGGATGAGCGCATCGATGGATTGGACCGACGAGGACCCAGGGCTGCCGATCGAGTTCGGGCCGTGCTCGAACGGTGAATACGACCCCGAGCCCGTGCTGCCGCCCGTGCTCCGCGAGACGGTCCAGCGCGCCCGCCGGCTGTGCGACGACACGGCGGACCACCTGGGGATGTCGCGGCGCCAGTTCCTGCTGTCGGCGTGCGGCACGGCCGCGACGATGCTCGCCCTCAACGCGTGCACCCAGGAGGAGCGGGTCGCGTCGACCTCCACGACGCCGGGCGGCTACCTCGACGTGTCGCCGAGCGCGACGGTCGAGCCGCCGGCCGCCGAGGACGAGCTCGACTGGGACGCGTTCGTGTTCGACATCCAGGGGCACCTGCTCGAGTACCACCTGAACCCGGTCCTCAACGGGCAGGACTTCTACCAGGCGTTCCCGCAGCAGCACTGCGGTGAAGACGACCCCCGGGTGTGCTACTCGATCGAGCACTTCCTCGACCTGATGTTCATCCGCTCGGACACGAAGAAGCTGGTGCTCTCGGCGCTGCCGATCTTCCCCGAGGGGAGCCCGCAGTCCCACGAGATCATGGACGTCACGCGGATGACCCAGCTCGCCCTGTGCCAGGACGAGCGGATCCTCCTGCACGGGCAGGCGCTGCCGAACGTCGGCACGCCGCGCGCGGCGCTGGACGCGATGGAGGTGACGGCGCGGACCTACCCGATCGTCGCGTGGAAGACGTTCACGCACTTCCCGGCGGCATTCGAGGGCGACGGCAACGGCTGGTACCTCGATGACCGCGACCGGCCGGGTGCGCCGCTCGCCGAGCCGTTCATCCGCAAGGCCAAGGACCTCGGGCTGCCGACGATCTGCATCCACAAGGGCCTGTCGCTCGGGAGCCCCTTCGGCACCCCCGACGACGTCGGACCCGCGGCGCGGCGCCACCCCGACGTGAACTTCGTCATCTACCACTCGGGGTTCGAGACCGAGGTCCCCGAGGGGCCGTACACCGCGGCGACCCGCGACCGGGGCGTGAACCGCCTCATCTGGTCGATGGAGCGCACGGGGATCGGGCCGAACGAGAACGTCTACGCCGAGATCGGGTCGTCGTGGTGGTACGTGATGCGCTACCCGGACCAGGCCGCGCACTTCCTCGGCAAGCTCCTGCGCTACGTGGGCGAGGACAACGTCCTGTGGGGGACCGACTGCCTGTTCTACGGCTCGCCCCAGCCGATGATCAGGATGCTGAAGGCGTTCCAGATCACCGAGGAGTACCAGGAGCGCTACGGGTACCCGAAGCTCACCCGCGAGCTGAAGGCGAAGATCCTCGGCCTGAACGGCGCGGCGCTCTACGACGTGGACCCCACCGACGCCCCGTGCGAGTTCACGGTCCGCGAGTTGGAGCAGATCCGCCGCCAGTTGCCCGGGAACAACATGGCGCTCGGTCCCCGGACGCTGGGCCAGGCCACCGCGTTCCGCGACGACGATCGCGAGCAGTGGGCCGCGATGGCCCGGCTCCTGTCCTGAGATGGCCGCCGACGCGTGGGTCGCGAACCCGATCGACGGGACGCTGATCCGCTACCGGGACGACGGCGGCCCGGGCGTGCCAGTCGCGGTCCTCGGCGGGTTCCTCGACCCGATCGAGGTGGTCGGGCGGACCCCCATCGTCAGTGCCCTCCCGCGCGACGTCCTCCGCCTGATCTGGATCGATCACCGTGGGCACGGCGGGAGCGACGCGCCGCACGACCCGGCGGCGTACACGACGGACCTCCGGGGCGCCGACGTGCTCGCCGTGCTCGACGCGATCGAGTTGGACCGAGCGGCGATCCTCGGGATCTCGTGGGGTGGGCGGCTCGGGTTCGGCGTGGTCGACCGGGCACCGGCCCGCGTCCGGTCGCTCGTGACGATCGGCCAACACCCGTACCGGCTCCGCGACGACGGTCCTCTGGGCCGGATCGTGTCGGCGGCCATGGACGCCTCCCGGACGCAGGGCATCGTCGCCATCGTGGAAGCGTTCGAGGGGCTGGCGGGGCGGTACCCGGACGAGGTCCGTGCCGCCTATCTCGACGAAGACGCTGTCGCCATGCGGGCGGCATGGACCGCGGCGCTCGCCGAGGGACCGGTCGCGGACCACCTCGGCTCGTGGGACCTCCCGTGCTGCATCTGCGTGGCGGCCGGTGACGAGGATTTCGCCGGTGACGCCCGACGGGCCGCCGCCGAGATCCCCGGCGCGCGGTTCGTCGTGATCGAGGGGATCGACCACCTCGGCGTCGACACGGTGCGCGCCGATCCGTTCCTCGATGCGGTGCTGTCCACGCTCCGCGCCGACCGCGGGACCTGATCAGCGCCCCGTCGGGGGGAGGGTGGAGCAGGCACCCGAGCTGAGCCTACCCCCCGCCCTCGATCCGCTCATCGGTGCCGCCGCGGCCCTCCCGTCGTTTCAACAGGAGGATGGTCAGCATCTCGCCCTTCCCTTGCCTCGAGGGATGCCTGCTGACCGGCCCCCAGGACGGGGGGCGTTGGCCCCCGCCACGGGAGCCCTCCGGCTGCCACCGTGACGGCAGAGACCATCGAGGAGGTGCGTCATGCACATCGGATACGTCCACGCATCGAAGTTCGGGAACGGCGCGACGGTCGCCGACGCGTTCCGCGAGTCGATGGCCGAGCGGGGGATCACGGTCGACGTGCACCACGTGCACGATATCGACCCACGGGCGATAGCACCCGCCGATCTGTACGTCTTCAGCTCGCCCGGTCGTATGGGTAAGCCGATCAAGTCGATGCGCCGTCTGCTGGAGAGGCTCCGGCTGCCGCCCGGCACCAGGTACGCCTTGCTGACGACCGAGATGGCGCCCCGCCCGGACAAGCGGACGGGCCGGATGCCGACCGAGGAGGAGATCTGCCGGTTCCAGCGGGTCCGCCCCATCATGCACGAGCTGCTGCGAGACAAGGGGATGGTTCCCGTCGACGAGGAGAAGGTCTACGTCATGGACCTGAAGGGGCCGCTCCAGGAAGGCTGGCGCGAGAAGGTCGCAGCGTTCGCCGGCCGACTGGCGGGTGCTGAGGTGACCGCGAACTAGCGGGTGTAGACCGCGAGCTCCCACACGACGCGGCTCCGGGCGTGGCGGCGACGGGTGAACCCGGCGGCGCGGATCGTCCGGTCGATCGTGTCCAGGTCGTGGATGTACGTGCGGAACCCCCGGAACTTCCGCGCACGGAGGCCGAACCACAGGTTCTCCATCCAGGAGAGCCGGCGGTTCCAGAACCCGACGACCCCGCGGTCGATCGGCGCCGAGAACGCGAAGGCGTCGCCCGCGACCGCGAGCGTGTGGTCGATGAGCCCTGTCGCGTCGGGGTAGCAGCACACGACGCGGTGCAGGACTACGAGGTCCGCCGGGGGCAGCGGGGCGGTCGAGCCGTCGCCCACCTCGAACGTCGCGCGGTCGGCGAGTCCGCGGTCTGCCGCGAGCGATCGCGCGTTGCCGATCGCCCCCTCGCCCAGGTCGATGCCGTGCGCCCGCGTCGCGCCTCGGTCGAGGGCCGCGAGTGCCAGATCGCCGGTCCCGCACCCCACGTCGAGGACGGAACGACCGTCCAGCCCGACCGCCGCGAGCTCCTCGACGAACGCCCGGGTCACCGGCGCGGCGATGCCACCACGACGGGCTCGTTCGGCGTTGGCCGCGGCCCACTCGTCGAAGCAGCAATCCGGGCGGTCGTCGTCTTCGCCCACGGCGACAGTCTGCCATCGACCGGATGGTCGGGCGACCGGAGGCGATCGCCGCGACTACGCGACCCCGGTCCGCGTGGAAGAGCGCTGGATCAGCTTCCCGATGGGACCCTCCCTATTGTGGTGGTCAGGCTAGGCTACGTCGGTCGTGGCCACCTGGGCGGAGTTCGTGAACGCCGAGCCGGATCTGGCCGCCTTCGCCCGGGAGCGGATGGACGGTCGGATCGTGTACCAGGCGACGCTCCGTCTCGACGGCTCTCCGCGCGTGCACCCGGTCTCTCCATGGATCGCCGCCGGGTTGCTGTGCGTCTCGTTCCGAGACACGAGCCCGAAGCTGCGCGAGGTGGCGCGGGACGCGCGCTACGCGTTCCACACGGCACAGCCCTGGGACGACCACGGAGGCCACCACGGCGAGTTCATGGCTCGCGGGTGGCTCGAACAGATCTCCCCTTCTCATCCCTCGGTGACCGCACGTCCGGGCGAGCCTCCGTACGGCCTCGTCCACTACACGTGCTCGGTCGAGGAAGCGGTGGCGACCGGATACACCGAGGACGATGAGCTGCCCATCTACCGCCGGTGGAAGCCGCCCTCCGACGCGACAACCGGGACATGAGCGTGAAGGAGAGACATGGCTGAGATGACGTTCGACGAGTTCACGATCTCGCTGCTCGTCAGCGGGCCGACGCCGAACACCGACGCGCTCCAGGATGCGCATCTCGCGCACCTCGCGTCGCTCCATGACGCGGGGTCGCTGCTGGCCGGCGGGCCGCTGAGCGACCCGGCCGGCGAGCTGCGCGGTCTGAGCATCCTCAACGTGCCGGTCGAGGAGGCCCGCCGGCTGAAGGAGGCGGACGAGGCGGTACGCGCCGGCGTCTTCTCGGTTCGGGTGATGCCCTGGATGATCCCATCCGGCGCGCTGTCGTTCTCGCGGACGTTCTTCCCGCGCTCGATGCGAGATGTCACGGGGCGGTAGCGGGCGTCCGTTTGGCGAACATCGCGCAGACCGTGCAGGTGAGCTAGATGTCTGCCCGCCACGCCGGTGTTCGAGAAGGCCGAAGGCCCGGGCTGGGGTTGCCCGGGCCTTCGTTCGTGGATCAGGTCGCGTCGCAGCCCGCCGGCTTCGGCTGGTCGATCCGGGGGCTCCCGCCGATCGGCACGTTGGTGAACACGACGCCGAGCTTCACGGTGCCACCGGTCTCGTTGCGACCGACGTGCACGCTCGAGGGGAGCTCGACGAACGCGTCGCCGGCCTCGTAGACGTGGGGGTGGCAGTTGTCGTGGTACACGGTGAACGTCCCCTGCTGGACCGTCACCAGGGT
>DASQKC010000080.1:0-12556 GCA_035630755.1 Actinomycetota bacterium | reverse complement strand
GCGTCGGGTCGATGCCCGGCTACAACGGCAACCTGTTCGACGCGGGCGTCCGCACCAAGGACGGCCAGGCGTCGTGGGTCGGCCAGTCCGACGACCCCTTCTTCCTGGACCTGCGGGTCTTCGACCTGCTCTACGGGGGGGACCTGAGCGAGACCGCCGACGACACGCTCGAGGGCTTCAACGTGAACACGATCGCGCTGCAGGTGCCGCGCTTCCGTGTCCGCGGCGAGGGCTCCGTGATCGGCGTGTGGACGACGGCGTCGCGTCCGAGCATGACCGTGCAGAAGGCCGACGGGACGCGCACGTACAGCGGCGCGAACGTCCAGGTCTCCCGTCTGGGCATGCCGCTCGTGAACGAGGTCGTGGTGCCCGTCGGGGTGAAGGACTACTTCAACGGATCGAAGCCGAAGGATGACGCGCAGTTCCTGGGCGCGGTGCAGGACCCGATCCTGCCGCACGTGGTGAACGCGGTCTACCCGGGCGCGTTCCCCACCATCCCCGACTCGAACCCGACCAAGGACGGGATCCAGCGCGCCGACCTGATCTCGGTGTTCCTCACCGGGATCGACGGGCTCAACCAGCCCGCCGGCGTGCAGCCCTCGGAGATGCTCCGGCTGAACATCGACACGCCGATCTGCGAGACGGGCATGGCGCCCGACTGCGATCGGCTCGGCGTGATCGCCGGTGACGTCCAGGGCTTCCCGAACGGCCGGCGGCTGAGCGACGACACCATCGACATCGCGCTGCGCGTGGCGATGGGGCTGCTGCTCGACCCGCACGACCCCGCGGTGGACACGCTCGGCGACGGGGTGGACGTCAACGAGTCCTCGTTCCTGGCCCACTTCCCGTACGTGGCGTACCCGCACGCCGGGTCGGACGCCGACCCGCACTGAGCGGACCCGGAGGGGCCGCCGCGCGAGCGGCGGTCCCTCCCCGCTCCCGGACGGAGGACCGGACCTCGATGACACGGACCACGCGGACCATCACGGCGATCGGTGTGGCGCTGGCGCTGTTCCTGCTCGGCGGGATCGGCGTGCTGCGGCGCCCGACCCCGGCGCCGGCCGCGCCCGCGCCGGTGCCCGAACAGGGGCGCCTGCTCGCCGCGACGAGCGGGACCGGTCTCGCGGCGACCGTCACCTCCCTCCAGGAGCGGCTGCGCCGCTCGCCCGACGACGCCGCCGCGATGGCGACGCTCGGGCTGGCCTACGTGCAGCAGGCGCGGGTCACCGTCGATCCGGCGCTCTACGCGAAGGCCGAGGACCTGCTGCGGCGCGCGGCCCCCGCCGTGGCGCCGGACGATGCGTCGGCCCAGATCGGGCTGGCGTCCCTCGCGGCCGCGCGCCACGACTTCGGTGCCTCGCTGCGGTCGGCGCGGCGCGCGACCGCGATCGCGCCCTACGACGGGGCCGCGTACGGCGTGCTCGGGGACGCGCTCCTGGAGCTCGGCCGGTACCCGGCGGCGTTCCGCGCGTTCCAGCGGATGGTCGACGTCGAGCCCGGCCTGGCGTCGTACGCCCGCGTCGCCTACGCGCGCGAGCTGCAGGGCGACATCGCCGGCGCCGAGGAGGCCCTGGAGATCGCCTCGGGCGTGGCGCCCTCGGCCGATGACGAGGCGTTCGTGTGGTTCCACCTCGGCGAGCTGGCGTCGCGCCGGGGCGCGCCGCGGGCCGCCGCCGACGCCTACGGGCAGGCGGCCGGGTTCGCGCCGGATTGGGTCGCGCCGCGGGCCGGCCTCGCCCGCGTGGCCTGGACGCGCGGCGACCGCGCCGGCGCGATCGACGCGATGCGCGCGGTGGTCGCCGAGCTGCCGCTGCCCGAACACCTCACGACCCTGGGCGAGATGCTGCGCGCGACCGGCGATGCGGCCGGCGCCCGCGCGCAGTTCGACGTGCTCCGTGCCCAAGCGGCGCTCCTCGCGGACGGCGGCGTGAACGTCGACCTCGAGATCGCCATCGCCGAGGCGAGCCACGGGGACGCGCGGTCGGCGGTCCGCGCGGCCGCGGCGGAGTGGGAGCGACGCCACTCGATCCACGTCGCGGACGCGTACGCGTGGGCCCTGCACGCCGCGGGCCGCGACGCGGCGGCGTGGCCGCTCGTCCGCCACGCCCTGTCGCTCGGCACGCGCGACGCGTCCTTGGAGTACCACGCCGGCATGATCGCGGCGGGGCGCGGCGACCGCGCGGCCGCCGTGTCGCACCTGGAGCGCGCGCTGGCGATGAACCCGTGGTTCTCGATCGCGGGCGCCGACGAGGCGCGCCGGACGTTGCGGGAGCTCGGGCCGTGAGGCGCCGCCTCCTCGCGTGCGCCCTCGCCGCACTCGCCGTGATCGCCGCGGCGGGCGCCGCCCGGGCGCACCCGCTCGGGAACTTCACGGTGAACCGCGCCGCCGCGCTGACGCTCACGCCGGGCCGCGTGGCGGTGACGTACACGGTCGACCTGGCCGAGATCCCCACCGTCCAGGCGATGCCGGCGATCGACGCGGACGGCGACGGTCTGGCGGCCGCCGACGAGCTCGGCGCCTGGGCCGGCGCCGAGGCCGCGACGATCCTCCCGTCCCTCGTGCTCGAGGTCGACGGGGCACGGGTCGAGCTCGCGCTCGAGACCTCCGACGCGGCGCTCGAGGCGGGGCAGGCGGGGCTGGAGGTCCTGCGCCTGCAGGTGGTCGCCGCCGCGCCGCTGCCGCGGCGCGGCGCCCTCGCGTTCACCGACACGCTCGAGGACGGGCGCATCGGGTGGCGCGAGGTCACGGCCGCCGGGGTGGACGGGGTGGCGCTCGAGGGGTCCGACGTGCCGGCGACGAGTCCGAGCGAAGGGCTGCGGCGGTATCCGCAGGGTGCCGCCGAGAGCCCGCTCGACGTGCGCGCGATGCGGGCGTCCTTCGCACCGGGCTCGACCGTCGCCGACGCGTCCCCGGGCGCCGTCCCGTCCCTCCCCGGCCTCGTGGGGGGCGATCGTCTCGTCGGCCTGCTGGGGGAGCGGGGATGGCCGTTCCTCCTGCTCGGCCTCCTGCTCGCCGTGGCGTTCGGCGCATGGCACGCGCTCATGCCCGGGCACGGCAAGACGCTGATGGCAGCCTCCATGATCGGCTCGCGCGGCGGGATCCGCCAGGCCGCGGCCGCGGCGGCGGCCGTCGCCGGGATGCACTCGGCCTCGGTGCTGGCGCTCGGGCTGGCGGTGCTGGCGCTCGAGGCGACCTTCCGTCCCGAGACGCTCTACCCGTGGCTCACGGTCGTGTCGGGGGTCACGGCGATCGCCGTGGGCGCCTCCCTCGTCCGACGGCGGTGGCGCGCGTGGCGGCATGCCCGGTCGCACGCGACCGACGATGGCCACGTGCACATGCACGACCACGAGCACGGGCTCCCGATCGATGCGGACGGTCGACTCGGTCTGCGGGGCGTCGGGGCGCTGGCTCTGGCCGGCGGCATCGTGCCGGCTCCGAGCGCGCTCCTGGTGCTGCTCGCCGCGATCCAGCTGCATCGCACCGCGGCGGGCGTCGCGATGGTCGGCGCGTTCAGTATCGGGCTCGCGGTGGCCCTGCTGGCGATCGGCGCCGGGGCGGTGACGGCCCGCGAGGCGTTCGCCCGGCGAGCGTCGTCGGCCTGGGCGGCGGGGCTCCCCCTCGCCGCCTCCGCGGTCATGGTGGTGGCGGGTGCGGCGATCGTGGCCGGCGCCGCCGCGCGGCTCTGACGCTCAGGCGGCCGTCGGCGCGGGGCTCTGCCAGGCGGGCGCGCCGGGGGCCGCCGGCTCGGTCGTGGCATCCTCGACGGTCACCACGACGTCGTCGAACTCGCCGTCCACCAGGACCCGGACCGCGACCGTCCCGTCGTCGGGCAGGAACTCGCCGACGTAGTACGGCTCCCCGTCGCTCCACAGCCACAGCCGGTAGACCTGGCCGGGCGGGGGCGCCGGGACGTCTTCACCGTAGAGGTAGAAGCCGTCGGGCACGGTGACCTCGGTCGTCTCCCCGACCGTGCGGGTCTCCGCGTCGGGCGCCTCCGCGGCCGCGATCGCCGCGTTGAGGTCGGCGGCCGCGAGCTGCGCCGATCCGGGACCGCCACCGCGGGTGAGGGCCAGGCCGGTCACGCCGACGACGAGGACCACGCTGGCCGCCACGGCCATGACCCGCCCGGGATGCCAGGACCGGGCCGCGCGCCGGGGCGCCATGTCGCGGTGCAGGCGGGCCAGCAGCAGATCGGGGGGCGCCACGGGGGGCGTCGCGAGCGCCAGGTCGGCGGCCGTCTCGTCGAACGCCGCGAGGGTGCGCCGGCAGTCCTCGCACGCGGGCACGTGCTCGTCGAGCGCGCGGGCGGCCTCGGCCGCGTCCTCGCCGGACAGCGCCCGCAGGGCATGGCCGGCGAGCAGCTCCTGGATGTGGTCGTGGTCGGTGCTCACTCGGTCTCCTCGAGCGCCGCCCGCAGCTTGCGCAGGGCGGCGAACGTCCTGGTCTTCACGGTCCCCAGCGGGATCTGCAGCTCGTCGGCGATCTGCACCTGCGTCTTGCCTCCGAAGTAGGCCATCTCGAGCACTTGCCGTTGATCGGGCGAGAGGCCGCCGAGGGCCACCCGGACCTGCTGGCGCCGGACGACGAGGAACGACTCGTCGGTCACGGCCTCCGCAACGTCTTCGCTCGCCGACGGCTCGAGGTTCGCGACTTTCTCGGTCCGGGCCCGCATGCGCTCCTCGCGGCGGATGACGTCGACCGCCCGGTGGTGGACGAGGGCCAGCAGGAAGGTCCGGAAGGCACCGCGATCGGGGTCGTACGCCTCCGGGGCCCGCCAGAGCGCCAGGTACGCGTCGTGGACCACGTCCTGGGCGAGCGAGGCGTCGGCCGTGAGGCGGCGGGCCAGCCCGTAGGCGATCCCCGAGTACCGCCGGTACAGCTCGTCGAACGCCTCGCGGTCCCCGCCCACCAGGCGTCGGTGCAGCGCCACGTCCTCGACGGCCACGTCCTGCACGGGCCGTATCCTCCCAGACCCCGGGCCGATATCCTCCGCGGCATGCACCGCGTCGTCCTGTACACGCGCGCCGCGTGTCACCTCTGCGAGGTCGCGCGCGAGGCCCTCGAGCGCGTCCGGGCGGCCCACCCGTTCGAGCTGGTGACGATCGACGTCGACACCGACGACGCGCTCGTCCGCGACCACGGGTACCGCGTCCCGGTCGTCACGCTCGACGGCGAGGAGGTGTTCGAGACCGAGGTCGACGCCGAGCGGCTCGCCGACCTGGTGCGCGCGCCGGTGGCGCCGATAGGCTAGGTCGATGGCGAGGACCCCGCGGCCGTGACGCGCGAACGGCCGGTCCCCGAAGCCACCGTGAGCCGGTTGCCTCTGTACCTCCGCGCGCTCGTCGAGCTGGCCGAGTCCGAAGGACCGGTCTCCTCCGACGCCCTGGCCGACGCCGCGGGCGTCACGCCGGCGAAGGTCCGCAAGGACCTCAGCTACCTCGGCTCCTACGGCACGCGGGGCCGCGGGTACGACGCCGCCTACCTGATCCACCAGATCCGGCGCGAGCTCGGGCTCACCCAGCACTGGCCGATCCTGATCGCCGGCATCGGGAACCTCGGCCACGCCCTGGCCAACTACCGGGGCTTCGGCGAGCGCGGCTTCCGGGTCGCCGGCCTCGTGGACGCCGACGAGGCCAAGGTGGGGGAGATGGTCGCGGGGCTCGCGATCAGGCCGTTCGATGACCTCGCCGCGGTGGTCCACCACGAGGGCATCGCGATCGGGGTGATCGCCACGCCGGCCACGGCCGTCCAGGAGGTGGCCGACCGGATGGTCGAGGCGGGGCTGCGGTCGATCCTCAACTTCGCGCCCGCGGTCGTGACGGTCCCCGACGGGGTCACCGTGCGCAAGGTTGACCTGGCGATCGAGCTGCAGATCCTGGCGTACTACGAGCAACGGAACGCGGCGCTCCGCGACGTGCGGGGAGGTCGGGCGGCTAGCGGGAGATCGTGATCCACATCAGGAAGCCGACGACCAGGATCATCACCGTCAGCAGGATGAACTGGACGCTCCCCTGATCCAGGAGCGGGACCTCGATGTTGGCGATCATGGCCGAGCCTCCTCCCTACGCCGGACCGTACCAGGGCGTGGCCGCGCCCCCGGTCAGGAACGCGCGCCGTGACCGCTCGGCGCGGTCGAGCGGCGGCACGTGGACGATGAACAAGATCACGGAGGCGATGAAGAACATCCAGCCGTACACCGCCACGCTCCCCTCGTCGAAGTAGAGGGCGAGCGTCGTGGCCGGGCCGCCGCCGGCGAAGTGCGCCTGGACGACCGAGACGGGCGTCCCGTCCGAAGCAGACGACGTCGACACCTGGTCGATCACGAAGCTCGAGGCCGCGACCGCGTCCACGGCGAACTCGTCGCGCCCCAGCTCGTGGTTCGCCTCCTCCGCCAGGTAGGCGGTGACGGCGCCCTGGATCGCCTGCGCGTCCGAGCCGCTCAGCTCTTCGTCGGTCACGGGTTTCCACTCGCCCGCCGGGTAGGTGTCGAACGCCGCGAACTCGCTCGCGCGACACGCGTCGTCGCAGATCGCGTCGCCCGCCGCGTAGACCGTCCAGGCGGGCTCGGGACCGCGCGGCCCGAGGTTGACGGGCGTCTCCGGCCCCTGGGACCAGAAGCCGAAGAGCCACAGCGAGCTCTGGATGATCATCCAGCCCCAGAACGCGACCGACAGCACCAGGTAGCCCATCCACCGGCCCATGACCGCGGCGAGCAACACGTAGACGGTGCCGACGAACAGGATGAGCCCGGCGATCGTCACGCCGGCGCCCTTCACGAGGACCCCGCACTCGATGTTGAAGCCGAGACAGGTGGCCGGCTCGGGCATCAGGCCTCGGCCTCCGGTGAGGCGCTCGCCTCCGGCGATGCGCTCGCCTCGGGCGAGGCGGAGCCCTCTGCCGCCGGGGACTCGGTCGCCTCTCCCTCGGGCGTGATGCACTTGTTCTGCTCGGGGGCCACGTTCTCCTCGTTGAGGTGGACGAGGTAGTTCACGATGTCGTTGATCTGCTGGTCGGTCAGGGCTCCGGCGAACCGGATGCTCCACGAGGGCATGCCCGCGTCGGGCCGTCCCTGCTCGATCGTCGTGTAGATCTCCTCGAGCGTCAGCCGGGCGCAGACCGTCGTGAGGTCGGGCGGGTTGACGTATCCGCCCTGGAACGGGATGGCGCCGCCCTTCAGCTCGGGGCCGTGGCACCGCACGCACCCGACGCCGAGCTGGTTCTCCTCCGAGAACGGCAGCACGGCCAGCTCGCCCCGCTCGATGGCGAGGGTCTTCAGCTCTTCCTCCTGCGTGAGGTTCCGTCCGGGCTCGAGGAGCCACTGCAGTGGGAACCACGCGACCATGAACACGACCATCACCAGGCCCCATCCCTGCAGGCGCTGGAGGACCGGCGTCTCGAGGGCGGTGTCCGACGGGCCGGGACGCATCGCGGACGGGATCTCGGGGCCCTCGACCTTGGAGCGGTGGCGCAGCACGAGCGCCACGATCGAGAGGATCGCGAGCAGCCCGCCGAGGACCAGCAGGGCGATCGCGGTGGTGTTCGTCTCGGCCAGCATCCCCGGCGTCCCGCTCCTCACCCCGTCGCCACGCAGAACGCCCCCTCGGGCGGCTGCAGGATCGTGTCGGTGCCCCGGGGTGGGCCGAGGACGATCTCGGATGTGTCGACGATGACCTCGTCACCCTCGATGACGATCTGGAACCGGTCGAGGCCGCGCGGCGCCGGCCCGAGCTTGTACTCGCCGGCGAGGTTGTACTTCGAGCCGTGGCACGGGCACTCGAACCACTTCGAAGAGGTGCAGAACGGCACGCGACAGCCGAGGTACACGCAACGCTGGTACAGGGGCATCATCCCCTCGGTGGTGACGCCCTCGGCGGGGTAGTCCGCCTCCGGGCTCGGCGTGCCCTCCCACGGCACCAGGTAGAAGCGCCCGGCGCCGTTGTAGACGGGTTCACCCGACGCCAGCTCCGCCTTGAGGTCGGCCACCGTGCCGGCGGCGATCCTCGAGCCGAAGCCGCCGCGCAGGTTCGGCCAGAGGAAGGCGATCGTGCCCAGGCCGAACTCCGCGCCGAAGATGAGCACCGAGGTGATCAGGCCCTTGCGGAAGAAGTCGCGCCGCTGCATGACGCGGACGGGCGGCGGCGCGGGCAGGCCGGACGCGGCGCGCTTGGCCTCCTTGCTGGCCCGCATGAACGACAGGCCCCACACGAGGGCGAACATGTTGAGGACCAGCAGGAACCCGATGACCGCCAGGGTCGGGGCCGAGATCGCGAGGACGCTCACAGCTCGAAGAACACCCCCTGCGCCCACGGCCAGACGAAGTTGTAGCCCGGGCCGCGGAAGAACGAACCGATGATCGTGAGGATGGCGCCGAACATGAACAGCAGCGTGAACATCGTGAGCGCGATCTTGCGGTCGCCCGGCTTCACGCTCGGGTTGCGGTCGACGAACGGGAACGCCGCCATCCCCACCAGGATGAAGGTCGGGATCGAGATCCCCGCGACCATCGGGTGGAAGTAGCGCAGCAGTTCCTGCAGGCCGAGGAAGTACCAGGGCGCCTTCGACGGGTTCGGCGTCAGGTTCGCGTTCGCCACCTCGCGCAGCGGCGCGTTGACCACCGAGGAGAACACGAGCAACCCGACGAACAGGATCGCCATCGCGACGAACTCCTCGAGCAGCAGGTGCGGCCACACGTGGACCCGGTCCCCCTGCTCGCGCTCGACCCGTTGGATGCCCTCGGGAGGCACGAGCGCGAGGAGGCGGTGCTTGTCTTCGGCGCCCTTCTTCGGCGTCGGGATGTTGCCGGTCGGCAGCGGCGCCTCGCGCCGGGTCTGGGTGAGCGTCGGCGCGGCCATCGTCGCGACCCCGCCCGCGGCCGCCGGCGCACCCGCGGGGGCGGCGGCCGGTGCGGCGTCCCCGGCGGGTCCGGCCGCGGCGGCCGCGGCGCCCGCGGTCGGGGCCGAGGCCTCATGGGCCGCCGCGGCCTCCGGGTTGGCGTCTCGGAACGCGCGGATGGCCTTGGAACGGGCACGACCCTCGGCGACCCGGCGGTCCGTCCCCGCCGCGGCCTGCGCGTCGAGCGTCGCCTGGTAGGCCTCGAGGTCCTTCTCGCTGTCTTCCCAGCTCATACCCGCTCCATCACATGGGTCCCGAGATGCCACCGTCCTTGCGGATCCGCCAGAAGTGGACCGCCAGGAACAACACGAGCACGAACGGCAGCGCGATCACGTGCAGCACGTACCACCGCAGGAGCGTGTTCGGGCTCACGATGGCGCCGCCCAGCAACAGGAAGTTCGCCTGCTTCGCGATGAACGGGGAGTATCCCGCGAGCGACGTGCCGACCGTCACCGCCCAGATCGCGAGCTGGTCCCACGGCAGCAGGTAGCCCGTGAACGACAGCCCGAGCGTGAGGAACAGCAGGACGACGCCCACGACCCAGTTGAACTCGCGCGGCGGCTTGTAGGCCCCGGTGTAGAAGACCCGCGCCATGTGCAGGGTGACCGACAGGACCATCAGGTGGGCGCCCCACCGGTGGAGGTTGCGCATCAGGTCGCCGAAGAAGACCGAGGACCGGATGGACTGCATGTCCGCGTACGCGACGGCGCCGCCGATGTCGGCCATCGGCCGGTAGAAGAACATCAGGAAGATGCCGGTGAGCGTCAGCAGGATGAACAGGAAGAAGCTCAGCCCGCCCAGGCAGAACGTGTAGGTCAGTTTCAGCCCGTGCCGCTTCACCTTCGTGGGGTGCAGGTGGTAGAGCACGTTGTTCATCGTGGCGAGCGCGCGGTCGCGCGAGGTGTCCTTGTAGCCGCGGCGGTAGATCGAGCCCGGACGGAAGATCGACTTCCAGACCTCGGTCTCGCGGACGCGCTCGCCGATCCGCAGGGATCCGGGGGACCTCGTCTTCGACACGGTGCCTCTCTACCTCCCGCTCACGCGTCGGCCGCCTGCGAGGCGGGGACCTCGGCCATGGCGCGTCGCCCCCCCGCGCCGTCGGGCAGGCGCGCATAGTACAGGGTGTCCGTCGGGCACCGGTCCACGCACACCGAGCACCTCGTGCACGCGTTGTCGTCGACCACGAACAGCGCGTTCGCGCCCGCGACCTCGGCGCCCGTGGAGGCCTCGTCGGTGTCCTGGACGATCTCGGTCGACATCATCCAGATGCAGTTCCACGGGCAGACGTCCTCGCACGCGCGGCACAGGATGCAGTTGTCGGGGTCGAGCATCAGGTGCTTCGGCGACTTCACGCCCTGCGCCAGCCACGCCGCGTCGACGGCCTCCACGACGTAGTCGTCGTGGATGTCGACCTCGGTCTTGGTGAACGGCATCCCCGCTCCCTACCGGTACCCGCCCGTCGGCCGCGAATCGCCCGCGGAGCCCCGCAACTTCTTGCGCCAGTTCTGCAGCGCGGCGCCGACGACGAGCACGACCACGAACGGCAGGGTCGTGAGGCCCATGGCGATGGCGTCGCGGATCTGGAGGTAGGTCTCCGGGCTCAGGTGAGGGAACCCCTCGGCCGGGTCGAAGATCAGGAGGCTGCCGCTCAGGAACCCCTCGAGGTCCGTCGGACCACCCCACTGGAGGGTCTGCTCGGCGTAGTACATCCAGAACGACGGGACGACCGAGGTCGAGATCAGGATGAAGAAGGTCAGCGCCAGCGAGAAGAGCACCGCGTTGGTCCACGTCCATTCGAACTCTCGGACGAAGGTCTCGATGCGAGCTTTGAGGCCGCTGGTGCGGGTGGTGATCGATGACTTGCTGGCGACGTCGATCTGGCTCATCCGTCCATCCGTTCGTTGGCGCGCGGCATCATAACAACCGGGTCTCGCGCCCCGTTCGGGCGCGGCGCTCGTGAACGGTTTCACGAGCGGTGCCACTCTCGCACCTGGCCGGGGCCCAGACAACCTAGGCCGAGGCGCCGTCCCCCCTAGACTCGGGCGGCGGCGAGCGCCGCCTCCCATGATCGCCGACACCGTCTCCTCGCTCTCGAGCTGGTGGGCCCCGGGGCTCGCCTTCGTGGCCGGCTTCGTCTCGTTCGCGAGCCCCTGCGTCCTGCCGCTCGTCCCCGGCTACGTCTCGTTCGTCACGGGCGAGTCGATCGTCGACGGCGTGCCGACCGGTCGTCGTCGGCTCGCGCCGATGCTCCTGTTCGTGGCCGGGTTCACGGTCGTGTTCACCTTGTTCGGGGCGTTCGCCTCGACGTTCGTGCAGATCTTCAAGGGACGGCCGGGGCAGATCGTGGCCGGGGTCGTCGTCGTCCTGATGGGGCTGCTGCTGATCGGCTACGCCACGCGGCGGGGCACGATCGCGCTCTACGCCGAGCGCCGGCCGTTCCTGGAGAAGGTGCGGCCCGGCGTGGCGGGCGCCTTCCCCCTCGGGATGGCGTTCGCGGCCGGGTGGACCCCGTGCATCGGTCCGGTCCTGGGCGCGATCTTGTTCATCGCCTCGCAGGAGAGCGCGGCGCGTGGCGCGCTGCTGCTCGCGTGTTACTCGCTGGGCCTGGGGGTCCCGTTCTTGTTGATCGGCCTCGGCGCCCAGTGGCTCACGTCCTCGGCCGCCTGGGTCCGGCGTCACTACGGGCCGATCGCCGCCGTGTCGGGCTCCATCCTCGTGGTCGCCGGCGTCCTGATCGCCACCGGTCAGTTCACGCGGCTGCTCGCGCCGCTCCTGCGCTACACGCCGGGGCTGTAGGGCCCGGCGGTAGCATCGGGGCGTCCCCATGTCGCACCCCGTGCCCGGCCGACGCCGCATGACCCTGCGCCAGACGGCGTCGTTCGCGTGGCGGACCCTTCGCTCGATGCGCACGGCGCTGATCTTGCTCCTGCTGCTCGCGCTCGCGTCGGCCGTCGGCTCGCTGATCCCCCAGATCCCGAACTCCCCGCGCGCGGTGGCCGAGTACATCGCCGAGCACGGGTGGGTGGGCCGCTTCTACCTGCGGGCGGGGCTGTTCGACGTCTTCGGGTCCTGGTGGTTCAACCTCGTGCTCGGGCTGCTCGTCGTCTCGTTGGTGGCTTGCCTCCTGCCCCGGTCCCGCGGCCACCTCCGGGCCATGCGGCAGCGGCCGGTCCAGGCCCGCGAGCTCGACGCCTTCCCCCTGTACCGCGAGGCCGACGTGGCCGCGGCGCCGGCGGACGCGGCGGCCGCCGCGCGCGGGGTCCTCCGCCGGCGCGGCTACCGCGTCGCCGCCGACGGGTCGTCGGTCGCCGCCGAGAAGGGCGCCCTGCGGGAGGCGGGGAGCCTGGTGTTCCACTGGGCGTTCCTCGTCCTGCTCCTGGGCGCGGTCATCGGCAAGGGCACCGGCTACAGCGGGCGGGCGACGATCGTGGAGCAGGAGACCTGGACCGACGCCGCGATCAACTACGACCCGCTCAGCCTGCGGAGCGGGCGCTACTTCGACGGCGAGCACAGCGGGCTCGGGATCCACCTCGTCGACTACGACGATGACTTCGATGCCAACGGGCTGCCGACGCGGTTCGCCTCCGAGGTGGAGCTCCTCGATCCGACCGGCGCCGTCACCGGCATCGCGGTGGTCTCCGTGAACGACCCGGTCCGGCACGG
>DASQKC010000079.1:0-6220 GCA_035630755.1 Actinomycetota bacterium | reverse complement strand
GGCGTGGGCCCGATGACCGATCCCCACGCCGACGGGCTCGTCGTCGTGCTGGCCGGCGAGGTGGCCGTCCAGGTCGGCAAGGGCCGCGCGCGCATGCGGCAGTGGGAGACCGTCACGGTGCCGGTCGGCGCGGAGCTGACGCTCCGCAACGCGTCGGAGGAACCGGGCGTGGTCCTGCTCGTGCTGGCGCCGCCGCCCGCCGGTTAGGCGCCGCCGCGCGCCACCTCGTCGCGCAGCTCGCGCAGCGCCCCGCCCATCAACCAGGCGAGCAGGGGCCGGTAGCACCACGCGGCCACCCCTCCGACCACGGGCATCCCGAGCCGGACCCGCTCGGTCCACGTGAACCTCGTGGCCCCGGGGACCGGTGCGAGCGTCCAGGCGCCCTCCCCCGAGACGGGGCCGCCGTGGCGGAGCGCGAGGTGGCGCGGTGGTTCCCACGCGGTGACCTCCATCGGCTCGGTGAACGCCGGGATCCCGAACAGGCGCGTCCGCACGGCGAGGCGCACCCCGATGCCCTCCCGCGCGACCGAGGTGACGGTCACGCGGTCGGCGTCGCGCATCCACGACGCCTGTCGTTCCCAGTCGGTGAGCACGGCCCACGCGCGATCGATGTCGCAGGGCAGGTCGATCGTCCGGACGACCTCCATCAGTCCGGCAGCGGGCGGACCTCGAGGGGCTCCTCCGTCACGCCGCCCGCCGCCCCGCGCGCCACGCGGTACGCCCCCGCGCCGGCGCGCGACGCCACCGCCTCCGACAGCCGGCCGTCCACGAGGTGCAGCGCCGCGAAGTCGTCGCAGGCGAAGCCGTCGGGCAGGCGGCCCGCCGCGACGTGCTCGTGCAGCGAGGGGCGGCGGGCGTCCTCGCCCGCGTAGTGGGGCGTGAACGATCCCGGGAGGAACGCCAGCCCGTCGGCGAGGGCGTCGGCCCGGCCCATGAGGAACGAGTCGGTCGTCGAGGCTTCGAACCAGCAGTTCGCGCCGGCGCTCATCCCCGCCATCACCACGCCGGCGTCGTACGCGGTCCGCAACGCGGCGTCCAGCCCATGCGTCCGCCACGCCGCCAGCAGGATCGCGGTGTTCCCACCGCCGACGTAGATCAGGTCCTGGTCGCCGCAGAACGCGTCGAGGTCCGCCACGTGACGGTCGAACAGCCGGAGCACCGAGGGCTCGAACGAGCGGGCCGGGAACGCGTCGAAGAACGTGACGATCGCGGAGGCGGCGTCCCCCGATGCGGTCGGGATGAACGCGATCCGGGGGCGTGAGGCCCCGGTCAACCCGAGGGCGAACCGATCGAGCACCGGATCGTCCATGAGGAACCCTCCCCCACCCATCGCGACGATCTGGCGGGCGGCGGGCCGATCCATGCCCGAGCAGCCTAGCCCGTCTGGGGGACGAGGTCGTTGCACCCGGGACGCACACTGTTTACCGTCGGGCCTCGTGAGCACCACCTTCCCCGGCACGGCCCTCACGGAGGCCCCCACCACGATCCGCGTCCTGGTCGCCGACGACGAACCTGCCCTGCGGGGGGCGTTGTCCGAGCTGCTCGCCCAGGAGGAGCACGTCGAGCTCGTCGGCATGGCGGCCGACGCCGACGAGGCGATCGCGATGGCCGAACGAGACCGGCCCGACGTCGCCCTCGTCGACGTGAAGATGCCGGCCGGCGGCGGCCCGCGCGCCGCGCGCGAGATCGGACGCCTGTCGCCCGCCACGAAGGTGATCGCGCTCTCGGCGTTCGAGGATCGGCCCACGGTGCTAGAGATGCTCCGTGCCGGGGCGGTCGGCTACCTCGTGAAGGGCACCGCCGCCGAGGAGATCGTGGGCTCGATCAAACGCGTCGCCGGCGGCGGCACCAGCCTATCCGCCGAGGTGATCGGCGGCATCGTCCACGAGCTGAGCTCCCAGCTGCGTCGCGAGGAGATCGAGTTCGAGCAACGCGAGGCGCGACGCGACGAGATCCGGCGGTTCGTCCGGGGCGAGGGGCTCTCGATGGCGTTCCAGCCGATCGTCGACCTCGAGGACGGATCGATGGTCGGGATGGAGGCGCTCGCACGGTTCCGGTCGATCCCGCTGCGGCCCCCCGACGAGTGGTTCGCCGAGGCCGTCGCGCTCGAGCTCGGCACGCACCTCGAGCTCGCGACGATCGGGCAGGCCCTCACGGCGCTCCCCCGGCTCCCGGCGGGCGCGTACCTGTCGGTCAACTGCTCGCACCGCGCCGCCGCGTCCCCCGAGATCGAGGCGCTCCTCGCGCCGGTGGCGGGTCGCGTCGTCGTGGAGATCACGGAGCACGAGCAGGTCGACGACTACGATGAGCTCTACGGGGCCCTGGCGCGGTTGCGTGCGATGGGCACCCGGATCGCGATCGACGACGCCGGCGCCGGGTTCGCCAACCTGCGGCACATCCTCCAGCTGGCACCCGACATCATCAAGGTCGACATCTCGATCACGCGCGACATCGACCGGGACCGTGGCCGCCGCGCGCTGGCGTCGGCGCTCACCTCGTTCGCCGACGAGATGGGGATGTCGATCGTCGCCGAAGGGATCGAGGCGGAGGCGGAGCTGAAGACGCTCCGGACCCTGGGCGTGCGGTACGGGCAGGGCTACTTCCTCGCGGAGCCGGGGCCGCTCCCCGACGCGAGCGCCTAGGTCCCGGTCCGCCGGTCGATCGCCCAGGAGGACCCGGGCGTCGCCTTCGTGAAGGTCTTCATCTCCGTCGCGACGGCCAGGACCTCCGCGAAGTGCTCGAACCCGCGTCGCTGGGTGCTCGCGACGCCGATCGAGATCGTGATCGGCTCGTATCGCTGCGGCTCCCCTCGGCGGTTCAGCACCTCGATCCACCCCCGCTCGAGGTCCTCGGGGTCGTAGTGCTCGGCGACCCGCTGATCGAACCGCTGCACGACGGTGTCCGCGACGATCGCCGCCGCGCTCGGCATGACCACGACCACGAAGTCGTCGCCGCCCAGGTGGCCGACCAGCGCGCCGTCCGGCGCGAGCTCGGCGACGACCTCCTCGAGGAGGGTGCCCGTCGCCTGGACGAGCTGGTCCCCGCGGGCGAAGCCGTAGTGGTCGTTGTAGGCCTTGAAGCTGTCGAGGTCGGCGAACAGCAGGGCGAACTCGTCCTGCTGGGCGATGTGCGACTCGATCTCCTCCTGCACCCGGCCGTTGCCCGGCAGGCCCGTGAGCGGGGACTCGTCCCGCATCTCCTTGGACCGTCGGAGCACGCCGCGGACGCGCGCGAGCAGCTCGGGCGTGTCGAAGGGTTTGACGATGTAGTCGTCCGCGCCGATCGCGAAGCCCTCGAGCTTGTCCGCCGAGAGCCCGCGGGCCGTGAGGATGATCACGGAGATCGCGGCGGTCCTCGGATCCTGGCGCAGCTGCCGCGTGAGCTCGAACCCGTCGATGTGGGGCATCATCACGTCGGTCAGGATCAGGTCGGGCGGATCCTCGCGGACCAGGTCGAGGGCCTGCTGACCGTCGTTGGCCACGCGCACGCGGAAGCCGGCGGCCGCGAGCTCGATCTCCAGCAGCCGGGCGATGAACGGGTCGTCGTCGACGACGAGGAGGTGTTCCCCGCCCTGATCGGCCCCATGTTCGGGCACCTGCATCTCGCTCACCAGACTCGCCCTCTCACCGCTCCCGCTCCGCGACCCATCCCGGGTCCCGGGCCAGGCATCGGCACTTTACCCCCGTCGACTGAGCCCACCGCGCAAGGTCGCGACGGCCCGGTCGTGCGACGATGGAGGCCGACGGGCGACGCGAGGGGGGCTCCGATGCAGGTGCTGGACACGTTCCTGGACGCGATGGGGAACACCCCGCTCGTGCGGCTCCACACGGTCACGCGCGGGGTCCGACCCTCCGTCCTCGCCAAGCTCGAGATGCTCAACCCCGGCGGCTCGGTGAAGGACCGGATCGGCATCCGGATGATCGAGGCGGCCGAGCGCGAGGGGCTCCTGCGCCCCGGCGGGACGATCGTGGAGCCGACGAGCGGCAACACGGGCCATGGCCTCGCGATCGCGGCCGCGGTCCGCGGCTACCGCTGCATCTTCGTGATGCCCGACAAGATGAGCCCCGAGAAGATCGCCCTCCTGCGGGCCTACGGCGCAGAGGTCGTGATCACGCCGACGGCCGTCCCCCGCGAGTCGCCGGAGTCCTACTACTCGGTCGCGGACCGGCTCGCCGCCGAGATCCCCGGCGCCTTCCAGCCGAACCAGTACTGGAACGACGAGAACCCCGCGACCCACTACGACACGACGGGACCCGAGCTCTGGGCGCAGACGGGCGGCGGACTCGACATCTTCGTCGCCGGCGTCGGCACCGGGGGGACGATCACCGGCGTGGGCAGGTACCTGAAGGAGCAGCGCGCCGACATCCAGATCGTCGGCGCCGACACCGAGGGTTCCGTCTACACGGGGGACGACCCCCGGCCGTACCTCATCGAGGGGATCGGCGAAGACTTCATGCCGGGCACGTTCGACCCCGCCGTCGTCGACCGCTGGGTGCGCGTGTCCGACCGCGACGCGTTCCTGATGGCGCGCGCCGTGACGCGGCAGGAGGGCATCCTCATCGGCGGATCCGGCGGCGCCGCCGTCCACGCGGCGCTCGAGGTCGCCCGCGGGATCGACGATCCCGAGGTCACGATCGTCGTGCTCCTGCCCGACTCGGGCCGCGGGTACCTCTCGAAGGTGTTCAGCGACACGTGGATGCGCCAGTACGGCTTCCTCGAGGGCCCGGAGGTGGTGACTGTCGAGCAGGTGCTCTCGTCCAAGGGGGCCGACCTGCCGCCCCTCATCACGGTCCACGCGCACGCGAAGGTCCGTCAGGCGGTGGACGTGCTGCACGAGCACGGGATCTCGCAGGCGCCGGTCGTGCGCGAGGACTCGGCCGACGTGTCGCAGTTCGTCGGATCGATCCGCGACCGCGAGCTGCTCGAGCGGGTGTTCCGCGATCCCGACGCGCTGCAGGCCGACGTGGCCGAGGTGATGGCGCCCCCCATCCCCACCGTCGAGTGGTCCGCGCCGGTCGACGTCGCGTTCGGCGAGCTCGAGCGGGCGCCGGCGGTGCTCGTCACGAAGGCCGGCCAGGTCCTCGGCGTCCTGACCCGGAGCGACCTGCTCGACCACCTCGCCCACCGGCGCACGAGGCCCACACCCTGACGGTGCGGGCGCTCGGCATCGACGTCGGCGTCGGCAAAGGCCTCGATCTGGTCCTCCTCGACGACCGCCGCGTGCCGTTCGTCGTGGTGCCCCACGCCGGGCTCGACGACGTCGAACGGATCGTCCGGGAGGGCGCGCCCGCCATCGTCGCGATCGACGCCCCCCCGCGGTGGGCCCGCGACGGCCGCAGCCGCGCCACCGAGAACGAGCTCGCCAGGCTCAACGTGCACGCGTTCCGCACGCCGTCGGAGGCGCACGGCGGCGCGCCGACGTTCGACTGGATGCGGCGCGGCATGCAGGTGTTCGCGACCGTCGAACGCCTGGGGTTCCCGCTCGCCACGGGCCGTCCCTGGTCCGGGCGCGCGATCGAGGTGTTCCCGCACGCGAGCGCCGCGGTCCTCGCGGGCTGCCTGTCGCCCAGGGGCCTGCGCAAGCGGGCGTGGCGCGAGCGGGTGTTGCGGCTCGCGGGCGTCCGCACGCAGGAGCTGACCTCGCTCGATCAGATCGACGCGGCCCTCGCCGCGCTCACCGGGCTCCTGGTGCTCCAGGGCCAGGCGTCGGCGTTCGGCGACCCGTCCGAGGGCGTGATCGTGATCCCGACGAACGCCCCGGCGACGAAGTACCGTCCGGGCGTCCTCGCGGCCGAGGATCCGTCGGGCCAGCTGTTCGCGTGGTGCGCGTGCGGCGCGTGCCAGCGACAGGTCCCCGCCGGGAGCGAGTTCGCGCGCGGACACGACGCGAAGCGCAAGTCGCTCCTGTGGCAGCACGTCCGCGACGGCCGCGAGGCGCAGGAGGAGCTGAGGAGGCGACGGTGGGAGATGCCCCCCGAGACGACGGACTGAGGTTCGACACGCGGGCGGTCCACGCGGGCGCCGAGCCCGACCCCGTGTACGGCGCCGTGAACGTCCCGATCTACCAGACGTCGACCTACGTCCAGGACGCCGTGGGCGCGCCGAAGACGTGGGACTACGCCCGCGTCGGCAACCCCACGCGCGCGGCGCTGGAGACGGCGATCGCGGATCTCGAGGGCGCACGGCGCGGCTTCGCGTTCGCCTCGGGCATGGCCGCCGA
>DASQKC010000078.1:0-10232 GCA_035630755.1 Actinomycetota bacterium | reverse complement strand
TCGTCGACATCCATGTGCGGGAACAACGCGTAGTGCTGGAAGCACATGTTGACCTCGCGCTTGTTCGGCGGGACCCCGACGACGTCCTCACCCCGGAGGTAGATCGCGCCGGCGGTTGGATCCTCGAACCCTGCGATCATGCGCATGGTCGTCGTCTTGCCGCAGCCCGACGGACCGAGCAGGGTGAGGAACTCACCCTCCGGGATCTCGAGCGAGATGTCGTCGACCGCCACGACGTCCCCGAACGTCTTCGTGATCCCTCGCAGGCTGATCGCGGGTCCGTCGTTCACATGCTCCCTCCGGCTCCGAGCGGCGCACCGACGACGGTCGCGGTGTCATCCTCGTCGACCCTGAGCTGCCCCTCGCCGAGCAGTCGGTCCGACCGGGCACGCAGCACCTCCGCGGACACGACGAGCATCGTCGAGACGGCGAGGACGATGACCGCCACGGCGGGGATCTGGGGCAGCTGTCGGGGCAGGCGCAGCTGTGAGAACACGTAGAGCGGGAACGTGGTCGTCGTCCCCGCCAGGAACGATGCGAGGACGATCTCGTCGAACGAGATCACGTAGACGATGAGGAACGCGGACACGACGGCGGGTGCGAGCAGCGGGAGCGTGATCGCACGGAACGTGGTGAGCGCGCCCGCGCCCAGGTCACGGCTCGCTTCCTCGATCGCGACGGGGATCCGCTCGAGGCGCGGCGTGAGCGTCAGGATGGCGAACGGGAGCGCGATGATCACGTGGGCGATGATCAGCGTGATGGGGCCGAACGGGATCCCGATGTAGTTGAACAGCAGCAGCATCGCGGTCCCGAGCACCACGAGCGGCACGACGAGCGGCGCGAGCATGAACCCCGACGCCACGGCCTTGCCCCGGAACCGCCGGCGCTGGAGCGCGATCGCCGCGGGGATCGCGAGGACCGTCGTGATGATGCTCGCGACCAGTGCGATCCACGCGCTGGTGCGCAAGGCGTCGAGGATCTGCTGGTTGTCGAACAACCCCTCGTACCAGCGCGTCGTGAACCCCTGCCACGGGAACGACACGATGTCGCGGTCGTTGAAGCTGAAGACGCCGAGCACGAGGATCGGCGCGTACAGGAACACCACGAGCAGCCAGAACGAGGTCCACAGGAGTCCGCGCCCGCTCTTGGAGGCCGCCATGTTCATGCGGCCACGCTCCGCACGTTCAGCCACCGGCCGAAGATCGCGAGGAGGATCGCGACCGTGAAGACCAGGAACATCGCCATCGCCGAGCCGAACTGCCAGTCGAGGCCCGCCGTGAACGCGCTCTGGATCGCGCTGCCGAACATGAACCCCGACGGGCCGCCGACGAGCTGCGGTGTGACGAATTCACCGATCGTCGGGATGAACACGAAGATGAAGCCGGCGATCACCCCAGGGATCGACAGCGGGAACGTGACCGTCCAGAACGTCCGCCACCGGGAGGCGCCGAGGTCCGAACTGGCCTCGAGCAGGTGTTCGTCGATCCCCTCGAGCGTCACGAAGATCGGGAGGGCGACGAAGGGGACCCACACGTAGCTCAGCACGACGTAGATCGCGAAGTTGCTGTTCCAGAGCCCCTGGATGGGCTCGTTCGTGACCCCCAAGGTGTCCTGCAGGAACGTGTTGACGACGCCCTGCGGGTTGAGGATGACTCGCCACGCCAGGATGCGGAGCAGGTAGCTCGTGAGGAACGGCACGATGATCACGAGCAGGAGCACGTACTTGCGGCGCCCGGCGAGCATCGCCAGCAGGTACGCGACCGGGTACGCGAGGATCAACGCGGTGACCGAGACGGTGAGCGACATCTTCACCGACTTCCAGAACAGCCCGGAACCGAGGGGGTTGATGCCGCCCATGTACGTGGACGACGTGATGAAGTCCTTCCACGGCGTGACGGTCCAGTGCTCGATGTCGTTCGGCGACAGCCCGGAGATCCCGCCGACGCTGTACACCGCGATCATGATCACAGGGATCACGAAGAACACGATCACCCAGACCAGCGGCGCACCGACGATCGCCCACGTCGATGCCGACCGTCGGGTCGCTGCGTCGCGGGAGCGTCTCGGCCCGGTCGTTCCGGCGATGGCCACGTCGATGCGGGGCCGCTCAGGCGCCGATCGACGCCTTGACCTCGTCCCACGCCCGGTTGTACCGGTCGCGGTCGGGTTGGTACCGGTCGAAGTAGCTCACCGGCTCGGCCAGGTTCGTCGCCGGGTCGTCCAGCCCGAACACCGCCACGACGTCGGGGTCGATCTCGTCCAGGTCCACGTTCACGTTCGAGTGCCCGTAGCCCCACGACGTGATGAGCCGCATCGCCGTATCGAGGCTCGTCCACGCGTCGGCGAAGGCATGCGCGTGGTGGTACTGCTCCGTGTCGGCGCGGAGCACGAGCCCCTCCGCCCAGGAGAGGACGCCTTCCTGTGGCCGGACGTACTTGACCGGGACCTCCTCCTTGAGGACGACGTAGGTGTCCGGCCACGAGTAGGCCGCCCAGAGGTTGCCCTGCCGCACGTCGTCCCACATCTGCGTGTAGTCGACCCAGATCGTGTAGACGTTGCTGGCCTTCGAGATCGCGTACTCCGTCGCCATGGTGAGCTGCTCGTCGGTCATCGCGAAGCCCTCGGCGGCGGGGACCCCGTTCACCATCGCGGCCTGCTGGAGGATCCACGGCGTGTCGAACCAGCCGATGTGCCCTTTCAGGGCGTCATCGAACAGGTACGAATACGAGTTCAGGTCGGGGTCAGGGACGAGGTCCTCGCGGATGATCACGCCCGAGTAGCCCCAGTCGGTGACGATCTCGTACTGCTGCTCGTTGACGTTGCCGTAGGCCTGCAGCTGCGGGCTCAGGTCCGCGAAGTTCGGGATCAGCGACGTGTCCCACGGCTGGAGGACGCCCATGTTGAGGTAGTCCTGCACGTACCCGGTCTCCGGGTGGGTGACGTCCCAGTAGAACCCGCCCTGCGTCTTCGCGATGACGCCCTCGGTGTTCGTGAGGAACGAGAAGTCGGGCTCGGGGTAGCCCGCGTCCGCGTAGTCCCTCCAGATCCACGGAGCCTCGAAGCCGGCCCACTCGTGGACGAGGAGCTCACCCGTCTCCTCGGTGATCGGCGGATGCGTCACCGCCGAGGTCGCGGCGCCGCCCGCGGAGGTGGTCTTGCGGCAGGCGGCGAGGATGCCCGCGCCGCCGGCGATCCCCATCGACTTGAGGAAGGTCCGGCGAGAGGACGGGTTGGCGAGCACGGCATCGAACTGACCCATGGAGGACCCCCTTCGTGCGTGGAAGCGCTTCCGCGACCCGCGCATGATGGTCCTATCGGCGGAGGTCCGCAACCCAGCCCGGAGCGGTGTCGGACGCGGCCGATGGACGGCGCGGCATGGGAACATGCGTCGGATCATGGGCGCGTATTGGCATCCGTTCTCGGACCTCGCGGCCGTCGACGCGGCGCGCGAGCTGACCGTCGTGCGAGGCGAGGGCTCCCACGTGTGGGATGCCGACGGCCGGCGGTACCTCGATGCGTCGGCGAGCCTGTGGTACTGCAACGTCGGGCACGGACGGACCGAGATCGCCGACGCGGTCGCGGCGCAGATGCGCGAGCTCGAGGCCTACTCCACGTTCGGCGACGTGACGACCCCGCCGGCCGCCGCGCTCGCCGAGCGGGTGGCGGCGTTGGCACCCGTCGAGGGGTCGAAGATCTTCTTCACGAGCGGGGGCTCGGACGCGATCGACACCGCGGTCAAGATGGCGCGCCGGTTCTGGCAGCTCGCGGGCGAGCGCGAGCGCCGGATCCTGATCCGCCGCGATCGGGCGTACCACGGGATGCACACCGGCGGGACCTCGCTCGCGGGCATCCCGGCGAACCTCGACGGGTACGGGGGACTCCTGCCCGACGTCATCGAGGTGGCGTGGGATGACGCAGAGGCGCTGCGCGCGGCGATCGACGAGGCCGGTGCCTCGCGCGTGGCGGCCTTCTTCTGCGAGCCGGTGCTGGGCGCCGGCGGCGTGTTCGCCCCGCCACCGGACTACCTGGCCGCAGCGCAGGCGGTCTGCCGCGACACGGGCGTGCTCTTCGTGGCCGACGAGGTCATCACGGGCTTCGGGCGGCTGGGGGCGTGGTTCGCGA
Organism: Actinomycetota bacterium; assembly: GCA_035630755.1. Classification (GTDB taxonomy): domain Bacteria; phylum Actinomycetota; class UBA4738; order UBA4738; family HRBIN12; genus AC-51. Next base: position 6,110 of record DASQKC010000078.1, on the reverse strand, counting down.
GCGAGCGATGGGACCTCGAGCCCGACCTCATCACCTGCGCCAAGGGCATCACGAGCGGCTACCTGCCGCTCGGCGCCGTCATCGCGTCGCCGCGCGTCTGGTCGGCCTTCGCGGCCGAGGGCGCGGGCATGTTCCGCCACGGGTACACGTATTCAGGGCACGCGGCCGTGGCGGCGGCCGCGCTCGTGAACCTCGACATCATCGAGCGCGAGCACCTCCTGGCGCGCGCGGTGGACCTCGAGGCGTCGATCGCCGAGGCGCTGGCGCCGCTCGCGTCGCACGACGTCGTCGAAGAGGTCCGCGCCGGGGTCGGCGTCCTCGCCGCGGTCCACCTCTCGGCCGACGCGCTCGCCGAGGACCCGGGGCTGATGGGGCGGATCGTCCCGGCGTGCCGCGAGGCGGGGATCATGACCCGCGCGCTGGTGTCCCGGGCCGGGGTCGCGGTCTGCGTGTCGCCACCGCTCGTGCTCACCGACGCCGACGTCGAGGAGCTGGGGACCGGGCTCGACGCGGCGATGCGCACCCTCTCGGACGGGCGGTAGGCGATGCGCGTCGGGATCCCCACCGAGGTCAAGAACCACGAGTACCGGGTGGCGGCCACGCCCGAAGGGGTCCGCGAGCTCCAGCACGCGGGGCACGAGGTCGTCGTGCAGTCGGGGGCGGGGCGCGGCAGCGCGATCACCGACGCGGAGTACGAGGCCGCGGGCGCCGCGATCGCGCCCGACGCCGACGCCGTCTTCGCGCGGGCCGACCTGATCGTGAAGGTGAAGGAGCCTCAGCCCGAGGAGTACGCGAGGTTCCGTGAGGGCCAGGCGCTCGTCACGTTCCTGCACCTGGCCGCCGACGAGGTCCTCACGCGATTCCTCGCCGAGCGCGGGGTTCGCGCGATCGCCTACGAGACCGTCCAGCTCGCCGACGGCCGGCTCCCGTTGCTCGCGCCGATGTCGGAGATCGCCGGCCGGATGGCCCCCCAGGAGGGCGCGAAGTACCTCGAGCGGCCGCAGGGCGGGCGCGGCGTGCTGATGGGGGGCGCCGCCGGCGTGGCGCCCGCGCGCGTCGTCGTCCTCGGCGGTGGCATGGCCGGGTGGAACGCCGCGGAGATGGCGGCCGGGATGCAGGCCGACGTCACGGTGGTCGATCGCAACGTCGATCGCCTCCGGGAGATCGATCGGATCTGGCACGGCCGGATCCAGACGGTCCACTCGTCCCGGCTGGCGGTCGAGCGGCTCGTGCTCGGCGCCGACCTCGTGATCGGCGCGGTGCTCGTCCCCGGCGCGAAGGCGCCGCACCTCGTCACGGCCGAGCACGTCCGGGCGATGCAGCCGGGCGCCGTCCTCGTCGATATCTCGATCGACCAGGGCGGGTGCTTCGAGACCTCGCACATGACCACGCACGCCGACCCGACCTACGTCGTCGATGACGTCGTCCACTACTGCGTGGGGAACATGCCGGGGGCGGTCCCGCGGACCTCCACGTACGCCCTCACGAACGTCACCCTCCCGTACGTCCTCGACATCGCCACCCAAGGCGCCGAGGCGGCGGTCCGTGCCGACCCCGCGCTCGCCCTCGGGGTGAACGCCTGGGACGGCGAGATCACGAACGAGCCGGTCGCCGAGGCCACCGGGACGGGGTTCCGGCCGCTCGCCTCGATACTCGGCTAACGCCTGGGCTACCCTGGTCGGGACCCACCTCGAGGAGCGATAGCCATGGAACGGATCTCCCATTGGATCGGCGGCAAGGTCGTGCCCGGCGAGTCCGGCCGATCGGGTCCCGTCTACAACCCCGCCACCGGCAGCCAGACCCACGAGGTCGACCTCGCCTCCGCCGAGGAGATGGACGCGGCCGTCCAGACCGCTCGGGAGGCGTTCACCACGTGGCGCTCGACCTCGCTGTCCAAGCGCGCCGACGTCTTCTTCCGGCTCCGCGAGCTCCTGGAGCAGACGAAGCCCGAGCTGGCCCGGATCGTGAGCGAGCAGCACGGCAAGGTCATCAGCGACGCGATGGGGGAGGTGCAGCGCGGCCTCGAGAACATCGAGTACGCGACGGCGATCCCGAACCTGCTGAAGGGCGGGTTCTCCGAGCAGGTCTCGACCGGGATCGACGTGTACTCGATCCGGCAGCCGCTGGGCGTCGTGGCCGGGATCACGCCGTTCAACTTCCCGGCGATGGTCCCCATGTGGATGTTCGCGAACGCCATCGCGTGCGGGAACACCTTTATCCTGAAGCCGTCCGAGAAAGACCCGGGCCCCTCGATGTTCGTGGCGCAGCTCCTGAAGGACGCGGGCGTCCCCGACGGCGTGTTCAACATCGTCCACGGCGACAAGGTCGCGGTGGACGCGATCCTGCACCACCCCGGCATCGCGGCCGTGTCGTTCGTCGGCTCGACGCCGATCGCCCGCTACATCTACGAGACGGGCACCGCGAACGGGAAGCGCGTCCAGGCGCTCGGCGGGGCGAAGAACCACATGATCGTGCTCCCCGACGCCGACCTCGACATGGCCGCCGACGCGGCGGTGAGCGCCGGGTACGGCAGCGCCGGCGAGCGCTGCATGGCGGTGTCGATGGTGGTCGCCGTCGGTGGCATCGGTGACGAGCTCGTGGCGAAGATCGCGGAGCGGCTCCCGAACGTGAAGGTGGGAGCCGGCGACGAGGAGGGCGTGGAGATGGGTCCCCTCGTCACGCGCGAGCATCGCGACAAGGTCGCGTCCTACCTCGACAGCGGACCCGCGCAGGGCGCGACCCTGGTCCGCGACGGACGTGAGGACGACGTCGCGAACCGCGACGGGTTCTTCCTCGGCGTGTCGCTGCTCGACCACGTGACCACCGACATGGACGCGTACCGCGACGAGATCTTCGGCCCGGTGCTCGGCGTCACGCGCGTCGCGACCTACGACGACGCGGTCCGGATGGTGAACGAGAACCCGTACGGCAACGGGGTGGCGATCTACACGCGCGACGGGGGGGCCGCGCGACGGTTCCAGTTCGAGGTGGAGGCCGGGATGGTCGGCGTGAACGTGCCGATCCCCGTGCCGGTCGCGTACTACTCGTTCGGTGGGTGGAAGGCGTCGTTGTTCGGCGACAACCACATGTACGGGCCCGAGGGCGTGCAGTTCTACACGCGGGGCAAGGTCGTCACGCAGCGCTGGCCCGATCCGTCGACGTCGACGGTCGAACTGGGCTTCCCGCGCACGCGCTGACCCGAGGGAAGGACGCTGGATGGAGACCCAGGAACTGCTCGACCGTGAGGACCGGGCGTGGCTCGCCTTCGTCGACGCATTGTCGCTCGTGCCGGACGCGCGGCGTGAGGACGAGGGCGTGGTCCCTGGGTGGTCGGTGAAGGATCTCGTGTGGCACTGCGGCTACTGGACCGGTTACGTGGCCGACCTCCTCGAACGCGCGGCGCGCGGCGAGGGCCCGGCGTCCGACCAGGACTGGGACGGCGTCAACGCGATCGTCCTCGAAGAGGGCCGCGGGATGACCTGGGACGAGATCATCGTGCGGACCGAAGGCCACCGCGCGCGGCTGCGCCGGGCGCTGCCGACCGTGCCCGAGCTGACGGCCGAGCTGCTCGAGGACTACGCGGACGAGACGTACGACCACTACGACGAGCACGCCGCCGAGATCAGGGCGTTCGCCACGGCCTGACGCGCACGGCCGTCAGTGTGCCGCGAGCTCGAGGACCTCGACCGCGTCGCCGACGCGGATGACGCCCGCCTCGAGGACGTCGCCGTAGACCCCGAGGACCACGTGGCCGTCGTGGCGGCGGTGCCCGGCCATCCAGCCGAGGGTGTCGGCGTTCGGCGTCCCGGTGTCGGGGTCGAGCGTCGTCATCACGCAGCGCGGCACGCGATGACCGACCTGCAGCACCGCATCGCCGATCCGGACCCGGCCGCCCTCCCACCCGTCCTCCTCGTAGGGGGCCATGCCGTCGAGCTCGATGAGCATCCGGAACCGGCGGGCGTCGAGGTCGCGGTCGCCACCCCGGGCGCCCACGTCGGCCACGGAGGCGAGCGACACGATCGAGGCGCGGCGCGTCCCGCCCCCGTACTCCGGGGACGCGACCCGCATGATCGACAGGGTGGGGTCGATCGCGTGCACGACGCGGACGAAGACCGGGTCGATCCGGTGCGCGGGGACCGACCGGTCGAACAGGTACACCTCGGTGGCGTCGCCGGTGCCGGCGCGGGCGTCGCCCTCGACCTCGGTCCCGTCGGGGAAGCGCAGGTGGAGCCGCTCACGGTCGCGGTCCCACGTGCTCACGATCGGCATGAGCGGGGCCTTGGAGATCCCGTGCAGCCGCGTGCCGTCCTCGCGCGCGAACACGAACCGCCGGTCGCCGACGGCACCCTCCGGCCGCAGATCGATCGCGTCAGGGCGGTGCAGCGCCGTCGACTTCACCGGCGTGAGGTTGAACCCGGCCACGGTCGCGGACGGCATCGCGCGCAGCCTACCCGCCCCGGTAGGCTGCGCGGCGATGGCGATCGACCAGCACCTTGCGAACCGGGAGCTCGACGACACGATCCTCTCCCCGGTCGACGCGCCGCCATCTCGCGCCCGGGTGGTGGTGATCGGCGGCGGGATCATCGGATCCTCGGTGGCGTACCACCTGGCACGCCTCGGATGGACCGACGTCGCGGTGGTCGAGCGGACCCGCCTGACGGGGGGCACCACGTGGCACGCGGCGGGCCTCGTCTCGCAGGTCCGCGGGACGCCCGCGCTCACCTCGCTCAGCCTGCACAACGTCCCGACGTACGAGCGCCTGCTCGAGGAGACCGGCATCGACACCGGGTTCCGCCGGGTCGGCTCGCTCGCCGTGGCGCGGACGCCGGGCCGCTTCGAGGAGTACCGGTACGCGGCCGACATGTCGACGGCGCACGGCGTGGCCACCGAGATCCTCACGCCGCGCCAGGTGCTCGACCACTGGCCCCACGCGTCGGTGGAGGATCTACAGGGGGCGCTCCTCACGCCGGGCGACGGCACGACGAACCCCGGCGACAGCGCGCTCGCGCTGGCGAAGGGCGCGTCGGACCGCGGCGTCACGTTCGCGTTCGGTCCGACGGTCACGGGGTTCCTGCGGGCGGGCGGCCGGATCGCGGGGATCCGCACCGACCGGGGGGACGTCGAGGCCGACGCAGTGGTGCTCGCGGGGGGCCTGTGGTCGAGCGAGCTCGCGCGGCTCGCCGGCGAGAGCGTGCCGCTGTTCCCGGCCGAGCACGTGTGGGTCGAGACCGAGGCCGATCCACAGGCCGACATCGGGGCCCCGTTCCTGCGCGATCTCGACGGCTTCCTCTACATCCGACCCTACGGTGACGGGTACGTCGTCGGCGCGTTCGAGCCGCGTGGCAAGCCGATCCGGCCGGCGGACATCACGACCGAGGGGTTCGCCGAGTTCGGCGAGGACTGGGAACATTTCGCGCCGGTGCTGGCGAACGCCCGCGAGCGGCTCCCGGTCCTCGGCGAGATCGGGTTCCGTCACTACCTGCGCGCGCCCGAGTCCTTCACCCCGGACGCGAACCTGCACCTCGGCACGTTCCCCGAGACACCGGGCCTCTGGATCGCCGCGGGGCTCAACTCGCAGGGGATCATCTACGGGCCCGGCGTCGGCGTCGCGCTCGCCGAGTGGATCGTCGAGGGCAACCCGACGTACGACCTGACGGAGCTCGACCCCGCGCGCGGCGGGCGCTGGTCGAACAACCGGGCCTGGCTGCATGACAAGACCACCGAGACCCTCGGGCGGCTCTACGCGATGCACTGGCCGGGCCTGCAGTCCGAGGTGGCCCGCGGCGTGCGGCGCGTCCCGCTGACCGAGCGCCTGCGCGTAGCAGGCGCCGCCTTCGGCGAGGCCGGCGGGTGGGAGCGCGCCGCATGGTTCTCGCCCGGGACGACCGAGCCGCCCGTGTGGGCGTACGACTTCGACCGGCCCTCGTGGTTCGGCGACGTCGCCGAGGAGGTCCGGGCCTGTCGCGAGGGGGCGGCGTTGTTCGACCTGTCGTCCTACGCGAAGTTCCAGGTCGAGGGCCCCGCGGCGCTCGAGGGGCTGCAACGCATCGCCGCGGGCGATCTCGACGTCGAGCCGGGTCGGGTCGTCTACACCGTCTTCCCGAACGCAC
>DASQKC010000077.1:0-9132 GCA_035630755.1 Actinomycetota bacterium | reverse complement strand
GGCCCCACCCCCGCCGTCATCCTGATGGCCGGCGTCCAGGGGTCGGGGAAGACCACCGCGTGCGCGAAGCTCGCCCTCCACCTGAAGGGCACGGGCCGCCGGCCGCTCCTGGTGGGCGCGGACCTCGACCGCCCGGGCGCGGTCGAACAGCTCCGGACGCTCGGCCGCGAGACCGGCATCCCGGTGTGGTCCGAGGGCCGCGATCCCGTGCGCCTAGCGAAGAACGGCGTGAAGGAGGGGGCACGGTCAGGCGCCGACGTCGTGATCATCGACACCGCCGGCCGCCTCCACGTGGACCTGGACATGATGCGGCAGGCCCGGCGCATCCGCGACGTGACGAAGCCGGTGCACGTCGTCATGGCGTGCGACGCGATGACGGGACAGGACGCGGTGGTGCAGGCGCGCGAGTTCATGCGCGAGGTCGACACGACGGGCTTCATCATCACCAAGCTCGACGGCGACGCCCGCGGCGGCGCGGCGCTGTCGATGACGGCGGTCACGGGGCGCCCGGTGTTCTTCGTGGGGACCGGCGAGAAGGTCGGCGACCTCGAGCCCTTCTACCCCGACCGCATGGCGGGGCGGATCCTCGGGATGGGCGACGTGCTCACCCTGATCGAGAAGGCACAGGGGACGGTCGACCAGGAGGCCGCCGCGGCCGCCGCGGAGCAGCTCCTGCAGGGCCGGTTCACCCTCGAGGACTTCCTCGTCCAGCTCCGCGAGATGAAGAAGCTCGGCTCGCTCCAGGACCTCATGAAGATGTTGCCGGGCATGCCGGGCGGTCGCGGCGCGATGAAGGATCTCGCGGCCGCGGTCGACGACGGGCAGCTGCGGCAGGCCGAGGCCATCATCCTGAGCATGACGCCCGGCGAGCGGCGTGATCCCGCTATCATCTCCGGGTCCCGCCGCCTCCGGATCGCCAACGGATCCGGGGTCACGACCGCGGACGTCAACGCGCTCCTCAAGGACTTCGAGGGTGCGAGGAAGATGATGCGGACGATGATGGGCGGCAAGCGCGTCCCCGGCATGAAGATGCCGGCGAGGCTCCCGGAACGATAGGAGAGGTTCGGAACATGGCGACGAGGATCCGGCTGCGGCGGATGGGTGCGAAGAAGCGGCCCTTCTACCGTGTCGTGGTGGCCGACCAGCGGTCGCCGCGCGACGGGCGGTTCATCGAGAACATCGGGAAGTATCACCCGCTCAACGACCCGTCCCTCATCGAGATCGACGAGGAGCGCGCGCTGCACTGGCTCCACGTCGGCGCCCAGCCCTCGGACCAGGTCCGCGTCCTCATGTCGAAGGTGGGGATCTGGGAGAAGTTCGTGGCCGAGCGGCCGAGCGCCGCGATCGCCCCCACGCCCGAGCGCGCCGAGAAGCAGCGGGTCTCGAAGAAGGCGCAGGCCAAGCTCGCCGAGGAGGCCGCCGCGGCACCTGCCGTCGAGGAGCCGCCGGCCGAGCCCGAGGCACCGGCCGAGCCCGAGGCTCCCGCCGAGCCCGAGGCTCCGGCCGAGGAGCCGACCGCCGACCAGGCGGAGTGACGTGAAGGATCTCGTCGAGTTCCTCTGCCGCGAGCTCGTCGACGATCCCGACGCCGTGACGGTCGCGGAGTCCTACGACGACCGCGGTCCCACGTACCAGGTCCGGGTCGCCGACGGTGAGCTGGGCCGCGTGATCGGGCGCGGCGGCCGGACCGCGAAGGCGATCCGTACCGTGGTCCGCGCCGCGGCCAGCCGCCAGCGCGTCTCCGCCCGCGTCGACTTCGAGGACTAGATGGCCGAGCCGGCGATCGTCGTCGGCCAGGTCGCGAAGGCCCACGGTGTCCACGGCGAGGTCGCGGTCCGCAACCGCTCCGACAACCCCGACCGATGGATCGCGGGTGCCACGGTCTACGCGCCCGACGGCCGCGAGCTCACGGTCCGGGCCGTCCGCCCGCACGGGGACAAGCTGCTGGTGACGTTCGCGCAGATCGACGACCGCGTCGCGGCCGAGGCGCTCCACGGTGCGGAGCTCACCGTGCCGGGCTCCTGGCTTCCCGAACTCGCTGACGGCGAGTGGTGGCCGCACGACCTCGAGGGCTGCGTCGTGACGACCGACGACGGACGGGTCGTCGGCACGATCCGCGAGGTGGAGTTCAACCCAGCCAATGACCTGTGGGTGACGGTCGACGATGCGGGCCGCGAGACCCTCGTCCCGGCGCTCGCCTCGATCCTCCTCGACGTCGACGTCGCGGCGAAACGCATCCTGGTGCGGGCGGTGCCCGGCCTCACGGTGCCCGAGAGCGGACCCGCCTAGAGGTCGGCGAGGCGCGCGAGCGCGTTGACCTTCTTCAACGTGTACCGGTGCCCGTCGCGCGCGATGACCCCCCGTCGCTGGAGATCGGACAGGATCCGACTCACGTTCTCCCGGCTGCCACCGCACAGGCTCGCGAGGTCAGCGTGGGTGACCGGGGGGATCACGGTCCCGTCTGGCGGCAGGTCCTCGAGGGAGGGTGTCCCCATCTGGAGGAGCCGCTTCGCGACCCGGCCGCGGAGGTCGAGGAACAGCAGGTCGTCGCTGAACGCCTGGTGCTCCTGCACCTGGCGGGCGAGAGCCGCGAGCACCTCCCGAGCGGCGGCCGGCTCGCTCGTCACGAACCCCACGAACCGCTCCCCGTCCACGTGCCACACCTCGGAGTCCTCCAAGGTCAGCAGGTCCGCGGTCCGCGGGATGCTGCCGAAGATGGCGAGCTCGCCGAGGAACTGCGGACGGTCGACGGTGGCGTGCAGGACGCGCGCCCCGGTGGGCGAGATCGTGCTCACCTCGATCCTGCCGGAGACCAGGAAGTACACCTCGTCGGTCTCGTCACCCTGGTGGCAGAGGTAGGTCCCGCGGCGGAAGGTCCGGCTCCTGCCCGCCTCGGCGAGGTCCTTCACCGTCCGTTTCCCCAGGGCCTGGAACATCGGCGTCGCCGCCATCGTGGCGGCGAGCTCCGCGGGAGAGGGTGGATGCCCCATCGACGGCGATGGTAGCGGGCCTCCGACCCTCGTGCGAGGCGACCGGAAACGCCAGAGCCCGGGTCCTCGGACCGACCCGGGCTCTCGCGGCTCTGGAAGTCGTGGTTACTGGGCGATCAGCTTCGGCTTCACGACCTGCTTCGGCTTCACGACCTGCTTGGGCTTGATCGTCTGCTTCGGCTTGATCGTCTGCTTCGGCTTGATCGTCTGCTTCGCGCTCACGCGGTCCACCTTGCGCGCGCCAGCTGCCGGCTCGGACGCCTCGGGCTGCTGCGGCCGGATCTTCTTGTCCGCCATCTCTCCGCTCCTTCTCTCCGTGAGCCCCTCGGCTCTCGATGTCGGCATCATGTCCCAGAACGCTTGGGAACCTGCACATCCCGCGTCACGATCCGAGCGTGTCGTTCATCACGGCTGCGGGTGTGACGTGCGTCGTCCGCTGGTGTGACGTGCGTCACTGGTCCAGTTCGGGCAGGTCCAACGGGTCAGGACGGGGGCGGCACGTGCCACAGAACAGCGCGTCTTCCACGACGAGTGCCCGGGTGGGACCGGTGCCCTTGAAGAGCTCGAGGACGTACGCCTGCGTCTGTACGTGGTCCTGGCAGAGACCGCGTCCGCAGAACCGGCAGGTCCCGACGGCGGTCCGTCGACAGTGCCAACAGTCCATGCTTCCTCCTAGTGCTCCATGTCTCGGCGGCGTTGTTCGTCGGGGCGCGCGGTGCCGAGGTCGTCGGCCACGATCCGGTCGAAGCCGTCCTTGTCCAGCGTGAAGACCTGGGTCGGGGTCCGGGTCACCACGCTGGCGTTGCGCGGTGCATCGTTCAGCAGGGCGAGCTCGCCGAAGAACGCCCCGGCGCCGAGCGTCGTGATGACCTCGTCGTCGCGGATGACATCGGTCTGCCCGCTCTCGATCACGTAGAACCGGTCGCCGGGCTCACCCTGCGTGATGACCAACTCCGCCGGCGGGTAGGCGCGCCACTCGCCGCGTTCGAGGACCGCGGCGATCTGGTCGATCGGCAGATGCACGAACGGGGGGAGCGCGCGGATCCTCGCGTAGGCGGCGAGCGTGGGGGCGAACGTCGGCGCGTCGATGGCGTCGGCGAGCAGCCGGTCGAACGTCGGCTTGTCCACCTCGAACAGCTCCGCGTTCGTCGTCGCGCGCACGGTCGCCGCACGCGGCGCCATGTCGACGAGCCCGAGTTCACCGAAGCCGTCACCCCGCTCGAGCGTCCGGAGCGTCCGGGCGTCGCCGGTCTCCGCGTCGACGTCCTCGACCGCCAGCTCGCCCGATCGGACCACGTACATCGCATCGGGGCGGTCACCCTGCTCGAAGACGGCCCGGCCGGGCGGGACCGTCCTGAGCCGGACCCGGCCCGCCAGGTCGTTGAGCAGCTCTTCGGGGAGATCGTCGAAGACGGGCAGGTCGTCGATCAGCTGCGCCGCTTCGATCCGCCACGACGTCTCGAGGCGGAAGCGCACGCGGTTCACCGATGCCTTCAGCCGTCGCCAGCCTGCCCGGCCCGCATCCAGTGCACCGCGGATCAGCGGGCCGGCGAAGGCGAGGACGAGGAGGAGGAGCAGGAACCTCGTGAACCACCCGTCCCGCCAGAGCTCGGCGACGATCTCGCCGAAGATCAGCTGCCAGAAGAAGAGAGCGACCCAGAAGGAGAAGATCGTGTACGCCAGGCCGACGATCCCGTACAGGGCGAGGCCCGTGTCCCGCAGTCCGATGTGCTCCCGCCGGAAGAGCTTCCGCCAGAGGTCGTGCTGGATGAACGACAAGGATCGGCCCCGGAGATCGGGATCGTTCAACAGGTCGGTGAGGATCCAGTACCCGTCGAGCCGTAGCAACGGGATCAGGTTCTCGAAGATGACGAAGTAGTTGACGACGGCGAACCGGTACAGCAGCGGTGCGAAGCCGGCCGACGGGAAGGCGAAGAGCATGAGGGACGCGGCACCGGCCAGTACGAGCTCCGCCCACGGCCCGCCGAACGACTGGATCACGCGTTGCCGCCTGTCGAGCATCTGACCATCGGAGGCGTCCACGTAGAACGCCGGAGCGGCGAAGAAGATCATGAACCCCGACGAGATGACGCGGCGGTCGTAGTGGACGAGGACCAGCGCGTGGCCGAGCTCGTGGAACGCGGTGAGGACGAACGAGAGCCCGAGGAGGATCACGGTCTCCTGCGGGGCCGTGCGGAGCTCGAGCTCGAACCGACCTGAGACCGCGATCGAGATCAGCGCAGCGAACCCCGCGATCGCGAGGACCGCGCATACTGCGACCCCCGAGGGACGGAAGAGCCAGCGGAAGCCGATGCGGTACATCGCCTGCGTGAACGCCTCGGCGCCGTCCCACCCGATCCGCATCGTCTTCGCGAACTCCCGGAGCTTGAGCCTGCCTCCCGACGCGGGGACGAGGCGCGCCCGGATCAATGGCGGGAGCTGGACGCTCCGCGGCTCCAGCATCCCTTTGATCCGCAACATCTCCACCAGTCCCGCCACGGATGCGGCGTCGAGCGCCCCGTCGGCGGTGAGACGTTCGACGATCAGCTCATCCACCGTCCGCGACCCGTCCATGAGCGGGATCAGCTCCCCTTCCCACACCTCGAGCTCGAAGAACTCGTTGTGCTCGGGGGTCGAGATCAACGCGTAGTCGTCGGCGTGCGCGAACTCGAAGACCTTCACCTCGACCCCGGCGGCGACCTTCGGACGCCAGCTGCGGAAGTCGAGCGCATCGTCCACGGCGTCGTAGATGCCGCCCAGGGAATCCTCGGGTGACTCGACCTCGTCCGCACCTCGGATGAGTTCGACGATGTCGATGGCCGTCGTCGCGGGTCGGCCGAGCGCCGACTCGACCGAGCGGTCGATCCGCGGCCGGCTCCGGTGGCGTCGCTTCTGCCGTGCCCAATCGATGGCGAGTACGGCTGCGGCGGCCATCAATGCCGCGATGACGATGTACTTCAATCCCCGCGCGTCCCTTCGTCTAGCCGGGCGCATCCTGCCCTTGTGTCCGGCAGAACGCAACCCCTCGCGGGTAGCCTGCGGACGTGCGGATCGACGTCATCACGATCTTCCCGGACCTGCTCCAGGGCCCGCTCGCGGCGGCCCTGCTCGGCAAGGCGGTCGCCGCCGACCTGCTCGATGTCCGGGTCCACGACCTCCGCTCGTTCACCACGGACCGGCACCGGACGGTCGACGACGAAGCGTTCGGCGGCGGTCCGGGGATGGTGCTGAAGCCCGAGCCGGTGTTCGCCGCCGTCGAGTCGCTCGACCCCGACCGTGGACGCGTCCTCGCGATGTCGCCCGCGGGGCGGCGGCTCGATCAGCAGCTGGTCCGAGCCCTCGCGGACGAGCCGCACCTCACCATCGTCTGCGGTCGGTACGAAGGGTTCGACGAGCGGATCATCGAGGGCGTGCCGGCGGAGGAGCTCTCGATCGGCGACTACGTGCTCTCGGGCGGCGAGCTGCCGGCCCTCGTCCTCATCGAAGCGGTCACGCGGCTCGTCCCGGGGGTCCTCGGGGACGAAACCTCGCACGAGCGGGACTCGTTCAGCGAGCCGGCGCTCCTGGACCATCCGCACTACACGCGGCCCGCCGAGTTCCGCGGGATGGAGGTCCCGGAGGTCCTCCGTTCGGGCGACCACGCGCGGATCGAGGCCTGGCGCCGGGGGGCGGCCATCGAGAAGACGCGCCGCAACCGGCCCGACCTCGGCGGCTGACCCGGCGGGCTCGCGGAGGCCCACTGGTACACTCGACGACCGTTGCCATGAACACGACCGATCTGATCGAGCAGCCGTTCCTGCGCACGGATCTCCCCGAGTTCCGCCCCGGCGACACCGTCAAGGTGCATGTCCGCGTGGTCGAGGGGAACCGTGAGCGCGTCCAGGTCTTCCAGGGCGTCGTCATCGGGCGCTCCGGCGGCGGGGTCCGCGAGACGTTCAGGGTGCGCAAGATCTCGTTCGGGGTCGGGGTGGAGCGCACGTTCCCGCTGCACTCGCCGTCGATCGCGAAGCTCGAGCTCGTCCAGCGCGGGCGCGTCCGTCGCGCGAAGCTCTACTACCTGCGCGACCTGCGCGGGAAGAAGGCCCGGATCAAGGAGCGCCGCATCGACGACACGAAGCTCGCCGCGATGGAGGCCTCCGCGGCCGAGGCGGCCGCGCGCGCGGAGGCCGAGGCCCTCGAGGCCGCCGACGACGAGACGGTCGCCGACGAGGCCGGCACCCCGGCCGCGGACGCGGTCGAGCCGGTCGAGGTCGGATCCGAGACCGAGGCCGCGGACGACGCCGAGGCCACGGACGGCGAGCCCGGGGACGCCCCCGTCGAGGAGCCGGCCGAGGCCTGACCGCGGTGGATCGGCAGCCGGCCGCGCCGACCGACGTGGCGACCGACCCGCCCGCACCACCCCCTCGCCGCCGCCGCACGTACGCGTTCCTCGTGCTGGGGACCGTCGCCGCGGCTCTCGTCATCAAGAGCTTCCTCGTCCAGGTGGCCGTGGTCCCCAGCGGGTCGATGGAGCCCACGCTCACGCCCGGGGACCGGATCCTCGTGTGCCGGCTCTGCACGACGCTCGGCGGCATCCAACGCGGCGACGTGGTGGTGTTCCACGATCCGGCTCGTCCGGCGACCGGCCCGCTCGGTGCCGCGTGGGAGTGGCTCGTCGAGGGGGTTGGCGTCGGCGCGTCGTCGCACCGTGACATCGTGAAGCGTGTGGTCGCGCTCCCGGGCGAGGTGGTCGAGATCCGCGACGCCACGGTCTACGTTGACGGGGTGCCGCTCGACGAGCCCTACGTCGCCCCGGACCGGGACACCCGTCCGTTCGGACCGGTCGCTGTGCCGGCGGGGACCCTGTTCGTGCTCGGCGACGACCGACTGCGATCGGGCGACTCCCGCTTCGCGCCGCCCGCGGGGGTGGGGATGGTCCCCGAGGACGACGTGATCGGCGAGGTCGTGGGCCGCGTCTGGCCCCCCTCCCGGATCGGCGGGCTCGCGTGAGCGACCTCGATCGGTACGAGGCGCACCTGCGGGCTCAGGGGTTCGTCCGCATCGCCGGGGCCGACGAGGCCGGGCGCGGCGCCCTCGCCGGACCGCTCGTGGCGGCGGCGGTCATCCTGCCCGACGGGTTCGACCGGGAGGGGATCCGTGACTCCAAGCTGCTGACCGAGGCGCAGCGCGAGGTGCAGTACGAGCGCATCGTGCGGGCCTGCGTCTACGTGGTCCGGCGCATCGAGCCGGGCGTGATCGACGCTCGCGGGCTCCACCGGTCGAACCTGGCGCTGCTCCGCCGGTGCGTGCGGGCGATCGACCCCTCGCCGGACTACGCCCTCACCGACGGCTTCCCGGTCGCGCGGATGCCGTGCCCCTCCCTCGGGGTCAAGAAGGGCGACACGGTGGCGGCCAGCATCGCCGCCGCCTCGATCGTGGCGAAGGTGACCCGGGACCGTGAGATGCGCCGTCTCCACCGCCGCCACCCGCAGTTCCGGTGGGACGAGAACAAGGGCTACGGCACGCCCGAGCACCTGGCCGCCCTCGATCGGCACGGGCCGACCCCCTTGCACCGGTTGTCCTTCGCGCCGGTCAGCCAGGCGCCGCTGCCGGGGATGGGCCGCGCCGAGGCCCTCGGGGCGTGAGACGATGGGCCGCGGGATGGACGACGACATCGAGCGGTTCGAGGAAGAGCGCGAGCTCGAGCTGTACCGGGAGTACCGCGACGTGCTCCCGATGTTCGGGTACGTGATCGAGACGGAACGCCGCTTCTACCTGGCGAACCGCGTCGAGATCACCCAGCTCGACGGTGGCTGGGCCCAGGTGGACCTCGCCGACGCGTGGGTCTGGGACATGTTCCGACCGGCCCGGTTCGTGGCGACCGTCCGCGTCCTCACCCGCCGCGACGTCAACGTCGAGGAGCTCCGCACCGACGCGAGTGCGATCCCGGACCCGCCGCAGATCACCTCGACCTGACACCGGCGTGTCGGTGGTGGCCGCTACGGTCGGCCGATGGATGTTCGACCGCGTACGGGCCGCCGCGGCGAGGACGCCGCCGAACTCCTCTACGTCCGACGCGGCTACCGCGTCCTGGCCCGCAACTGGCGGTGCCGGATCGGCGAGCTCGACCTCGTCGCCGAGCGCGGCGGCGTGGTGGCGGTGG
>DASQKC010000076.1:0-3166 GCA_035630755.1 Actinomycetota bacterium | reverse complement strand
ACGAGTGCCCGCGACGGGACGGCCTCGAGCGGTCGCATCCTCCGGAGGACCGACAACGTGTGCGGACCGACGATCCCGTCCGGCTCGTCCCCGACGTTGCGTTGGAACACGCGGAGGGCGCCGTCCGTCCGTGGACCGTAGAAGCCGTCTTCCTTCCCGCTGTCGAACCCGAGCGCGTTCAACATCCGCTGGATCTCGCGCACGTCGTCTCCCCGGAACATCGGCGCCCGGTGATACAGGGTTCGATCGCCGAGCTGCCAGCCGGCCTCCACGAGCTGTTCCCACGTGTCCGGGCCGACGAGCCCGTCCACCTGCAGATGTCGCTCATGCTGGAACCACCGGACGGCGGCCTCGGTGCTGGATCCGAACGCCCCGACGAGCTCAGGACCGTCGATGACGGCGCCGAGCGCCGTCAACCTCGACTGGATGTCCGCGATCTCGGGACCGCTGTCACCCGTGCGAAAGATGCGCATCGGTGCGAGTCTGCGGGGACGCGCGTCACCGCGGCAACACGGCGCCCGGACGCGGCGTGGGGCGGCGGACCTACACGAGATGCGGGTCGAGGTCTCTCAGGATCGCTTCCTTGGGCCGGGCGCCCGTGACGCGCGCGACCTCCTTGCCCGCCTTGAACAGG
The DNA here is from genome assembly GCA_035630755.1 of Actinomycetota bacterium. GTDB lineage: Bacteria > Actinomycetota > UBA4738 > UBA4738 > HRBIN12 > AC-51. The sequence continues at coordinate 2,532 of DASQKC010000076.1, read as the reverse complement.
ATCAGGGCGGGGATCGACATCACGCCGTAGGTACGCGTGGCCCCGGGATTGGCGTCGACGTTCAGTTTCGCCACCTTCAGGTCCTGCCCCTTCTCCTGCCCGATCTCCTCGACGACGGGAGAGACCATGTGACACGGCACGCACCATTCCGCCCAGAAATCGACCAGGACGGGCGTCTCGGAATCGAGCACGCTCGTCTGGAACTCCGTGTCGGTCACATCTCCGATGTTGGCCACGCTCTTCTCCTCTCAGCCGCCGGCGGGCCGGCGGGTCTACGTTTCGATCGGTACGCCGGTTCCGACGGCGACATCTCCCCGGTCCTCCGACGCGTGTGACTCCTCCTCGAGCAGCCGCTCGGCGTCGATCGCGGCCTTGCAACCCTGGCCCGCCGCGGTGACGGCCTGACGATAGATCCGATCGGTGACATCCCCGGCCGCGAACACCCCGTCGATGGATGTGTGCGTGCGCGGCTCTCGAACCGGGATGTACCCGCCGTCGTCCAGCTCCAACCAGTCGGCGAAGAGCTCGGTGTTCGGCGTGTGGCCGATCGCGACGAAGACCCCGTCGGTCCGGAGCTCTCGCAGCTCCCCCGTCGCGGTGTCGCGGAGCCGCACGCCGGTAACGGCGTCCTCGCCGAGGATCTCCGTGACCTCCGCGTTCCAAATGACCTCGATCTTGGCGTTCGCGAGCGCACGGTCCTGCATGATCTTCGACGCCCGGAACTCGTCCCGCCGATGGACGATCGTCACCTTGGACGCGAACTTCGTGAGGAAGGTCGCCTCTTCCATGGCCGAATCGCCACCGCCGACCACCACGAGCTCCCGGTCCCGGAAGAAGAAGCCGTCGCACGTGGCGCACGCGGAGACCCCGCGGCCACGGAGCTTCTCCTCGCCGGGCACGTCGAGCCACTTGGCGGTCGCCCCCGTGGCGATCACGACGGTCCGCGCGCGCCACTCCTGGTCGCCCGCCCAGACGCGGTACGGGCGAGTGGACAGATCGACGCGGGTCACGTGGACGGGCAGGATCTCGGCGCCGAACCGGGCGGCCTGCTTCTCCATCTGATCCATCAGCTCGGGTCCGAGGATGCCGTCGACGAAGCCGGGATAGTTCTCGACGTCGGTCGTCAGCATCAGCTGGCCACCGGCCTCGACCCCCTTGAGCACGAGCGGCTCGAGGTTCGCCCGGGCGGCGTAGAGCGCCGCGGTGAACCCGGCCGGGCCGGATCCGATCACGATCATGTTCCGGATGTCGTTCGCGCGTGCCGTGCTCATGCGTTCGGCCAATCCTCCCACACGACCTGAACGCCGCCCGCTAGGGGATTCCTTCCCATTCCGTGGCCCGTCTGTGGCCCGCGCCGCGTCTCCGGGACGGGAGTCAGATGCGTGCTTCGGCGAAGGACAGGACCATGCAGCTCTCCGAGGAGGCCGCCCATACGGTGGCGGTGTCGGGCGGCTCACCGGCGCCCGGTCCCTCCAGATACACGGCGATGTAGGCTTCCTCACCCTCGAACCGCGCCCGGATCAGCCGGGTCAACCGCCCCGACTGCTGGTCGTTGAAGGCCCGGGTAACGCACCGGACGGCCGCGGTCGCGTCGAGGGCGGCGGATCCCGCTGCGTTCGTGGCCGCTCCGCTCCGCTCCGCCGTCGCGGAGGTGGCGAGATCCTCCAGCGCCTGCGCGTCGTAGTCCCTGTCCTCCTGGCTCACCACGACGTCACCCGGCGGAGCCGTGAACTCAGGCGCTGAGGTGGCATCGGCGGCCACCCCGCCGGCCTCCTGGTTCGATCCATCCCCGACGTTCGGGAGCGCGATCGCGATCGCGACGACCGCGGCGGCGGCGGCGGCGACGCCCGCCCACCGGTACCACGCCGGAGCGCCGCGACCGCCGTCGGCGCCCACGACCCGCGCATGCAGATCCGCGGGGGGGTCCTCCACGGGGAGGGATCGAGCCGCCCGGATGCCGAGCCTCGCATCAGCGATGTCCCGGCGGCAGCTGTCACAGGAGTCCAGGTGCGCCTCCACCCCGGCGAGGTCGCCCTCGTCCAGGGTGCCGTCCAGCAGGTCGGTCAGCAGCTCGTAAGGATGGTTCATGCCTCTTCCTCTGACGCCCGTGACGCCCCGGAGGGTTCCCCCCGGGACACGCCGAGTGCCCGCCCCAGCGCCGCCCTCCCTCGGAAGACCCTCGATTTCACCGTCCCGACCGGGATCTCAAGCACGGCCGCGATCTCGTCGTACGGCAGATCCTGCACGTCGGCGAGCACGAGAACGACCCGGAACTCCTCGGGGACCCCGGCGAGGGCCCTCGCCACGTCGACGGAGAGCACGACCCCCTCGGCGTGATCGGGCTCGGGAAGCGAGGGCTCGGGCCGCTCGTCGCCCTCCTCCGTGGCGATGTGGAGCATCGGGCGACGCCGTTTCCGTCGGAGGGAGTCGTAGCAGGCGTTCACGGCGACCCGATGGAGCCACGTCGTGAAGGCGGCGTCGCCTCGGAAGCTGCCGAGCTTCCGGAGAGCGGCGAGGAAGGTGTCCTGCGAG
>DASQKC010000075.1:0-13955 GCA_035630755.1 Actinomycetota bacterium | reverse complement strand
GTCGCGATGGTCGTCGGCAACCCGACCCACGACCGGTTCACGGTGGACGCGCCGCTCGGGCGCCGCGAGGACCGCATCGTGGTCGACCGGGTCGAGGGGCGGGAGGCCGCGACGGTGTTCGAGGTCAGCGAGCGGCTCGGCAAGGCGACCATGCTCGACGCCCGGCCGCGCACGGGCCGCACGCACCAGATCCGAGCGCACCTGTCGGCGATCGGCCACCCGGTCGTGGGGGACCGGCGTTACGGGGGAGGTGGCGAGCTGGCGCGTGCCCTCGGCCTGGATCGCCCGTTCCTGCACGCCGCGGCGCTCGCGTTCGACCACCCGGTCACGGGCGAACGGATCGAGCTGGTGGAACCGCTGCCGGCCGAGCTCGCCGACGCCCGCGAGCGCGCCCGGCGCGACCTGCGACCTTGACGCGTCACCGGGCCGGGCGTACCGTCGGAGCTCCCCGAATGACAGCCGTGTAAGTCGCCCGCCGACGCCGGTGGGACCCCGTGAAAGGGCCGTGACCGCGAAGATGCCGGAGCCGAGCTTCGTCCATCTCCACGTCCATTCCGAGTACTCGCTGCTCGACGGCGCGGCGCGGATCGATGCGCCGGCGGCCAACCCCGACGCCCCCACGGTCTTCACCGAGGCGGCGCGGCTGGAGATGCCGGCGATGGCCGTCACCGATCACGGCTCGATGTTCGGAGCCCTCCGCTTCTACGAGGCCGCCCGGCGGGCCGGGGTGGCGCCGATCCTCGGTGTCGAGGCCTATGTGGCGCCGGGTTCGCGGTTCGACCGGACGCCCGGGGAGTCGGAGGAGAAGTACTACCACCTCACCCTGCTCGCCGAGGACGAGGTGGGATACCGCAACCTGCTGCGACTCGTGTCCATGGCCCACCTCGAGGGCTTCTACCACCGTCCCCGCATGGACAAGCAGCTCCTGGCCGAGCACCAGGAGGGGGTGATCGCCCTCTCGGGCTGCCTGTCCTCCGAGATCGGCGTGCAGCTGCTCGCCGGCCAACGCGAGCGCGCGCTCGCGACCGCCGGCGAGTACCGCGACATCTTCGGGCCGGACCGGTACCTCATCGAGCTCCAGGATCACGGGCTCGCCGAGCAGCGCGCGATCATCGGCCAGCAGGTCGATATCGCGCGGGCGATCGGCGCGCCGATCGTGGCGACGAACGACCTGCACTACACGCTCGCCGACGACGCGAAGCCGCACGACGTCCTGCTCTGCATCCAGCAGCAGAAGCTGCAGTCCGATCCCAAGCGGCTGCGGTTCGACGCCGAGGAGTTCTACCTGAAGAGCGCGGCGGAGATGCGCCACGTGTTCCGCGAGCTGCCCGAGGCCTGCGACATGACGCTCGCGATCGCCGAGCGTGTCCGGCCGATCCCCGAGCTCGAACGGGTGCTCGTCGACCACAAGACCGATTACCACCTGCCGCGGTTCGACACGCCCGCGGGCGAGCCGCTCGAGGTCTACCTCCGCTCGCTCGTGGACGACGGCGCCCACGCCCGCTACGGCGACCCGCTCCCCACCGAGGTGGCCGACCGGATCGGCCGCGAGCTCGGCGTCATCAACCAGATGGGGTTCGCGGGCTACTTCCTGATCGTCTGGGACCTCATCCGGTTCGCCCGCGAGCAGGGGATCCGGGTGGGCCCGGGGCGCGGCTCGGCGGCTGGGTCGGTCGTCTCCTACGCGCTGCGGATCACCGACCTCGACCCACTGCGCTACGGGTTGCTGTTCGAGCGGTTCCTCAACCCCGACCGCATCCAGATGCCCGACATCGACATGGACTTCGACGAGCGCCGGCGGGACGAGGTCATCCGCTACGCCACCGAGCGGTACGGCTCGGACCACGTCGCGCAGATCGTCACGTTCCAGACGATCAAGGGCAAGCAGGGCATCCGTGACGCCGCCCGCGTGCTCGGGTTCCCGGCGTCGTTCGGCGACCGCCTCTGCAAGATGTACCCGCCCGCCGTCATGGGCCGCGACGAGCCCATCGACAAGGCGCTCGAGATCAGCCCCGAGCTCCGCGACGCGTACGCGAAGGAGCCGGAGGCTCGCGAGGTGATCGACACGGCCCGCGCGCTGGAGGGCCTGCGGCGCGAGGACTCGGTCCACGCCGCGGGGGTCGTGATCGGCGACGCGCCGCTCGTGAACTACCTCCCCCTCAAGCTCACGAAGGACTCGCGCGACGACTCGAAGAAGATCGTGACGCAGTTCGACATGGGTGGCGTCGAGCAGCTGGGCCTGCTGAAGATGGACTTCCTCGGCCTGCGGACGCTCTCGGTGATCGAGGAGACCCTGCGGCACCTGCGCGCCCGCGGCGTCGAACTCGACATCGACGCCGTCCCGCTCGACGACGAGGTCACGTACGCGATGCTCCGGCGGGGCGACACGACGGGCGTGTTCCAGATGGAGTCGGCCGGCATGCGCAACCTCATCAAGCTGCTCGAGCCTGACCGCTTCGAGGACCTGATGGCGCTCGTCGCGCTCTACCGGCCGGGGCCGCTCAACAACGGGCTGCACGTGGAATACGCGGAGCGCAAACACGGACGTCGTAAGGTCGTCTACCCCGACCCCGCGCTCGAGCCGGTGCTCCGCAACAGCTACGGCGTCATGGTCTACCAGGAGCAGGTGATGGAGACCGCCGTCGTCATGGCCGGCTTCTCGATGGGTGAGGCCGACACCCTGCGCAAGGCCATGGGCAAGAAGAAGCTCGAGGTCCTGATGCCGTTCAAGCAGCGGTTCATCGACGGTGCGGCGGCGCTCGGGCACGACCGTCGTCTCGCGGGCGGCCTGTTCGACATGATCGTGCCGTTCGCGGACTACGGGTTCAACGCGTCGCACGCCTGCGCGTACGGCTACGTCTCGTACCAGACGGCCTACCTGATGGCGCATCACCCGGTCGAGTACATGGCCGCGATCCTCACGTCCGTGAAGGACGACAAGAACCGCAAGCCCTTCTACCTGTACGCCTGCCGCGGGATGGGCATCGACGTCCTGCCGCCGGACGTGAACGAGTCCGACATGGAGTTCGCGCCCGCCCCCGGGGAGCGGCGCGCGATCCGGTTCGGGCTCTCGGCGGTTCGCAACGTCGGCGAGGGCGCCGTGCGCTCGATCCTCGAGGCGCGGGCGGCCGGGGGGCACTTCCCGACGTTCGCGGAGTTCTGCCGGCGGGTCGACCCCTCGGTCCTCACCAAACGCGTCCTCGAGGCCCTCATCTACGCGGGCGCGTTCGAGTCGCTCGGCTACACGCGGGGCGGCATGCTCCAGATCGTCGGCGAGCAGCCGGCCTTCGAGAAGGTGTCGGGTCCGATCGCGGCCGAGCGCAAGGCGGAGGCCGCCGGGCAGTTCTCGCTGTTCGGCGCCGCGACCGGCGAGGGGCTCGGCGAGATCGACGAGGACGTCCTGCAGGGCCCGGAGATGGACAAGCGCCTCCTGCTGTCCAAGGAGAAGGAGATGCTCGGCCAGTTCGTGACCGATCACCCGCTCCTCGGGATCGAGGGCGCGATCCGCGCCCAGACGACGCACGACGTCCGGATCATCGAGGACCTGGGCGACGGCGACCTCGTCACGGTGGGCGGGATCATCGGGGCGTTCGCGCGCAAGTACACGAAGCGGGGCGAGCCGTACGCGCAGTTCCGCCTCGAGGGGCTCGCCGGCGGTGTCGACGTCGTGGCCTTCCCGAGCGTCTTCGAGGCGGTGCCCGAGCTGATGGAGCCCGACCGGGTGGTGCTCGTCACCGGCCGGGTCGACCACCGTGGGCGCGAGGTGCAGATCCGCGCGAGCGCGGTGGCCGAGCCCGATCTCGGCCCCGACGCCCCGCGCGCGGGGAGCGAGGCCTTGATCATCGACCTACCGGCCGCGGCCTGCACCCCCGCCGTGCTCGACAAGCTCCGGGCGCTGCTCAGCGCCTACCCCGGCGGATCGCCCGTGCGGGTCCGGTTCCTCACCTCCGAGGGCGCCACGCCGCTGCAGGTCGGCGCGTTCACGGTCGACACGGGATCCTCGCTCGTCGGGGAACTCCGGTCGCTGCTCGGCGGCGAGGCCGCGCGCATCGAGCGCGAGGCCGTCACGATCTGAGCCCGCGGGCGGCGGCCCCGGCTAGGGTTCGCGCATGGCCTTCGCCGTGATCCCCGCGATCGACGTGACCCACGGCGTGCTCGGTCGGTACACACCCGACGGGCCGCTGCCGGTCGGCGGGTCCGGCGGCGATCCCGTCGCGGCCGCGGCCCGGTGCGTCGCGGCCGGGGCGCGGTGGATCCATGTCGTCGACATGGACCTCGCCTTCGGCGCGGCGGCGCCCGACACGGACCCCGTGCGGGCGATCGCCGGGTCGCCCGAGGCGCCGGCGGTCCAGGCGAGCGGCGGTATCCGGACGGCGGCCCAGGTCGGCGCGTTCCTCACCGCCGGCGCGGCCCGGATCGTGCTCGGCTCGGGGGCGCTCGTCGACGCCGGCGCCGCGCGCGACGCGCTCGAGGCAGCCGGCGGCCGCGCGATCGTGGGGATCGAGGTCGACGGCGGGCGGATCCGGTCGCGCGGGGCGGACCCCATCGACCTCGACCTGATGACGACGGTGGGGTGGCTCAGCGCGCTCCCCGTCCCCGGCTTCCTCGTCACGGCGGTGGCCAGGGTCGGCGGGATGGCGGGGCCCGACACCGAGGTCATCCGCCGGGTGGCCCGGTCGGGGATCCCCGTGCTGGCCGCCGGTGGGATCGCGTCGCTCGAGCACCTGCGGGCGGCGCGCACGGCCGGAGCGGTGGGCGCCGTGGTCGGGCGCGCCGCCCTCGAGGGCCGGCTGGACCTCGGCGAGGCCTTCGCGTGGGCGGCCGCCTGAGGGCCGCCTAGACTGCCCGGCTCCGATGGGCTTCCTCACGGATCTGACCTCCGACCTGCGCGATCGCTTCGCCGCCGATCCGCCGGACCTCGACGCCCTGCGGGCCGCCGCCGCCGCCGCGCCCCCCGCCCGCGATCTCGCCACGGCGCTCGCGGCCACCGCCGGTGACGGGGTCCTGGCCCTCATCGCCGAGGTGAAGCGGGCGTCGCCGTCGGCGGGCGCGATCGCGCCCGCGGCCGATCCCGCGCGACAGGCCGGCGCGTACGTCCGGGCCGGCGCGTCGGCCGTGTCCGTGCTGACGGAGGCGGTGCATTTCGGGGGCTCGCTGGACGACCTGATCGCCGTCCGGGCCGCCGTGGACGTGCCGGTGCTGCGGAAGGACTTCGTCGTGCACGAGGCGCAGGTCCTCGAGGCCCGGGCCGCCGGGGCGGACAGCCTGCTGCTCATCACGGCGTGCCTGGACGACCGTGAGCTCGCCGCGCTGCTCGCGGCGAGCCGCTCGGTGGGGATGGAGCCGCTCGTCGAGACGCACGACGATCGCGACGTCGCCCGCGCGCTCGCGACCGACGCGCGGATCGTCGGGATCAACGCGCGCGACCTCGAGACGCTCGCCGTCGACGTGCCGGCCTCGCTCGCGCGGATGCGCGTCGTCGGCGACGACCGGATCGTCGTGGCCGAGAGCGGCATCCGCGACCACGAGGACGTCCGGGCTGCCGCGGCCGCGGGCGCGTCTGCCATCCTCGTGGGGGAGACGTTGATGCGCGCGGAGGACCCGGGCGCCGTCGTCCGCGCCCTGCTCCACGGAGCGGGGGCGCAGGAGGCTCGATGAGCGCGACCACCGAGGAACGACCCGACGCCCGCGGCCGCTTCGGCGCCTACGGCGGCCGCTACGTGCCCGAGGTCCTGATACCGGCGCTCGACGAGCTTGCCGACGCCTGGTCGCGGCTGCGCGAGGACCCCTCGTTCCGGGATCATCTCGACACGCTGGCGCGGGACTTCGTCGGGCGGCCGACGCCGATCACGCACGCCGCGCGGCTCTCCGAGGAGCTCGGCTACGACATCTGGCTCAAACGCGAGGACCTCGCGCACACCGGCGCGCACAAGATCAACAACGCCCTCGGGCAGGCGGTGCTCGCGACCCACCTCGGGAAGGAGCGGATCATCGCCGAGACGGGCGCCGGCCAGCACGGGGTGGCCGCCGCCACCGCCTGCGCCCTGCTCGGTCTGCCCTGCGTCGTCTACATGGGCGAGGAGGACACCCGGCGCCAAGCGCCCAACGTCGCGCGGATGCAGCTGCTCGGCGCGGAGGTGGTGCCCGTCACCGCCGGGTCGGCGACGCTGAAGGAGGCCGTGAACGAGGCCCTCCGTGACTGGGCCGCGAGCGTCCGGACCACGCACTACATCATCGGGTCGGTCGTCGGTCCCCACCCGTTCCCGGCGATCGTGCGCGATCTGCAGCGGGTGATCGGCGACGAAGCACGTGCCCAGTACGCGGACCGGACGGGCGGCGATCCGGCGTACGTGCTCGCGTGCGTGGGCGGCGGCTCGAACGCGATCGGCATGTTCACGGCGTTCGTCCGCGCGCCGGGGGTGGAGCTGATCGGGATCGAGGCGGGCGGTCGCGGAAGCGACCTGGGCCAGCACTGCCGGTCGCTCACCCTCGGCGAGCCCGGCGTGCTGCACGGCGCGCTGAGCTCGCTCCTGCAGGACGCCGACGGGCAGGTCGTCGCCACCCACTCGATCTCGGCCGGCCTGGATTACCCGGGCGTCGGCCCCGAGCACGCGTACCTGCGGGACGCGGGCCTGGCCCGCTACGACAGCGCCACGGACGAGGAGGCGCTCGCCGGGTTCCAGGCCCTCGCTCGGACGGAGGGGATCATCCCCGCCCTCGAGCCGTCCCACGTCATCGGCTGGCTGCTCCGTCGGCCGCTCCCCGCGGGCGCACGCGTCCTCGTGTGCCTGTCGGGCCGCGGGGACAAGGACCTCGACACGGTCCGCGCCGCCCTGGGGACGGCCTGACGTGCCCGCGCTCGAGACCGCGCTGCGCGCCGCCCGCGACCGTGGGCGCAAGGCCTTCCTCCCCTACGTCACGGGCGGCTACGCGGGCGTCGACGCCGCCCTCCTGCGGGGCCTCGCCGACGCGGGCGCCGACGCGATCGAGGTCGGCATCCCGCACTCGGATCCGATCATCGACGGCGGGGTGGTCCAGCAGGCGTCGGCCGACGCCCTGGCGGCGGGCGTCACCGTCGAGGACGTGTTCGCCACGATCCATGAGGCCGGCGTCGGGGTGCCGGTCGTGGTCATGACCTACGTGAACCCGGTGCTCCGCCGGGGCGAGGACGCGTTCCTGGCGGCCGCCGCCGCCGCGGGGGCGGCCGCGGTGATCGTGCCCGATCTGCCCGCCGACGAAGCCGGCACCTTCGTGGGGCTGGCGCGGGCCCACGCGATCGACCCCGTCCTGTTGGCCGCGCCCGGGACCACCCCCGCGCGGCTGCGGGCGGTCGCCGAGGCGGCGGGCGGCTTCGTCTACTGCGTGGCCACCTACGGCGTGACGGGCGCGCGGGAGACCCTGGCGGGGACCGCGGCCGAGCTGGTCGCGGCCCTGCGCCCCCTCACGGACCTGCCGCTGCTGGTCGGCGTGGGCATCGGGACGCCGGCGGCCGCCACCGAGGCATGCGGGTTCGCCGACGGGGTGATCGTGGGCTCCGCGCTCATGCGAGCGCTCATCGACGACGGTCCCGCGGCCGCCGTCGCGCTGGCGTCCGCCTTCCGTGCCGCGACGTCGTAGCCAAGCCCGGATCGGGCACGCTGCGTATCCCGGGGGAGAGAGGGGGATCCGCCTCCTCGGACGATTGGCCTCCGGGTTCCCGATGTGGTACCAACCATCAGCAACGATCCGGGGAACCGGACCACACGAAGGGGGGCTCCATGAAGCAACGACGGTGGGCCAGCATGATCGCTGGCCTGGCGGTATTGGCGGTCGTCGCAGCCGCATGCGCGAGCGACGACAGCCCGACGGCCGGCGATACCGGCACCGGTGAGATCGACTGCGCAACGGTCGATTTCGGCTGCGTCGAGGTAGCGGCGGACGAGCCGATCAACGTCGGCACGCTGCTCGTCCTCACGACGGCGGACGCCACGCTGGGACTCGACAGCCAGCACGGTGTCGAGCTGGCCGCCGACTATCTCGACGGGACGTTCGACGACACCTTCGGCCAGGTCGCGGGGCACGACGTCACGTTCACGCACGAGGACGACCTCTGCTCGATCGACGGTGGCCAGGCGGGTGCGACTGCCCTCACCGCGGACGAGTCAATCGTCGGCGTGATCGGGACAAGCTGCTCGAGCGCCGCGCTCGGCGTGGCGGACAAGATCATGAGCGACGCGGGGATGCTGCTCTTCTCCTCGTCGAACACGAACCCCGCCCTGACCGAAGAGGGGACGCACGAGCCTTTCTACGCGCGTACGGCGCACAACGACCGGATCCAGGGCGCCATCGTGGCCGAGTTCGCGCTCAACGAGCTCGACGCCACCACGGCGGCGACCATCGCGGACGAGAGCCCGTACACGCAGGGCCTGGTCGCCGCCTTCGAAGCGAACTTCGAGGCCGGCGGCGGCACGATCACGGGGAGCGAGCAGATCAACTCGGAGGACACCAACTTCGAGTCCACGCTGACGTCGCTGAACGAGGGCGACCCCGAGGTCCTCTACTTCCCGGTGTTCGTGGGTGCGTGCACCCAGATCATCGTCCAGGAGGACCAGCTGGCACCGGACACGACGCGGATCGTGTCGGACGGTTGCTCGAGCTCGGACGTGCCCAAGAACGCGGGCAACGCGTGGGACGGGACGTACGCGTCCGGGCCGGACCTGTCGCTGTTCGCCGAGGACCCCTTCTACGCCGACGAGTTCCTTCCGGCGTACCAGGAGCAGTTCGGTGAGCCGACGTCGGTCTTCCACGCGCACGCGTTCGACGCGACGTCGATCCTGTTCGACGCGATCGAGGCGGTCGCCATCGACAACGGTGACGGCAGCCTGTCGATCCCGCGGCAGGCGTTGCGCGACGAGGTGTTCGCCACCGAGGGCTACGACGGGATGATCGGCACGATCTCCTGCACCGAGCTCGGCGACTGCGCCACGGATGTCAAGATCGGCATCTTCGAAGCACCGGGCTGGCCCGTCGAGGGCGGCACGGATGACCCACCCGTCTACACCGACGTGAGGACGCTCGACAGCGTCCTGTAGCCCGTCGGACCGTGACAGCACGAGGGGCCGCGGCCGGAGCGATCGCTCCGGCCGCGGCCCGCTCGCGGTGAGGGGAGGCTGGGCGTGTCGGAGAGCGGGGTCGCACCGAGGGTCGCCGACGTTCGGCTGAGCGCCTTCGAGCGGATACCGTGGCGCCGCCTGATCCTGATCGTCCTGGCGGTGGTCATGGGGACGGTCGTCGTCGTCGGCACCTACAAGACGCTCACCCTCGACGACGCCTTCTCCCTCGAGGGCTGGAAGAACCTCGTGGTCCAGGGCATCGCCCAGGGCGCGATCCTGGCGATGATCGCCCTCGGCTACAGCCTGGTCTACGGCATCCTCCGCATGATCAACTTCGCTCACGGCGAGGTCTTCATGGCGGGCGCGTTCATCTCGTTCTTCTTCATCGATGCCTATGCGCGGAGCGGGTTCCTCAACCAGAGCCCCATCCTCGCCCTGTCGATCGTGCTCGTCGTGGCGATCGTGAGCAGCCTCAGCATCGCCGTGCTCCTCGAACGGCTGGCCTACCGGCCGCTGCGCAACGCCCCCCGGCTCGTCCCCTTGATCACGGCGATCGGGGCCTCGCTGTTCATCCAGAACGCCTTCCGAGGGTTCTTCGGCGCGCAGCCCCGCGGCTATCCGCAGCCGGACGTGCTCCAGGGCACGATCTCGATCCTCGGCGTCGACGTGCGGCGCGTCTACGTCCTCGTGTTCATCGTCGCGGTGGTCTCGATGCTGGTCCTCCGGGCGTTCGTGGCGCGTTCACGCACCGGCCGCTCGATGCGCGCCGTGGCCGAGGACCGGGAGATCGCGAGCCTCATGGGCATCAACGTCGATCGCACCGTGCGGACCACGTTCGCCCTCGGCGGCGCGCTCGCCGGGATCGCGGCGGTGCTCTACGGCCTGGCGTTCCAGCAGGTCGTGTTCACGATGGGGTTCCGTCCGGGCATCGCGGCGTTCACCGCCGCCGTGCTCGGCGGCATCGGCAGCATCAGCGGCGCCGCGCTCGGCGGCTTCACCCTCGGGATCCTCCAGGCGGTGGGTCCCCAGCTGTTCCTGTCGGGGTTCGGCATCCCGAGCCCGAACTCGGTCCGAGACGCCTTCGTGTTCCTCGTCCTGGTCATCGTGCTCATCTACCGACCCGGGGGCCTCCTGGGCGTGAGCGACCCGGAGAAAGTGTGAGCCGCCTCCGCGCGACCGTGACGGCGGGTGCGCTCGCCGGCTGTGTGAGCATCTTCCTCGCCCTCGTCGGCCTCACCGACCGGTTCGCGGACCTGTACTTCGTCGGGGACCAAGCGAGCTTCGGTCGGTTGATGCTGGTCATCGCGCCGTTCACCGTCGGCGCGATCCTCGCGAAGCCGCGCGTCGAGGGCGGCGAGATCAGGGAGCGCACCGCGGGGGCGGCCATCGGGATCGGCGCGCTGGCCGGCGCGGTCGCCGGGCTGCTGCTCGGCGCGTTCGCGGTGTTCGTGTCCGCCTTCGGCGTCGAGCGCATCAACGCGGTCTTCGTCAACGTCACGCCGTCGATGCTCGAGTTCATCACGTTCGGGCAGCCGGTCGTCGTGGGGGCGCTGATCCTCGTCGCGGCATCGACGGTCGCCGGCGCCGTGGGGCTGGGCTACCGCCTGCTCCCGGTCGCCGTCCGCAAGCCCGTCGGCTCGGCCGTGATCACGGTCCTCGTCCTGGGGTTCCTCCAGCGGATCGTCCCCATCACGCTGGACCAGCTCGATCTGGAGCGCAACTGGCTGTACAGCCGATCCACCGGGGGGCTGACGTGGTTCGGAGCTGGCGTCGTGGCCGCCGGCGCGGCGGGGTTGTCGATCTTCAAGCAACGCAAGGGAGCCGATATCCGGCGCCGTCTGTCCTCCCGCGGGACCGACGACGCAGGGATGAACCCCCTGCGCGCGATCTTGCTCCTGATCGTCTTCGTCATCCTCCTCGCGGTCCCCTACGTCACCGGGAAGGTGATCTCCGAGGTCCTCGGCACCGTCCTCGTCTTCGCCCTGCTCGGATTGGGGCTCAACATCGTGGTCGGCTACGCCGGCCTGCTCGACCTCGGGTACGTCTTCTTCTTCGCCGTCGGCGCCTACGCGACGGCGCTCCTCACGGGGGCCACCCTGAACACCTTCACCGGTTCGAGCCCGCCGGCTCTCTCGGCGGACCTGAACTTCTACCTCGCGATCCCGATCGTGATGCTCATCGCAGCGGGCGCCGGGGTCCTGATCGGTGCGCCGGTGCTGCGGCTGCGCGGCGACTACCTCGCCCTGGTGACCCTCGGGCTCGGCGAGATGATCACCGTCCTGATCGCGAGCCCGTGGTTGGTGCCCGTGGTCGGCGGTCCGAACGGGATGCGCGGCGTTTCGGACGCGAGCATGTTCGGCTTCGGGTTCCGCGATCCGCAGCATTTCTACTACCTCGCCCTCGCCTTCGTGCTCTTCGCCATGTTCGTGTCGTGGCGCCTCGCCGCCTCGCGGATCGGGCGCGCGTGGACGGCGATGCGCGAGGACGAGCAGATCGCCGAGGCGATGGGTGTGAGCACGACGAGGTTCAAGCTCCTCGCGTTCGCCATCGGCGGCGCGATCGGCTCGCTCGGCGGGGCGCTGTTCGCGGTGAAGATCGGCTCGCTCACCCCGGCCAGCTTCAACGTCTTCGTCTCGATCCAGGTGCTCGGCATCGTGATCCTGGGCGGCCTCGGGAGCCTCCCCGGGGTCGTGGTGGGCGCGGCCGTCCTCGTGGGGTTGCCCGGCCTGCTGCGCGAGTTCGAGGAGTACCGCCTGCTGTTCTACGGTGCCGCGCTCGTGCTGGTCATGCTCCTGCGGCCCGAGGGCCTCATCCCGAACATCCGCCGGAGCCGCGAGCTGCACGAGGAAGACGCGGCCCAGGACAAGTGGGCGGGCGAGCTCGCCGGCGACGAACACGCGGCCGTCGGGGTCTCGCCCGAAGGGGAGAGCGCCGGATGACGACGGTGCTCGAGGTCGAGGGGGTCCGCAAGTCGTTCGGCGGTCTGGCCGCGCTCGACGGCCTCGACTTCCGCGTGGAGGAAGGCGAGATCGTCTCCGTGATCGGTCCCAACGGCGCCGGCAAGAGCACGGTGTTCAACGTCATCACGGGCCTGTACGCACCCGACGGGGGGGACATCCGGTACTTCGGTGAGTCGATCGTCGGCCTGCGTCCGAACCAGATCGCGAAGGTCGGGATCGCCCGCACGTTCCAGAACGTGAAGCTGTTCCCGAACATGACCGTGCTCGAGAACGCGATGGTCGGCCAGCACTGCCGCTCCAAGGCCGGCGTCTTCGGCTCGGTCATCCGGTCCGGCAAGGTCAAGGCCGAGGAACGACGGATCCGCGAGCGGGCGCAGCGGGCCCTCTCGTTCTTCGGCTCGCGCCTCGCCGGCTACCGTCAGGACCAGGCGGCGTTCGCCCTGTCGTACGCGAACCGCCGCCGTCTCGAGATGGCGCGCGCGCTCTCGACCGAACCCCGCATCATGTTGCTGGACGAGCCGACGGCGGGGATGAACCCACGCGAGACGATCGAGCTGCGCGATCACATCGTGCGGATGCGCGATGAGCTCGGCCTCACGCTGATCGTGATCGAGCACGACATGCGGGTGGTGAAGGGCGTGTCGGACCGCGTGGTCGCCTGCGACTACGGGCGGAAGATCGCCGAGGGGACATACGACGAGGTCGCGAGCGACGCCAAGGTGATCGAGGCCTACCTCGGCCGACAGCACGGAGAGGACGGATGAGCGAGCCCGCCGCCGTCCCCGACGCGTCGCCGGTCCTCGAGCTCCGCGACGTCAGCACGCACTACGGCCTGGTCGCCGTCCTGCGGAACGTCGACATGGCGATCTACCCGGGGGAGATGGTCTGTCTGCTCGGCGGCAACGCGAGCGGGAAGTCCACCACGCTGAAGACGATCCTCGGCTTCGTCACGCCGACGACGGGCGAGGTGGTGTTCCAGGGCGAGGTCGTGAGCGGCCTGCCGACGGCCGAGGTCGTGCGCCGGGGCATCTCGATGGTCCCGGAGAACCGGCGGCTCTTCGGCGACATGACGGTGGACGAGAACCTGCAGCTGGGCGCCTATCTGCGCACTGACGACGAGGCCATCGCCGCGGACCGAGAGCAGGTCCTCGAGACCTTCCCGCGGGTCCGCGAGCGTCTGAAGCAGAAGGCCGGGACGCTCTCGGGCGGCGAGCAACAGATGGTGGCGATGGGACGCGCCCTGATGGCCGACCCCAAGGTCCTGCTGATGGACGAGCCGTCGATGGGGCTCGCGCCGGTGCTCGTGGAGCAGGTCTTCGAGATCATCCAGCAGATCCGTGCGCTCGGCCGGACCATCTTCGTCGTCGAGCAGAACGCGAACATGGCGCTGTCGATCGCGGACCGCGGCTACGTCATCCAGACGGGCCAGGTGGTGCTCGCCGACACGGCGGCGAACCTGCTCGCGAACCCCCTCATGCGCGAGGCCTACCTGGGCGAGCTGTAGATGCGCGTCGTGACCGGCGAGCAGCTGCGGGAGGCGCTGCCGATGTCCGACGCGATCGACGCGCTGGAGCGAGCGTTCCGCGTCGCCGACCCCGGCGCCGCGGGCCCCGTGCGATCGACGGTGCCGACCGCGGCGGGGGTGTTGCTGACGATGCCCGCGGCGGGCGAGCAGGGCGCGGGCGCGAAGCTCGTGACCGTGACCGAGGCGAACGCCGACCTGGACCTGCCCCGGATCCAGGCCGTCTACGTGCTGTTCGACGCGGTCACCCAGACACCGGAGGCGGTGATCGACGGGACCGCGCTGACGGCCCTGCGGACGGGCGCCGTGAGCGGGCTCGCCACACGGTGGCTCGCGCGGCCGGACGCCGCCCACCTCGTGGTCGTGGGAGCCGGCGTCCAG
>DASQKC010000074.1:0-13890 GCA_035630755.1 Actinomycetota bacterium | reverse complement strand
GTTCCGGTTGCGGTTCCGGCTCCACCGTCGCGGCCGGCTCGGGTTGCGGCTCGGGCGCCGTGGCGGGCTCGGGCTCGGCGACGGGCTCCGGCTCGGGCGCCGGGGCGGCCGCCCGCGTCTCGGCGACCGGCTCGGGATCGGGCACGCGGATGACCGGCACCTCGGGCGCGGGCGCCGGGGCGGGCATCCCCGCGGGCATCGGCGGCTCGATCCCCTGCCCGCCGGGCCGCGGGATCGCCGGCGTCGTCCCGGTCGGCATCGCACGCGAGGACAGCGCGCGCTGCAGGTCGCCCTCCAGCCGCAGCTTCGTGGCCTCGAGCTCGTCGAGGCGCGCCTGTTGGGACTCGATCCGCTTCCGCGCGTAGGCGCCCGCCTGCCGCAGCTCCTCCGCCTCGTCCACATCCAGCACGACGGCGCCGGGCGGCAGCGACGTCGGGTAGAACCGGATCCCGGCGCCCATCGGCGCCACGGGCGTCCGCATCGAGAGCAGCGCGAGGCCGAACACGAGGAGGGCGGCGAGCCCCACGACGATCTGGATCGTGCGCCACAGGTCCCGCGTGTCCTCGAGCAGCGCGTCGTCGTCGTGTTCGATCTCGGCGACGGTGGCGGCGACGCTCGGGAGCGCCGTGAACACGCGGAGCGTCGGCTCGGCGGGGTCACCGGTCAGCGTGCTCGAGGATCCCTGGGCCACCGGGGCCGCCGGCCCCGCGAGGGCGGCCCGGATGAACTCGTCGTTCAGCGCTTCCTGCGACGAGATCTGATCGTCGGGATCGGTCGAGACGAGGAGCGAACCATCCGAGGCCCACACGCGGACGGCGGTGATCGCCGCGGACTCGTCGACGACGTCATCGAGCAGCGTCTCGTCCGCCTGCTCGCCGGCGGCGACGATCGGATCGACGACGTCGCGGGTCAGCTGCGTGGCGTCGGCGGCGGCCTCGTTGCGCGTCTGCTGGACCGCACGATCGTGGCCGGGGAAGGCCAGGACGAAGCCCACGATGAGGATGAGCGCGAGGATCCACCAGACCTTCGCGCTCGCTTCGTCCTTCGTGAATCGGTCGATGAGATGCAACGCCCGGCCCTCCCTGACCTGACGCCCACGCGGGCTGCGCGGCGAACGTTACCTGTTCCTGCGGTGGAACGCACCCGGCCGAACGGCGACGCTCAGCCGCCGATGGTCGCAAGCCGAAGGAACGCGCGCTCGAGCGCCAGTCGAGCGTTGAGGTTCACGTCGTCGGCGAGATCCGCGCGGGCCTGTTCCAACGCAGCGAGATCGGCGATGGACGCCGCCAGGTCCTGGCGGGGTTCCTCGGCGAGGTCGGGGTTCATGAGATCGGCGGGGTCGGCGCCGACGGCGTTCGCCGCCCGGTCGCGCAGCAGGGCCCCGGCGGCGAGTAGCACCCGGTCGACGTGGTCGCGCTCGGCGCGCTTGGACCGCCGCGCGAACCGGGTCTCGATCCGGCGGATCGCGCCGCGGTACGCGTCTTCGGGACGTCCCTTCTCGTCGAGGAAGGGTGCGAGCTCCTCGTCGAGCTCGGCCGTGAGGCCCTTGCGGTAGTCGGCGGCGGCGGCCGTCACGAGCTCGGCGGCCCGCAGGGCGCCGGCCGCCCCCTCGTCGGCGGCCGCGAGCGCGTCAATCGCGACCGTGCGGAACGCGAGCCCATCCGGCGCGGTGGCCATCCGCCGGGCCCGCCCGAGGTTGCCGCCGCTCAGCCGGGCCGCCAACGCAGCGCGGATCTCGTCCACCCCCTCCGAGCGCAGCTGCGCGATCACGAACGGTTCCGACAGGGCCGCGAAGCTCACGACGTGGCAGCGGCTCACGATCGTGTCGGGCAGCTCGTCGGCGCGTGCCGACGACAGGACGAAGACCGTGTCGGGCGGGGGCTCCTCGAGCACCTTCAGGAGTGTGTCGGCTGCCGCGGGCGAGAGCCGGTCGGCCTCGCGGATGAGGAACACCTTGCGACCCGGCTCGGGGGCCGTCCGATAGGCCGGCTGCCAGATCTCGTCCCTGACCGTGTCGACGTGGATGTCGCGGCCCTCGGGCTCGACGACGAACTCGTTCGGATGGTGGTCGGCCAGCGCGAGGCGGCAGTCCCGGCAGGTGCCACACCCGCCGTCGTGGCACAGGAGGGACGCCGCGAACGCGCGCGCCGCCAGGGACTTGCCCGATCCTTCCGGGCCGGCGAAGACGTACGCGTGGTGGGGCCGGACGGCCGCGCCGCGAAGGAACGCGACGGCGACGTCCTGCCCCTCGACCTGATCGAGCACCGCCATCGGACGCCAGCGTACCGCCGCGCGCCGACCCCCCGGCCGCTCAGGCGCCGGCGGCGGGATCCCGGTCGACGAGGGCCCGCTCGATCGCCGCGCGCACCTCGTCGGCCACCGTCGCCGGATCACGCGCCCCGTCGATCACGACGAACCGCTCGGGGTGCTCCTCGGCGATGCGCAGGTACGCGTCGGTCACCTTCGCGAAGAACGACCCCCCCTCGGACTCCATCCGATCGGGATCCTCGTCGCTCCGTGCGTGCCCGAGCTCGGGCTCCACGTGGAGCAGGATCACGAGGTCGGGGAAGAGCCCCTGGGTCGCCCAGACGTTGAGCGAGAGCACGTCGGCCTCGCCGAGCCCCCGCGCCCACCCCTGGTAGGCCAGGGACGAGTCGATATACCGGTCGCAGATGACGACCTTGCCCTCGGCGAGCGCGGGTCGGATCACGTTCGTCACCGTCTGCGCCCGCGCCGCGGCGAACAACAGCGCCTCGGCACGGGCGTCGAGGCGGCCGGTGGCCGGGTCCAGGAGCAGCTCGCGGATGCGCTCGCCGGTCGCCGTGCCACCGGGCTCGCGCGTGACCACCACCTCGGTCCCGCGGTCGGCGAGGAACCGCTCCGCCATCGCCACCTGGGTACCTTTGCCCGCGCCCTCGACGCCTTCGAAGGCGATGAACAGCCCGGTGGCGGGTGGTCGTTTGAGTTTCGGCACGATCGCGAGCGGCAGAGGCCGCGACAGACGGTATCGCGCGAGCGAGCGCCAGGTCATGAAGCCCGCGCCCGCCAGCACCGCCGCGGCGAGCCAGAGAGCGAGCCGGCTGCCCGACAGATCGAAGCGCTGCCCCCCGATGTAGAACTCGCCGCCGAACCAGGCCGTGGCGCCGGCGCCAAGCACCTGGGCGAGCGCCGGGAACACGGCGAGCGACAGGAACAGGACCGCGCGTGAGAGCGTCGTGAGCGCGGCGAACGTGCGACCGCGGTACTCGTCGACGACGTTCTCCTGCAACAAGGTGTAGCCGCTGACCCAGGCGAGCCCGCAGAACGCCCCTAACCAGACCGCGATGACGGCCGCGTAGGCCAGGGTCGGGGTGGCCGCGAACGCGACGAGCGCCCCGCCGCAGGCGAACAGCGACCACACCAACACGATGTGGCGCTCGATCACGCGTGACGCCGCGTTCGCGCTGATCATCCCGAGGACCATGCCGACGCCCGTCGCCGTCACGATGACCCCCCACCCGGCGGAGTCGGCGCCGAGGGTGAGCGTCACGAACACGGGTCCGATCGCGAGGACGGCGCCCACGGCGCCGAAGGCGATCACGATCCCGAGCGACATCGCCGAGGCGATCGAGTCCTGCCGCAGGAACCGGAACCCGTCCATGGTGTCGCGCCACACCCGCGACAGGTCGAGCCGCGTGCCGGTGGCGCCGGGCGACGGGGGGAAGGTGATGCGGCTCAGCATGAACGCGGAGAACGCGAACGTGCCGGCGTCGACGAGCAGCGGCAGGGTCTCGGGGTTCGCGCCGATGACCGGCAGGCGTCCCGCGACCCACGTCGAGCCGGCCGCGAGGATCGTGAACAGCAACCCGCCGAGCGGGAGCGTTCCGTACGTGCTCACGAGCGTCAACGAGTTCGCGTTCGTGAGCTGACGCCGGGGAACGAGGTTCGGGATCGTGGCGTCGCGGGCGGGGCCCCACACCAAGCCGAGGCACTCGACGAGGAACGACAACAGGTAGATCCACCACAGCTCCTGGATCAGCACCATGGAGAGGTAGAGGATCCCGCGGCCGATGTCGGCGGCCATCATCAGCCGCCGGCGATCGAGCCGGTCGACGAACACGCCGGCGATCGGGCCGAACAGGAACGCCGGGAGGGTCCGGGCGAGCATCACGCCGGAGATCGCGATCGCCGCGTTCACCCCGCCGATGCGGGCCACGAGGGTCGTGACGGCCACGAAGCCGACCCAGTCCCCCAGCGAGGAGACCGTCATCGCCGCCAGCAGCCGCGCGAACGGGCCGGAGCGGATCAGGTCCCCGAGCGTGGCCGATCGGGTCCCGCGGAGCGCGGCGACCTCGTCGGAGATGGAGGACACGCGTGGGTCCCCTAGGACTCCGTCACCGCGGGCTCGACCGCCGCGGCCTCCGTCGCCGAGGCGTCCTCCTCCGTCGCCGGCGTCGCCGTCACCGGGTCTTCCGCGGTGGCCTTCTTCGTCTTGGCCGTCGACGGCTTCTTCGCGGCGGTCTTCTTCCTGGACGTCGTCTTCTTCTTGGACGTCGTGGTCTTCTTCTTGGACGTGGTCGTCTTCTTCTTGGCGGTCGTGGTCTTCTTCTTGCTGTTGGCGGCTCGCGCGGCGCGAGCCTCGCGCTTGGCCTGGCGAGCCGCCGCCTCGGCGTCGGCGTCCCCGGGCTTCGTGAGGTTCATGTCGAGGTCGAACTCCGCCCCGCAGTTCCAGCACCGCTCGCTCTTGGGGCGCTGGACGAGGAGCGAGCCGCACTCGGGACACGGCGTGCCCGTGAGCGGCTCGTTGTTCACCGCGAAGTCGCAGTCCGGGTACCGGTCGCACCCGAAGAACACGCCGAACCGGGTCCGCTTCTCGACGATCTGGCCCTCGCCGCACTGGGGACACGTGATGCCGAGCGAGCGCGGGGGATCCTTCTTGATGTAGCGGCAGTCGGGGTAGCCGCTGCAGCCGATGAACGGTCCGAACCGGCCCACGCGCTTCTGGAGCTGGCGGCCGCAGTCGGGGCAGGTCTCGTCGATGAGCTCGGGCTCGGCCCGCTCGGACCCGTCCATGTTGCGGATGTAGCGGCACTCCGGGTAGTTCGGGCAACCGATGAACTTGCCGTAGCGGCCGAGCTTCACCTGCAGCTTCCCGGGCTCGCGGCCCTCGGTCGGGCAGAGCGGGCACAGCTCGTCGAGGTCCTCCTGGTAGCGCTCGAACGACTCCTCGGCCTTCTCGAGTGCGCGCTCGAAGGGCCCGTTGAACTCGTGCAGCATCTGGACCTTGCCGAGCTCGCCCTCGGCGATGTCGTCGAGCTCCTTCTCCATGTACGCCGTGAACGCGACGTCGACGACGTCGGGGAAGTGCTCGACGAGCTTGTCGGTCACGACCTCGCCGGTGTCGGTCGGTCGGAAGCGGCGCTCCTCGAGCGTGACGTACTCGCGACGCTGGATCGTGTCGATGATCGAGGCGTACGTCGACGGCCGGCCGATCCCGAGCTCCTCGAGCGTCTTCACGAGGGTCGCCTCCGAGTACCGGGGCGGGGGCTGGGTGAAGTGCTGCTCGGGGACGACCTCGAGCAGCCGCAGCGCCTGCTCGGCCACGAGTTCGGGGAGCATGCGGTCGGCGTCCTCGTCGGGCCCGTCGTCGCGTCCCTCCTGGTACACGCGGATGAACCCGTCGAAGATCATCGTCTGCCCTGTGGCGCGCAGCCCGTACGTCGCATCGCCCGCGACGGCCTCGACGTCGACGCCCACCTGGTGGAACCGCGCTTCGGCCATCTGGGTGGCCATCGTGCGCTGCCAGATCATGGTGTACAGGCGCAGCTGGTCGCGCTCGAGCACGGTGGCGACCCGCGCCGGCGAGCGCAGCACGCTCGTGGGACGGACCGCCTCGTGCGCCTCCTGGGCGTTGCGGGATCGGGTCTTGTAGCGACGGGGGTCGGGCAGCGTGTAGGCATCGCCGTATTCGGTCTTCACGAGCTCGGCGATCTCGCGCAGGGCGGTGTCGGCGATCATGACCGAGTCGGTCCGCATGTAGGTGATGAGCCCGACGCTGCCCTCGCCCGGCAGGTCGATGCCTTCGTAGAGGCGCTGCGCCAGGGTCATGGTCTTGCGCGCGCTGAACCCGAGCTTGCGGGCGGCCTCCTGCTGCAGGGTCGAGGTGGTGAACGGCGGGGCGGGCGAGCGCTTGCGTTCCTTGCGCTCCACCTTCGCCACCCGGTAGGTGGCGTCGCGGAGCCGCTCGACGTGGGTGGCCGCGTCGGCCTCGGCGCCGAGCAGGATCCCCTTCTTGTCCGGGGCCGCCGCGAGCTTGCCCTCGGGCACCGCGGTCAGGCGGGCCAGGAACGGCTGCTCGGGGTCCTCCGGCGTGAGGCGGACCTCGACGCTCCAGTACTCGACCGGGACGAACGCGCGGATCTCGCGCTCGCGCTCCACGATGAGCCGGACGGCGACCGACTGCACCCGCCCCGCGGACAGGCCCGGGCGGATCCGCTTCCAGAGGATGGGCGAGATGCGGTAGCCCACGAGCCGGTCGAGGATCCGGCGCGCCTCCTGCGCGTCGAACAGGCGCAGGTCGACCGACCGCGGCTGGGTGAAGGCCTCGAGGATCGCGTCCCGGGTGATCTCGGTGAACGTGACCCGCTTCGCGGTCCCGGGGTCGACCCCCAGGAGGGAGGCCACGTGGTAGGCGATCGCCTCGCCCTCTCGGTCGTAGTCCGTGGCGAGGATCAGGTCATCGGCGGTCCGCAGCGCCCGGCGCAACTCGGCGACGTGGCGCTCGGAATCATCGGGCACCACGTAGTCCGGGACGAAGTCGTGCTCGACGTCGACGCCGAGCCCGCCGTACCCCTTGCCGAGGTCCCGGATGTGCCCATACGACGCTCGGACGGCGTAGTCGCCGCCCAGGTACTTCTCGATCGTCTTCGCCTTCGCGGGCGACTCGACGACCACGAGCGTCTTGGCCATGCGGGTGGTCCTCCTCGTGCCCCGCCGGGGTCGTTCCGTCGACGGGCCATGCGGCGGACGGTACCACCGCCTCCCACATCGACCTGGCACGCGCCGCTCCGGCCGGACCGGGACGGCTGGTAGCCTCGCTGCGTTCCCCCAGGTCAGGAGCTGGTTCGTGCTCGCCCTCTTCCAGGACTTCATCACCTCGACCATCGGCGACCACGGGCTGCTCGCCATCTTCGTGCTGATGCTCCTGGAGTCGGCGTGCGTCCCCATCCCGAGCGAGGTCACGATGTTGTTCGGGGGCGCCCTCACGACCGCGGCCTTCGCGGGCGAGGGCAACGAGCTCGCCTTCTGGGCCGTGGTGGCCGCGGGGACCGTGGGCAACCTGGTGGGGTCCTGGCTCGCCTACGGCGCGGGCGCCCGCGGGGGCCGGACGATCGTGGATCGTTACGGCCGGTACCTGCTGGTCCGCCCCCACGAGGTGGACAAGGCCGAGATGTGGTTCGAGCGGCGCGGCGAGGCGGCCGTGTTCGTCTCGCGCCTGCTCCCGGTGATCCGCACGTTCATCTCGCTGCCGGCGGGGATCGCCCGGATGCCCTTCTGGCGGTTCACCGTCTACACGGTGCTCGGCTGTCTGCCGTGGTGCGTGGCCCTCACGTGGCTCGGCGCCGTGCTCGGTGCGCGGTGGGAGACGGTCGAGGGGATCATCCAGCCGGTCGCGTGGGCCATCGCGGTGGCCCTCGTGATCGCGGTGGTCGTGCTGGTGCGCCGGCGCTGGCACACGGTCCAGGCCGAGTACGCGGCCCTGGACGCCGCGCGCGCCGGCGAGACCGACCCCCGCTAGAGGTTCGCCAGCATCGTCCAGGAGTCGCCGTCCTCGGCGACCTTCTCGAAGCCGGCCCGCTGGTACATCATCCGCGAGCGGTTGTGCACCGTGACCGACAGCGAGAGCGACTGGAACCCCTCCTCGCGCGCCTGGACCATGCACGAGCGGAGCACCGCCTCGCCGATGCCCTTGCGCCGGTGCAGGGGCGCCACCGCGATCGAGAGCTCCGGCGTCTTCTCGTCGACGAACCCGTACCCGGGCGCGACCTCGGTGAACAGGCGGTACCACGCGGCGCCGACCGGCTTGCCGTCGACCTCGGCGACCACGCCGCCGTCGCCGTGGCGGCCCCAGCCCTGGTGGTAGCGGACGAGGACAGGGTCGGCGAGGACCTCCTCGATCGGCTCGCGCGGCCAGTCCGGGTTCCACCGCGCGGCCTCGTACAGCATCTTCTTCAGGAAGGCGACGTCGTCGCTCGTGGCAGGTCGGATGTTCACGCGGTCCTCCGTGCGAAGCTGGGTGCGTATGCGAACGCTACCGCAGGGGCGCGTCATCCGGCTGATCAAGCGGATCGGCGCGCGCGGCACGGCGATCGACGCGGGCACCCAATCGGCGGCCCTCACCTACCAGGCCCTCCTGTCGCTCATCCCGCTCGTGATCTTCGCCGGCGCGGTCCTCGGCTTCGTGTTCGCCGGTGACCCCACGAAAGCCGACTACTGGACCGGGCGATTCGCCGAGCTGATCCCCGGCCTGGAGGAGGTCGTCGGCCGCAGCATCGACTCGCTCGTCGATGCGCGGGTGTCCGCCGGGATCCTGGCCGTGCTGGTGCTCGCGTGGACCGGATCCTCGCTGGCGGCCCGCTGCTCCCACGTGGTGGTGCGCGCCTTCGGGCTGCCCCCCGCGCACTGGATCCGACGGCGGTTGCTCTCGCTGGTGGAGATCCTGCTCGTCGGCGCCGCCGTCCTGGCCGGGGTCGTGATCACATCGATCACCTCGCAGGACGCGAGCGCGCTCGGGCTCGTCGTCGGCGTCGCTGTCGTGTTCGCCGCGTCCCTGACCGCCTACGTGGTGTTCACGCCCGCGGGCGGCCCCCCGTGGCGCCGGCACCTGCCCGGCGCGGCGCTCCTGTGCGTGGCGATCGTGCTCCTCACGGGGCTGGGGTCGTTCTACGTCCAGCAGGTGGTGGCGCGGGCCACGGCCGTGTACGGCGCGATCGCGGCGTTCATCGGCCTGCTCGCCGTGCTCTCGCTCGGCGCGAACGCCTACGTCTACGGCGCCGTCCTGTCCTCGGTGCTCGGCGACGAGCGGGACGAAGCCGCGTCGGGCGACCCGTCGAGCAGGTAGGGGACGCTCGTCACGACGACCCGCTCCTCGAACAGGAAGAGCCGCTTGATGAACAGCGCGGTCTGGTTGTGCAGCGGCAGCTGCCATGGCTTCGTGACCACGAGCTCGGGCACCACGACGTTCACGAGGGTGTCCTCGCGGTCCGAGTACCGCCGCACCTCCTCGAGCATCGGCACGCTGAGGTCGCGGAACGGCGCCTCCACGATGTCGAGCGGGATCTCGAGCCGGGCGTCGAACCACGCCTGCTCGAGCTCGTAGGTGGCCGCCGGGTCGAGGTCGAACGAGATCGCCTTCGTCTCGGTCGCCGCGAGCGACCGCACGTAGCGCGCGGCGCGGATCGAGACCGCGTTCACCGACCCGACGAACAAGATCGTGACCGTGCGCACCGGCAGGAGGGCGCGGCCCGCCCCGGTGGGGTCGCCGGGCTCGAGGACCACCGGCACGTCGGTCACGACCACGTTCCCCTCGCGCAGGAGCGACGCCTTCAACCGGACCAGGTCGCGCTCGCGCAGCAGGTAGGTCACGAGGCCGCCCTCGCGCACGATCTCGGGCACGACGAGGTTCGCGATGTCGTCCGGGCCCAGGCCCATCCCCCGCACGAACCGGCGGACCGACGACGTGAGGCCGCCGGGGGGCAGCGCCTCCGGCGGCGGGGTCTCGGGGCCGGCGAAGGCACGCCATTGCTCCCGCAGACGCTTGGGGACCTCGCCGTCGCGCCCCGCCGTCACGATGCGCAGCGCGTCGGGCCGGCTCGACTTCACGAAGCCGAGCGCCTCGGCGGTGGCGGCATCGAGGTCGCGGACCAGCAGGACCGCGTGCCGCTGCAGCGGCGCGGTCCCGACCTGCGTCGCGTCCACGGCGACGACCCGGCGCACGTGCGAGTAGTGGCGATGGATCGAGTAGAAGATCGGGACCAGCAGCGCCATGATCGTGATCGACAACCACGCGCCGTCGCCGAACTTGGACGCGATCACCACCACGAGCACGACGCTGGTGGCCACGCAGCCGACCGCGTTGATGACGATCGAGCGGCGCCAGCTCTTCATCGCCACCGGGCCCTTGCGGCCCTCGATGATCCAGTGCCGGATCATCCCGGCCTGCGACAACGTGAACGACGTGAAGACGCCGACGACGTAGAGGTGGATCACCGCCGTCAGGCTCGCGTCGAAGATCCAGATCATGATCGAGGACGCCAGCCCGAGGACGATCACGCCGTTCGAGAACACGAGGTGGTCGCCGCGGTTCACGAACTGCGAGGGGAGGTACCGGTCCTTCGCGAGGATCGACGCCAGCCGCGGGAAGTCCTGGTACGCCGTGTTCGCCGCCAGGATGAGGATCAGCGACGTGAAGAACTGCACGATGTAGAACCCGATCGAGCCCGGTCCGAAGATCGCGGTCGCGATCTGCGCCGGCACCGAGATCTCCTCGCTCGCGACGACGCCCTCGACGTGGGTCGCAAGCCACGAGATCCCCATGAACAGGGCGATCGAGATCGCGCCCATGACCGCGAGCGTGGTCGCGGCGTTGCGGGCCTGGGGGCGCTTGAACGCCGGGACGCCGTTCGAGATCGCCTCCACGCCGGTCAACGCCGTGGCGCCCGAGGAGAACGCTTTCAGGATCGCGAACAGACCGATCGCCCCCGCGGTGGTCGCCGCGCCGTGGATGATCGGCACCTCCTCCCCGACCGGCGGGCACCCGCCGAGGCACCGGACGAACCCGACCGCGATGAGGACGGTGAACGCCGCGACGAACCCGTACGTGGGGATCGCGAACAGGACCCCGGACTCCTTGGCGCCGCGGAGGTTCGCGACGGTGACGAGCGCCACGAACCCGATCGACAGCTGCACGGCGTAGGCCTCGACCTCGGGGAACGCCGATTGGATCGCGACGACGCCGGCCACGATCGAGACGACGACGGTCATCATGTAGTCGAACAGCAGCGCGGCGGCCGCCACGAGGCCGGCGAACTGGCCCAGGTTCTCCTTGCTCACGATGTAGGCGCCGCCGCCGCTCGGGTAGGCGCGGACGGTCTGGCGGTACGAGCTGACGACGATCGCGAGCAGCAGCGCGATCGCCGCCGCGATCGGCAGGATGTAGGGCGTGGGCTCCGCGGTGACGAGGGTGAGGGCCAACAGGATCTCCCCCGTCGCGTACGCGACCGAGGAGAGCGCGTCCGACGCGAAGACGGGCAGCGCCAACAGCTTGGGCAGCAGGGTGTGTTCGAGGCGCGAGCTCGAGAACGCGCGGCCCAGCAGCACCCGCTTGAACACCGAACCGCCGGTGGACCGCTCCGCCATCGCCATGCCGGCGCCGAGCCTACGGCGTAGCCGGGCCGGCGACCTCGGCGTGGCGCAGGTGGAACGGCACGCTCGTCAGGACGACCGCCGGTTCGAACAGCAGGAGGCGCTTCACGAACAGGGCCGTCTGGTTGTGCAGGAGCTGCTCCCACCAGTGGCGGGGCACGAGCTCGGGGAGCACGACGGTGACGACGGTCCCCGCCTTGGCGGTGTGACGCCGGATCTCGGCGAGCAGCGGCGGGCCGAGCTCGCGGAACGGCGCCTCGACCATCACGAGCGGGATGTCGAGCTGATGTTCGTGCCAGGCGGCGACGACCCCCTCCTGGTCCTCGGGGTCGGTCACCATCAGCAAAGCTTCGGTGTGCGCGGCCCGGAGCGAGCGCGCGTAGACGACCGCGCGGACGACCGCGTCCTGGACGCCGGGCACGGGGACCAGGACCACGTTGCGCTCGGGTTCGACCGGGCGCGCCGAGAGCGGCAGGCCCTCGGCCTCGGGCACGAACGCCACGTCGGTGACCACCACGCCGGGCTCGAACAGCAGCGCGGCCTTCAGCAGGAGCGACGCGCGCCGGCGCACGAGGTAGGACACCATCGAGCCCTCCACGATCTCGGGGACGACGAGCGTGATGAACCCGTCCGGGTCGCGGGGGTGCGCGCGGACGACCCGGCGGACCGCGCGGAGCAGGTGGTCGTCGGCACCCGGCAGCTCGCGAAGCTCGCCCAGGCGCGGCGCCGTCAGCGCCCACCGCGCGCTGGCCCCTTCCAGCTCCCCGGCCGGACCGGTCCAGTAGGCGACGAGCTCCTCGGGCCGCACCGCCCGCAGGTACGCCACGGCCTCGAGCGTCGCCGGGCCGAGGTCGCTCACCAGGAGCATGAACGTGTTCGAGGGCTGCAC
This sequence comes from Actinomycetota bacterium, assembly GCA_035630755.1. Lineage (GTDB taxonomy): Bacteria > Actinomycetota > UBA4738 > UBA4738 > HRBIN12 > AC-51. The sequence continues at coordinate 1,598 of DASQKC010000074.1, read as the reverse complement.
GTCGGCCCGGTACCGCCCCAGGTGCAGGAGCCGCGAGACCCGCTCGTAGTGCCGGTGCGTCGCGAGGAAGGCGACCACGATGATCGGCATCGCGACGATCACGATCCACGCCCCGCCGCGGAACTTCGTGATCGTCACGATCACGAGGACGACACCGGTCGTGCACGCGCCGATCCCGTTGATGAGCGCGCTCCGCTGCCAGCCGGGCTCGCGCCGCCGCCGCCACCGCCGGACCATCCCTGCCTGCGACAGCGTGAACGCGGTGAACACGCCGATCACGTACAGCTGGATCAGCCGCGTGAGGTTCGCGTCGAACGCCCAGATCAGGCCGATCGCCACGAGCGAGAGCACCAGGACGCCGTTCGAGAACACGAGCCGGTCCCCGCGGTTGCGGAACTGCGAGGGCATGAACCGGTCGCGGGCCAGGATCGACGACAGCCGCGGGAAGTCCTGGAAGGCCGTGTTCGCGGCCAGGATCAGGATGCCGGCCGTGAAGACCTGCAGCACGAGGTAGAGGAAGCCGCCGTCGAACACCGTGTCACCGATCTGCGCGAGGACCGGCCGGGCCGCGGCGATCTCCTCGTCGATCCGCACGTGCAAGCGGTTCGCGAGCAGCGTGATCCCGAGGAACATCGTGATGCTCATCGCGCCCATCACCGCGAGCGTGGTCGCGGCGTTGCGGGATTGCGGCCGCTTGAACGCCTGCACGCCGTCGGCGATCGCCTCGACGCCCGTGAGGGCGGTCGATCCGGAGGAGAAGGCGCGGAGGATGAGGAACAGCGAGAGCGTGGCGTGCGGCTCGATGGGCAGGTTCGCCGTGTCGGCCACCGGGCAGCCGTTCAGGCACTCGACGAACCCGGCGATCAGGGTCACGCCGATCATCAGCACGAACCCGTACGTCGGGATCGCGAACACCGTCCCCGCCTCCCGGACGCCCCGCAGGTTCGCCACCATCACGAGCAGCACGAGGGCGGTGGCGATCGGGACCCGCCAGGGACCGAGGGTCTCCGGCGCGACCGACGTGATCGCGACCGTGCCCGCGGTGATCGACACGGCCACCGTGAGGACGTAGTCGATGAGGATCGCCGCGGCGGCCGTGAGCCCGGGGATCGTGCCCAGGTTCTCCTTCGCGACGATGTAGGAGCCGCCCCCGCGCGGGTACGCGCGGACCGTCTGCCGGTAGGACGTGACGACGATCAGCAGCAGGGCCGCGATCGCGAGCCCGATGGGGAGCATCAACGACAGCGCCGCCGCGCCCGCCGTGACGAGGACGAGCATCATCTCCTCGGTCGCGTACGCGTTCGAAGACAGCGGATCGGAGGAGAAGACCGGGAGCGCGAGGAACTTCGGCAGGAGCTGGTGCTCGGCCTTATCCGAGGCGATCTGCCGGCCGACGAGTAGCCGCTTGAACGGACCGGGGCCCGTCGGGGTGGCGGGCTTAGCCACTACGGTGCGTCGGTCTCCGCGATCCAGCGGTACCCCACGCCCGGCTCGGTCACGATCAACGCGGGCTAGGACGCGTCGTCGCCGAGCTTCTTGCGCAGGGTCCGGATGTAGGTCCGCAGGTACGTCGTCTCGGTGGCGTAGCCCTGGCCCCA
>DASQKC010000073.1:0-8133 GCA_035630755.1 Actinomycetota bacterium | reverse complement strand
GCGGGCTCGCGCGACCGCTCATCGCCGACGAGGTCGTGCGCGTGGCGCGCGAGGTGGGCGCCTCGACGCTGGCGCACGGCTGCACCGGTAAGGGGAACGACCAGGTCCGGTTCGAGGTCTCGTTCGCGGTCCTCGCGCCCGATCTGCGGATCGTCGCCCCGATCCGTGACGCCCACATCCCGCGCGAGAAGGCGCTCGCCCTCGCCGCCGAGTGGGGGATCGCGATCAGCGACGTCGCCACCGTGTACTCGATCGACGAGAACCTGTGGGGCCGCACGGCCGAGTGCGGGCCGCTCGAGGACCCGTGGGTCGCGCCGCCCGAGGACGCGTTCGAGCGGACGGCGGCGCCGGCCGACCGTCCGGCCGAGCCCGCCGAGGTCGTGGTCTCGTTCGTCCAGGGCGTGCCCGTGGCCCTGGACGACGAGGGCCTCGGTCTGGCGGCGATCGTCCGCCGGCTCGACGCGCTCGGCGGGTCCTACGGCTTCGGGCGTGTCGACATGATCGAGAACCGGCGGGTCGGGATCAAGAGCCGCGAGCTCTACGAGGTGCCCGGCGCGCTCGCGATCATCCGGGCGCACCAGGCGCTGGAGGACCTCACGCTCGAGCGCGAGGTCGCGCACCATAAGCCGTCGCTGGAGCGCCGGTGGGCCGACCTCGTGTACGACGGCCAGTGGCACAGCCCGCTCCGCGGCGCGATCGACGCCTACGTGGACGCGACCCAGGCCTTCGTCACCGGTGACGTCCGGCTGCGGTTCGAGCCGGGGTCGTGCACGGTCGTCGGCGCGCGTTCGCCGCACTCGCTGTACGACCTGTCCCTCGCCACGTACGGCGCCGAGGACGCGTTCGACCAGTCCGACTCGCGGGGCTACGTCACCCTGTACGGCCTCCCGCTGAAGGTCTGGGCGGCGACGCAGGGCACATGAGCGGCGCGCTGTGGTCGGGACGGTTCGCGACGCCGCCCGCACCCGAGGCGCACGCGCTCGGCGTGTCGCTCGGGTTCGACGTCCGGCTGATCGACGCCGACGTGCGCGCCTCCATCGCCCACGTCGGCGCGCTCGCCGCGGCCGCCCTGGTCACGCCCGATGAGGCCGACGCGCTGGCGGGCGCGCTCGCCGAGGTCGGCGCGTCGATCGCCGCCGGCACCTTCGAGGTCGACCCGAGCGACGAAGACGTCCACTCGGCCCTCGAGCGCGGCGTGACCGCGACGCTCGGCGACCTCGGCGCGAAGCTGCACGCCGGCCGCTCGCGGAACGACCTGGTGATCACCGACCTGCGGCTGTGGCTGCTCGGGGCCGGCGCGGGGATCCGCGCCGACCTCGTCACGCTCGCACGGGAGCTGGTCGCGCGGGCCCGGGAGCACGTGACGACGGTGATGCCCGGGACCACGCACGCGCGGCCGGCGCAGCCCGTCACGCTCGGCCACCACCTGCTCGCGCACGCCTGGGCCCTGTCGCGCGACCTCGCGCGGCTCGACGGATGGGGGAGCCGCGCCGACGTCTCGGCGCTCGGGGCGGGCGCGACGGCGACCTCGACGCTCGGGCTCGACCCCGTCGCGACGGCCGAGCGCCTGGGGATGGCGCGCGCGTTCGAGAACTCGATCGACGCGGTGGGCGATCGCGACGTGGTGCAGGAGTTCATCGCGGTGGCCGCGATCGCGGCGACGCATGCGTCGCGCCTGGCGGGGGACCTGGCGCGGTGGACGGATCCGGCGCTCGGGTGGGCCGAGCTCGACGAGGCGTACGCCACCGGCTCGAGCATGATGCCGCAGAAGCGGAACCCCGACACCGCCGAGCTCGCGCGCGGGAAGGCCGCCCGCGTCGTCGGCGATCTGGTGACCGTCACGGCGCTGCTGCAGGGCCTGCCGCTCGGGTACCACCGCGACCTGCAGGAGGACAAGGAGCCGGCGTTCGACGCGGCCGACACGCTCGGGCTGGTGCTGCCGGCGCTGACCGGGGCGGTGCGCACGGTCCGGTTCCGCCCCGACGTGATGCGGGCGGCGTGCGCGGACGAGGGGCTCTACGCGACCGACCTCGCCGAGGCGCTCGTGCGCGCCGGCGTCCCGTTCCGCGAGGCGCACGAGCGCACGGGCGCCCTGCTGCGCCGGGCGGCGGACGACGGGAGAGGGCTCCGCGAGCTGACCGATGAGGAGTGGATCGCGTTCGGTGTGCCCGGCGCGACGGCCCTGTTCGACCCCGACACGTCGGTCGCCGCGCGCGGGGGCCACGGAGGCCCGAGCCCGGCGTCCGTGATCGCCCAGGCGGACGCGCTCGATGCGATCGTGACCTGAGACGCGAGAGGGGCCGCGCGAGGCGGCCCCTCCCACCTGGATCCGATCCGTTCAGCCCACGAGCTTGACGTTCGCGGCCTGCGGGCCCTTGGGCCCGTCGGTCACGTCGAACTCCACGGCCTGGCCCTCCTCGAGGTTGCGGTAGCCCTCGCCCTCGATCGCGGAGAAGTGCACGAACACGTCGGGGCCACCCTCCTGGAGGATGAACCCGAAGCCCTTCTCAGCGCTGAACCACTTCACGGTCCCCGTCGCCATCGGCGTTCCCCCCTTCCTCGGCCCGGCCGGACGTGGTGCGGATGCGTGTCCGCCGGCCTTCGGCAGCTGGCGCCGCCGCGAGGGAACTGCTCGAACACGTGGTGCTGCGACGCTGAACCCTCGCGCGGACGATATCCCACGCCGCCGACACGGCGCCACCGGCTACGCTCCGCGCCGCATGCGGTTCACGTTCCGGACGATCGACGAGGCCGACGTCGACGCGATGCTCGCGTGGCGGTACGAGCCGCCGTACGACCGGTACGACCCCGCGGGGGAGGACGGCTACCGCCACGCGATCGGATCGCCGACCTGGTTCGCCGCGGTCGACGCCGACGACGGTTCGCTCGCGGGGTTCTTGGAATGCCGCGTCGCCGAGCCGGAGGTGGAGATCGGGCTGGGCCTGCGTCCGGACCTGACCGGCCGCGGGATCGGGCCGTCCTTCGTGGCGGCCCTCGTCGCGTTCGTCCGGGAGCGATGGGCGCCGGATGCGGTCACGCTCGATGTCTTCCCCTGGAACGAGCGCGCGATCAGGGCGTACGAGCGGGCGGGGTTCGTCCGCGGCGAGGAGCACGAGCGGACGTTCGAGGACGGGGCGACCAAGATCTTCCTGCGGATGCGCCGCAACCTCTAGCGGTCGGCGCTCCGGAGGGCGAGGTACTCGTGGCGGACCACGAAGGTGGCGCTGAGCTCGTCGGTGAGGGTGTCCACGAGCTCGTCGCGGTACGTCGGGTCCACGACGAGCGCCACCGCGTAGTACAGGCCCGACATCGCCGCCATCCCGAGCGACACGCGGACGAGCTCCTCGGTGAGGTGGAGGTCGAGACCGAGGAGCCGGACGGGGGTGACCGGCGCCCCCACCCAGGTCGCCTGCACGCTGACGTCGACCAGCACCGTCCCGAGCACCATGAACGAGACGAACACGGCGAGCGAGACGAACAGCACCTGGATGCCGTAGCTGAGGAACACGATGATCCCGACGTTCCATCGCTGTCGCCCCGTGAGCGGCGCGTCACCGACGCCCGACCCCCGTGCGAGCTCGTCGACCGTCGTGGGCACGCGCACACCGAGGAACAGCGTGCCGATCGCGACGAAGAGCCCCAGCCCCAAGGCCAGCCGCCACCCCGTGATCGACGTGAAGACCTGCCAGACCTCCGAGGCGAAGAACACGATGAGCGCGAAGAAGATGAGGATCGGGACCGCCCGCACGAGCAGCTGGACGGACGTCCGGAGCTGGACCAGGGACCGGGCGCCGACCCATCGCAGGATCGGGAACACACCGAACCCGACGAGGACCCACACCGCGCCGACCAGCACCAGGTTCACCGCCACCGTGACGATCGCGCTCCGCCACTGCAGACCGAAGACGATCGGCAACAGACCGGGCAGCAGCACGAACGCGGCGAGCTCGGGGCCGCCGACGCGGTCCGGGATCGCGAGGAACCTGCGCCCCCGCGCCAGGTTCACGCACCCGAACGAGACCACCGCGAGGGCGACCCCGCCGACGAACGCCGCGACGTTCCACCAGCCGTAGTCGGTCTTCAGCGCGTTGAGGACCTCGAGCAGGTAGACGGCCGCGAAGAACGGCACGGCGCGGTTGAACACGTCCTCGGCCGCCGAGTAGTCCTCGATGAGGGTGGGCATGCCCGCGCGGCGCAGGGACGTCTCGTACGCGCGGAGCCGATCGTCCACCGAGGCCGACACGCCCGTATCGAACCACGGCCGGGTGTGTGCGGAGCCGAGGCGCCCCGATAGGCTCGTGGCCATGGCCCGCACGTTCGCCAGCGCGATGATGCTGTTCGCGCACCCGGACGACTGCGATTTCGGGTGCGGCGGCACGGTGGCGGCATGGACGGATGCCGGGACCGAGGTCCACTACGTCGTCATCACCGACGGATCGGCCGGTGACAACGCCGAGGGCGCCGTCCGCGCGGAGGTGGCCGAGGTCCGGCAACGTGAGCAGCGTGCCGCCGCCGACATCCTCGGCGTCTCGAGCGTCTCGTTCCTCGGCGAGACCGACGGCCACCTCGAGGTGACCGCCGACGCGCGTCGCAAGGTCTGTCGGGAGGTCCGCCGCCTCCGCCCCGAGGTGCTCGTCTGTCCCGACCCCTCGCGTCTGTGGTTCGGCGAGGGCTACGTGAACCACTGGGACCACAAGCAGGCCGGCGTCCTGGGTCTGGCCGCCGTGATGCCGGACGCGCCGAGCCGCCCGATGTTCCCCGAGCTGCTGGCCGAGGGGTTCGAGCCCTACGAGATCCCGAACCTGTACCTGGCGGCCACGGCCGACCCCGACACGTACGTGGACATCACTCGGACGATGGATCGCAAGCTCGCCGCGCTGGCGGCCCACGCGTCCCAGGGCACCGAGCGGTCGACCCCGTGGGTCCGGCAACGCGCGGAAGAGGCTGCGGCGCAAGCGGCGAACGGCGCCCTGTACGCGGAGGCGTTCAAGGCCTTCCGGTTCGTGGACGACGATGAGGTCGAGGGCGATGGATGACGACGTCCCCACGCCCGACGATCCCATGGACGAGCCCTACGACCTGACGGCTGCCGAACGCGACGACATCGCCGCGGACATCGTCGACCTCGAGGCGATGCGCGTGGTGTTCCAGGCGCAGGGGGCCAAGGGCGTCGTCATCGCCTGCCAGGATTGCGGGCAGAACCACTTCTACGAGTGGGAGCTGTTGCGCGAGAACCTCGAGCACATGCTCTCGACGGGCGAGCCCCGGATGCACGAGCCCGCGTTCGGGATCGCCGAGGACGAGTACATCCAGTGGGACTACGGCAAGGGGTACGTCGACGCCCTGGCCGAGGCTGGCCTGCAACCGGGCCGGCTCATCCCCGTCACGACCTGTCCGTGGTGCGAGACGCCGTTCGACGGCCACGCGCGGTACTGCTCGCGGTGCGGGCGGCAGCTCGCCGCCGTCCGGATCTACGCCGAGCTGCTCGACCGCGGGTTCGACGAGCGCGACGCCCGCGCGATGCTCGTTCGGGCCGGCTACGAGCCGTTCTAGACCGCGCCGGCCGGGATATCCTCCTCGGCGATGCTCTACCGCTGGCTGCTGTTCGGACACCTCCTGGCGGTCTTCGGGCTGCTCATGAACCACGGCGTCTCGATGTACGTCCTGTACGCGATCCGCGGGCAGACCGACCGCCGGAAGATCCTCGACCTGATCACGCTGTCGGGCCGCTCGATCCTCCCGATGTACATCTCGATCGGCCTGATCCTCGTCTTCGGGTTCCTGCTCGCGGTCGAGCTGAACGTCCTCGCCGAGGCGTGGATCTGGCTGTCGGTCGTCATCCTCGTCGTCGTGATCGTCCTGATGAGCGTCACGGCCAAGCCGTACTTCGCCCGCGTGAAGGCGGCCTGCGAGCTGCGGCCGAGCGGGGTGCCGCGCGTCTCGGACGAGGAGCTGCAGCAGATCCTGCACGCGGGGACGGCGAACACGATCACCGCGATCGGAGCGGTCGGGCTGGTGGCGATCCTCTACCTGATGATCTTCAAGCCCTTCTGAGCCGCGTCTACGCCGGCGGCAGGGGGCGTTTGGCGGGGCCGTTCACCACCGCGCCCGTGGTGGAGAACCGCGACCCGTGGCACGGGCAGTCGAAGGTGCGCTCGGCCGGGTTCCAGCCGACGGAGCAGCCCATGTGCGTGCACTTGGCCGAGAACGCGCGCTGCTCGCCGGTGTCGTCGACGTAGACGGCGATCTCCTCGCCCAGGCGGTCGATGACCCCGCCCTCCCCGGGACCGAGCTCGGCGGCGATCTGGCGCACGGTGCTGCACAGCAGGACGTCGCGGTCGGCGCCCTTCATGACGGCGCCGGGAGGCGAGGCGGCGAGGACGCGGCCCGTCAGACCTTGCAGGCCCTGATTCCCGACGACGACCAGGTCGGCCCCGACGTCGTCGGCCACGTCGAGGATCGTGAGGGCGACCTCGCCCTGCTCGACGCGGACGTCCGTGGTGACCCCGCGTCCGTAGGTCTCGATCGTGTCCTGCATCGCGATCTCACCCGTCGCCGGGTGCCCGACGAACACGAGGGTGACGGGCGCGTCGATCGCCCGCGCGATGTCGAAGCCGCGGCGGGCCGCCCGGTCCGACGTCGACGTGCCCCCGCTCGCGACGACGATCCGCTCGTAGGGGGCGTGGGGGTCGCGATCGCCGGGCGCCACCAGCAGCAGGTCGCACGGCGCGTGTCGGGCGAGCCACCGGGCCAGCCCGGACATCGGCCCCTCGGCGCTGCGGGCGATCGCGATCAGGCCGGCCTGGTGCTCGGTGGCGGCGGCCACGAGCGCATACCCGGCGCGGTCGGCGACCACCTCAGCGTGGATCACGTCCTCGTCGACGCCGGCCGCCGTGGCCATGTCGACGGCGCGGTCCACGACGCCCTCCATGCCGAGGGGGCGCTGGGATCCGGTCACCACGATCAGCTCCGCCGAGGACGCGCGGGCGAGCGTGGCCGCCACCTCGCCGGCCCGGTCGGCCGCCGGCGACCCGTCGGTCCCGAAGACGATGCGTCCCCACATCAGGAGCGAGATCCTACCCGGCCGTCGCCACCGGACGCTCGAGGATGCAGTCCTCGGGGAGCTTGTCGTCGCGCATCGCCTTGAACACCGGCGCCCGCATCTTCTTCGTCCCCTTCGTCATCTCCAGGTACTCGACCTCGCACACGAGGCGCGGCTCGACGAAGACGGCGCCTTTGGCGGATCGCAGCTCGGCGACCGGGGGATCCGATCGCGTGAGCCCCCGCAGCCGCTCGAGCACGTCCGCGATCACCGTCTCGGTCAAGCCGGAGCCGACCTGGCCCACCCAGCGCAGCTCCCCGTCGTCGTACGCGCCGACCAGGAGGGCGCCGAAGCTGGCGCTGCGGCTGCCTTGCCCGGGGGTGAACCCGAGGATCACGCAGTCCTGCGTCTGGCGGAGCTTGATCTTCCGCCACGCGTCGGTCCGTCGGCCCGGGACGTAGGGCGAGCCCAGCCGCTTGGCCATCACGCCCTCGAGCTGCTGGACCTTCGCGGCCGCCACGAGCGCCGTCCCCTCGCCCGCGACGTGGGCCGTGAGCCGCAGCCGGTCGTCCTCCTCGACCACGAGCCGCAGCAGCTCGCGCCGCTCCTCGAGCCGCAGCCCGGTGACGTCGCGGCCATCGAGCCAGAGCAGGTCGAACGCCACGAGCGTGACGGGGATCCGACGGCGGATCCGGTCGATCTCGCGCTCGTTCTTCAGGTTCATCCGCTGCTGGAGGGTCTCGAACGAGTTCCGTCCGTCCGCGTCGAACGCGACGATCTCGCCGTCGACGACCGCGTTCACCTGGTCCACGAGCTCGTGGACCATCCGCAGCTCGGGGTAGGTGGACGAGGCGTCGCGGCCGGTGCGCGTGCGCAGGACCGTCTCGCCGGTCGACATCTCGGCGAGGCACCGGATGCCGTCGAGCTTGGGCTCGAACCACCAGCCATCGTCGTCGAACGGGGTCCCGCCGCCTTCGGCCAGCATCGGTTGGAACCGGGGCGGTGTCGGGATCAGCGGTGCCGTCTGCGCGCTCGCGAGGAACGCCAGCCAGTCGCGGCTCGTCTTCACGAGGTGGAACTCGTGGCCGGGG
>DASQKC010000072.1:0-12044 GCA_035630755.1 Actinomycetota bacterium | reverse complement strand
AGACGCCGAAGGGGCCGGTCTCGGCCGCCTGGCACGACGCCGGCGGCCGCCGGACGCCTGCGATGGTGGTCGCGCACGGCGCCGGCGCGGGGATGGACCACCCGTTCATGTCCGGGTTCGCCGAGGCGCTCGCCGCCGAGGGCGTCTCCGCGCTGCGCTTCAACTTCCCCTACCTGGAGGCGGGACGGAAGAGCCCGGGCTCCCCGATCGATGCGATCGCCGCGATCCGGGCCGCTGTGGACGAGGCCGGACGCCGCACGGCGGGCCCCGTCGTCGCAGGTGGCAAGTCCTACGGGGGGAGGATGGCCTCGATGGCCGCCGCCGAGGGCATGCCGTGCGCTGCCCTGGTCTTCCTCGGCTACCCGCTGCACGCGCCCGGCACCCCCGACAAGGTCCGCGACGAGCACCTCTATGGACTGACGCAGCCGATGCTGTTCCTGCACGGGACGAAGGATCCGTTCGCCCGTCCCGACGTGTTGCAACGGGTGCTCGACCGTCTCGGGGATCGCGCGACCGACGTCGCGTTCGAGGACGCCGGCCACTCGTTCGAGCGCTCGCGCAAGGACCCGCCGGCCGAGGTCGGCGCCGCGCTCGCTCCCACGGTCGCCGGGTTCGTCCGTGCACTCCCGCTGACCTGAGGACGGGATCCGCCGTGGCGGACTACACGATCCGACCCCTCCACTCGTTAGTCCTGCGGCATGGGTGAACGGGGCGAGCGCGCGGAGGTGGGACGGCTCGATGACGAGCCGGCACCTCCGGTCTCGTTCGAAGACTTCTTCCATGCCGAGCGTGACCGGCTGTTCCGCGTGCTCTGCGTGATCGCCGGCGACCGGCACGAGGCCGAGGACCTCTCGCAGGAGGCGTTCGCGAGGGTGTGGGAACGATGGGACGAGGTGGGGACGATGGTCAACCCGACGGGCTACCTGCACCGGACCGCGATGAACCTGTTCCGGAGCCGGTTCCGTCGGGCGCGGCTCGCGGCGCAGCGCGTCGTCGGTGATGCGCCGACCCCCGACGAGTTCCAGGTCGTCGACGACCGTCAGGTGGTGCTGCATGCCCTCAGCATGCTGCCGCCGCGACAGCGCGCGGCGATCGTCCTGACCGAGGTGCTCCGCTACACGGCCGAGGAGGCGAGCCGCATGCTCGGCGTGCGTTCCTCGACCGTCAGGGCGTTGCACTTCCAGGCCCGCGCGTCGCTCCGCGATCTCCGTGAGGACACGGATGACTGACGTCCGGCGGACCCTCGAGCGCGAGATCGACGGGATCCCGGCCGCCGAGTTCGGCCTGGAGGCGGTGGCCCGACGCCGCGACCGCCGGCGCCGGAACCGTCGCATCGGCTCGGGCGCGCTCGGAGCCGCGATCGCGCTGCTCGGGATCGTCGCGATCGGTCGCGTCATGACCACCTCCCCGGAGCAGCCCGCCGGCGTGCCGAGGGATCGGCTCGTGTTCGTCTCGCCCGGTCACGGCGGCGAGGAAGATCGGCTGATGGCGTCGACCACCGACGGCGCCGACCTCGTGCAGCTCGCCGACATCCACGCGGAGTACCCGGAATGGTCGCCCGACGGCACGTCGGTGGCATTCGACGACGGCCGGAACCTGATCGGGTCCCCGTTCACCATGCCGAACGGTCAGATCTACGTCGTGGCGGCCGACGGCTCCGACCTTCGCAGGGTGTCACCGGACGGTGGATTCTCCGCGCCGAGCTGGTCGCCCGACGGCGGCCGTCTGGCGGTCGCGGCGGCTCGACCCGGGGAAGCGTCCGGCATCTCGTGGATGGACGTGGCGACCGCGGAGCTCACGCCGGTCACCTCGAACCCGTTCGGACAGTGGGATGGGGAGCCCGTCGTGTCGCCGGACGGGGGCACGATCGCGTTCACCCGGATCCGGGAGCTCGAGGTCTCCGACGCGACGCGCCACCTGGCCGCCCTGTTCGTGGTGAACGCTGACGGCAGTGGGCTCCGGCGGCTCACGTCGTGGGCGTCTGACGCGGCGGCGCCCGCCTGGTCACCGGACGGGAGTCGGATCGCGTTCAACACGGACGATCACTTCGACCCCGCACGGAGCCAGCGGATCGTCGTGATCGACGCCGACGGCTCCGACGCGCGCACCCTCGTGCGGTCCGGCCCGAACGAGGGCTCCTACTGGCCCACGTGGTCGCCGGATGGCGCGAGGATCGTCTTCACGAGGGCGGACCTGCAGCTCGTCGTGCCGTCACAGCTCCTCGTCGTGCCGTCGCGCGGCGGCGATGCCGTGCCGTTCCTATCCGAACCGGAACTCAACCAGGCCGATTGGGCCACGCTTCCATGAGGGGGTTCGCCATGCGTCCACGTTGGAACCACCGAGGCTGGTCGTTCGCACTCGCGATCTCGCTGCTGGCCGCCACGGCGTGTGGGTCCGCCGATCCCGCGACCACGCCGACCTCGGGGCCGAGCGACCCGCCGGCGGAGCCGACGCGGAGGATCCTGGTCGGCCGTGCGCTCGAGCCGGATGTGGTCGGCCACTTCCAGATGGCCGCGGACGGGTCGGGCGAAACATGGTTCGGCCCCGATCGAGACTTCGAGGTGCGGCAGCTCTCACCAGACGGATCGTCGCTCGCGGTCGTCGCGATGAGCGACGCGGGGGTGCTGGTCGGCGGGACCGTCGCCGTGGACGGCACCGGATTCGAGCTGTTCGATGCACAGGACCGTTCGTTGCACCTCGCGTGCGGGGTGTGGGCGTCGAACGGGAGGATGGCGTGCGAGGGATGGGATGATTCCGATCCTGCTCGGTCCGGTATCTACACAGTCCGGGCATCGGATGGGACCGCCCTGCGGAGGCTCACCGAGTCGCGCGACGTTCCGTGCGACTACTCGCCGGACGGGACGCAGCTCGCGTTCGTCCGGACGGGGGACGACGACGCCGTCGGCACGTTGATGGTGATGGATGCGGACGGGGGCACCCCTCACTTCCTCGCGCCGAACATCGCGCTCTCGGGGATCGCCTGCGACTGGTCACCGGACGGACAGACGATCGTCGCGGGGTCGACCGACGGAGCGCTCCTGATGGTCTCGCCGGAAGGCGAGGGCACCCCGTTGTCCGGCGACGGGATCGACGGATACGCGTGGGGCGCCGCCTGGTCGCCGGACGGCGCGCGGCTGCTGTTCTCGATGGTCCCTGCGGGAGGCGACGCATCGGCGGCGTTCATCGCCGCGCGCGACGGATCGGATCTCGTCCGGATCACCGATCCGGGCGACTACGAGGAGGCGGACGCCTGGCTCGCATGAGGTGTCGCAGTGGCCCTTCCTGCGGGACGATACGGTCATGCCCCGCAAGAACCGACGCGCGCCGGAGGTCCCGCTCACCTCACCTGCCCCGGTGCTCCGCGAGCGCGCGCCGTCGTGGGCGTTGGCGGACGATGCGTACGACGTGCGCGAGGTGGCGGGTGACAAGCCCTACATCTGTCCCGGCTGCGACCATCCGATCAGGCCCGGGCTCCGACACCTCGTCGTGGTCCCGACCGGGGAGGCCGACGCCCGTCGCCACTGGCACGCCAAGTGTTGGCAGTCCGATCTCCGCCGCCGGGGGTTCAACCGGGCGTAGCATCGCGGACGTGAGCACCGCCGAGACCCGAGCGCCCGCCTGCGCGCCGTCGGAGTCCAAGCGCCTGCCGTGCGACCTGTGCGGTACCCCGATGGAGCCCGAACACGCGCACTACCGGTGCCCGGCGTGCCACTACATCCTCCCGTGCTGCGGATGGTGACCCGCTTGCGCAGTTGAGCGACGCCGTCATACCATCCCGGTGTGACGACGGATCCCGTCCACGCCCGCATGTGGGAGGCCGGCGGCCGCTGGTACGCCCACGTCCTCGACGCCCCCATGTTCGTCGAGGTCACGGGGACGTCGAAGCGCTCCTGCCTGGAGGAGCTCCGCACGCTCGCCGGCCCCGACGCCGCGGTGACCGTGGAGGTGGTGCCGACCCTCGCGGGGGTCGCCGAGGCCGCCGAGATCATGGGATGGGACAAGCGGCGGGTCGTCACCTACATCGACCGCGGGCACTTCCCCGAGCCGATCGCGTCGCTGGCCGGTGGCCGGGTCTGGCTCCGCGAGGACGTCGAGGCTTACGCCCGCGACTGGCGCGAACGCCACCCGCCGAAGGGCGCCTGACGGGATGGCCGCCGGCCGGCGCCTCTACCTGATCCGCCATGGCAAGGCGGACCGCCGTTCGACCGCGACCGCGGAGACGGGGCGCGGGCTCGCCGCCGATCCGCCACTGGATCCCACGGGGCTGGCGCAAGCTGAGATCTTGACCCGGCGGCTCCACCGTATGCCGCCGCCCGCGGCGATCGCCTGCTCAACCCTGACCCGTGCGCGGCAGACGATCCAGCCCTACCTCGACGCGGTGGGGACGGGCGCGGTGTACCGCGACGACCTCGCCGAGTGGCACGGGGGCGACTGGGAGTTCAAGGAGTTCGAGGAGCTGTTGATCGAGCACCCCGAGATCCCCGAGCGGATCTTGTTCCAGGACCCCCTGTTCTTCCTGGCACCGGGCGGGGAGACCTTCGCGGCGTTCCAGGGTCGCGTGGTCGGCGCGATCGAGGAGCTCCTCGCCGATCACCCCGGCGGTGACCTGTGGGTGATCTGCCACGGCGGCGTGATCAACGCGTACCTGGGGCACGTGCTCGGCGTCATCGAGCAAGAGATGTTCTTCCTCCCGCCGAACACGAGCATCAACACGGTCAAGGTCGAGCACGACGTCCGCCGGCTCTGGTTCCTGGCCGACGACACGCACTACACCGAGCCGAACCTGTTCCCCGAGTAGCGGGTCCTTGCATCCGCCCCGGTCGAGGCTAGCGTCGCGAGGATGACCCGGGCGACACCCCGCGGCCCGCTGGGTCGTCTCGCCGACCGCCCGCCCCCGGGTTGGGCCCGTCGGGCCCTGGGGGCCCTGGCGGGTGTGCCCATCGCCCTGATGGTGGCGGCCGGGGGCACGGCGATCGCGGTCGGCGGTCACCCTCCCGCGGACGTGCCGCCGCCGGTGGCGGCGCCCACCGCCACGCCCGCGACGTCCGTTCCGCCGCCCCCCGCGCCGTCGGCCCCGCCCGGCGAGCCGGCGGCGCCGACGCGCCGGATCACGATGGCGTTCACCGGCGACGTGCTGGTCCACGAGCGCCTCTGGCAGGCGGCCGCCGCGCACGCGGGCGGGGACGAGGCGTTCGACTTCCGTCCTCTCCTGGGGCCGATCCGGCCCACCATCGCGGGTGCGGATCTGGCGATCTGCCACCTCGAGACGCCGCTGTCACCGGACGACCGCGGGCTCACGAGCTACCCCGTGTTCGAGACCCCGCACGAGGTGGCCGACGCGGTGGCCTGGGCGGGCTACGACGGGTGCTCGACGGCCTCGAACCACTCGCTCGACGGCGGGGTGTCGGGCGTCGCCGCCACCCTGCGATGGCTCGACCGCGCCGGCCTCCGGCACGCCGGGACGGCGCGCACGCCGGCGGAGGCGCGCCGGCTCACGCGCTACCGCGTCGACGGCGTCGCCGTGGCCCACCTGTCCGCCACGTGGGGGTTCAACGGTTTCAGCCCCGACCACGGGTGGCGGGCGAACCGGATCGACGTCGCCCGGCTCCTCGCGGACGCGCGCCGAGCGCGCCGGGCGGGCGCCGACCTGGTCGTGGTCTCCCTGCACTGGGGCGTCGAATACACGCACGTGCCCACGAGCTACCAGCGGCGCGTGGCGGCGCTGCTGACGCGGGGCGACGCGATCGATCTGATCGTCGGTCACCACGCGCACGTCGTGCAGCCGGTCCACCGGGAGGGCGGCACGTGGGTCGCCTACGGGCTGGGGAACCACCTGTCCGGCATGACCTCCTCGCTCGGCACCGAGGCGGTCGCGGACGGCGTCGTCCTGGTGGTGACGGCCTCGCGCGGACCGGGCGGGCGCTGGACGCTCACGCCGCGGGTCGTCCCCACGCGCGTGGAGGAAGGGCGCTGGCGCGTGCTCCCCGTGGCGGCGACCCTCGGGCGGGCGTGGCCCTCGCCGGCCCTCGCGGCCGACCTGCGCGCATCGTGGGGCCGCACGATGGCCGCGGTCCGCGCCCTCGGCGACGACGTGGCCGCCGTGGGCCGCATGCCGAGCGGCTGAGGCTGGGTATCCTCGTCCGACGCCGACCGAGGAGGAGCCCGTGGCCGTGCAGTTCCTGTCCCAGGAGTGGATCGACGCCCTGACGGCGGCGCTGAACGAGGACCCGGCCTTCCGGGAGGCCGCGGCCGGCACGACGGTCTCGCTGCAACAGGTCATCGCGCGTCCCGACGGTGACGTTCACTACTGGACGACGCTCGATGACGGCGTGGTGGCGTTCGGGATCGGTGACCTCGAGGCTCCCGACGCGACGATCCGCCAGAGCTACGACACCGCGGTCGGGCTCGCGAAGCGGGAGACGAACCCGGTGATGGCGTTCATGACCGGTAAGATCAAGATCGAGGGCGACATGGGCCGGCTCATGGCGATGCAGGGCATCCTCTCGAAGCTCGCCGACGTGATGGGCACGCTCGACGTCGACTACTGATCGCGGCGCGGCGCCACGTCGTACGTCCCGCTCGCGCGGGCGACCTCCGTCCCGTCGGCGTCGCTGATCCGCGCCTCCGCCACCGCGATCCGGCTGCCCACGCGGATGGTCGTCCCTTCGGCGACGAGCCGGCCCGGCGCCGCGCCCCGGAGGAACCGGACGTCCATGTCGATGGTCGTGTGGCGACGTCCGTCGCCGACCGCCGTTCGTACCGCGAGGCCCATCGCGGTGTCGGCCAGGGTCGCGAGCACGCCGCCGTGGACCGACCCCAGCAGGTTGAGCTGGTCCTGCCGCGCGGGCATCGCCAGCCGCACCGCGCCCGCCGACGCGGCCTCGACCTCGAGGCCGAGCCCGCGGTGGAACGCGCTCGCGGCGATCCGCTCGCGGAGCGCCTCGGCGATCGCGTCGTCGTCCATCCGTCGGGTCCTCCCCGTGCGTACCTCGTGCCAGGGACGGTTCCGGTTGACGCCATCCCGTCCTCGCCGCAGGATAGGCGGCGACCCGGGCCCCTGGCCCGGTGGGGAATATCAATGAACGGAGGGAGAAGCCGAATGCCGAGATGGCTCCGCACGATCATCCTGCCCATCTCCGTGCTGGCGATCGTGTCCGCTGCCTGCAGCGATGACACGACGACAGCCGGTGCCGGCGGAGGGACCGGTGGAACCGCTTGTCCCGAGGACTTCACGGTCGGCGTCGCGCTGGACGTCGGTGGACTCGGGGACAACGGGTTCAACGACCTCGCGAAGGCGGGGCTCGACCAGGCGATCGCAGAAGGCGTCGTCTGCCAGGAGAACACCAAGTTCCTCGAGGCCAACTCCGAGGGCACCAACCTGGATGAGAACGTCCTATCGCTGGCCGAAGAGGGCTTCGACGCGATCGTCGGAACAGGGTTCGCCTTCACGGAAGACGGCGGGGTCAACGCGATCGCGCCCGACTACCCCGACACGAGCTTCGGCATCATCGATGGCTACGCCACATGCGGACTGGAGTTCTGCCCGTTCCTGACGAACGACGCGCCGGACATCCCGAACGTGGCCGACCTGACGTTCACCGAAGAGCAGGGCTCCTACCTGGTGGGTGTCGCCGCGGCGCTCAAGGCGCAGGAGCTGGGCTGCGACACCGTCGGCTTCCTCGGCGGCCAGACCGGTTTCCTCATCGGGAAGTTCGAGGCGGGCTACCGCGCGGGTGTGGCGGAGATCGACCCGAACATCACGGTGCTCGTGGAGTACCTGGGCGACACGACCAAGGCGTTCGACGACATCACCGGTGGTGAAGCGAAGTCCAACGCGATGTACGACGACGGCGCGTGCATCATCTACCACGCCGCAGGCGACTCGGGGAACGGCCTGTTCGCCGCCGCGGCACAGCAGCAGAAGCTCGCGATCGGGGTCGACTCGGACCAGTACAACGTGGTCACCGAGGAGCAGCGCCCCTTCATCATGACCTCGATGATCAAGCGGGTGGACACGGCGACCTTCGACTTCATCTCGTCGGTGGCCGACGGCTCCTTCGAGGGTGGCGCGCCGCTCGTCTACGATCTCGCCGGTGAGGGCATCGGCTTCGCGACGTCCAACCCGGAGGAGATGGGCGACGACATCGTGGCGCAGGTGCAGGAGTACGCAGACCAGATCATCGCCGGCGACATCGTGCCGCCGACGGATCCGACCAAGGTCTGAGATTCGACCGACCGAGTCGGATGATGGAGACGACGGGGGCGGGGCGCGCGAGCGCCTCGCCCCTCGTCGTCTTCGAAGGCATCACCAAGCGGTTCCCGGGTGTCGTGGCCAACGACGACGTGTCGCTGGAGCTGCGCGCAGGCGAGGTCCACGCGCTGATCGGCGAGAACGGCGCAGGCAAGTCGACGTTGATGCACGTGCTGTACGGCCTCTACCCGCCCGACGCCGGGCGGATCCTCGTGCGCGGGGGGAGCGAGAGGATCGCGTCCGCCCGCGACGCGATCGCGCTCGGCATCGGCATGGTCCACCAGCACTTCGTCCTCGTCGATCCGTTCACCGTCACCGAGAACATCATCCTGGGGATGGAGGCCGGGGAGATCATCGACGTGGAGGAGGAGCAAGCCGAGGTCGGCGCGCTCGCCGACTCGTACGGGTTCCAGATCGATCCCAGCGCTGTCGTCGAAGACCTGTCCGTCGGCGAGGAGCAGCGGGTCGAGATCCTGAAGGCGCTCTACCGGGGGGCCGAGATCCTGATCCTGGACGAACCGACGGCGGTGCTGACGCCCGCGGAGATCGACGATCTCTTCGGCAACCTGCGTCGGCTCCGCGACGATGGCAAGACGATCGTCTTCATCAGCCACAAGCTCGACGAGGTGTTGGAGATCGCCGATCGGATCACCGTCCTGCGACGAGGCGCGGTGGTCGGCGAGACGACGCCGAGCGCGACCTCCAAGGCGCAGCTCGCCGAGATGATGGTCGGCCGCCCGGTGCTGTTCCGGCTCGAGAAGCCCCAGGTGGAACTGGGGCCTCCCACTTTGGAGATCCGCGAGCTCCGCGGCGGCCGGCTGCAGGGACTGTCGCTGGAGGTCCGCGCCGGTGAGATCGTCGGCGTCGCCGGCGTGGAGGGGAACGGCCAGCGCGACCTGGCCGACGCGATCATGGGTCTGCGCCCCCTCGACGGCGGGTCCATCGTGCTGGACGGCGCCGACCTGGCCGGACGCAGCACGCGACAGATCCGCAACGCCGGCGTCGGCTTCGTCTCCGAGGACCGCCACGGACAGGGCCTCGTCCTGGACATGTCCCTGTGGGAGAACGCGGTCCTCGGCCGCCAGGACGACCACCCGTTCTCTATCCGGTTCGGCGTGCTCGCGATCCGCGCGATGAAGGAGCTCGCTCGCCGGCTCATCGAGCTGTTCGACGTGCGCACCCGCAGCATCGAGACCACGGCGAGGACCCTCTCCGGCGGGAACCAGCAGAAACTGATCCTGGCGCGCGAACTCGACACCGATCCGAAGCTGCTGCTGGCCGCGCAGCCCACGCGCGGCCTCGACGTCGGCGCGATCGAGTTCGTGTGGCACCAGATCCTCGACCAGAAGGCCGCGGGGAAGGCGGTGCTCCTGATCTCCGCCGAACTCGACGAGATCTACGCGCTGTCGGACCGGATCGTGACCCTCTACGAGGGGCGGATCACGGCCGAGTATCCACCCGACGCGCCGCCGGAAGAGGTCGGCCGCGGGATGCTCGGCGACGTCGCGGAGGCGGCCACCGGCTGATGGCCACCAGCGGCGCCACGATGCCCACCGTCGATGAACGTGGCCGACCTGCGTGGCTCGAGGGCCTCGGCGGACAGCTCCTGGCACTCCTCGCCGCGATGGGGATCGCCCTGCTCGCCGGCAGCTTGATCACCATCGCCTACGGTGAGAGCCCGCTCACGGTCTTCGGTGCGATCGCGGAGTTCTCCTTCGGCGACATCACGGGGTTCGGGTACGTCCTCGCCAACGCGACACCGCTGATCTTCTCGGCGCTGGCCGTGGCGGTGTGCTTCAAGGGCGGCATGTTCAACATCGGGGTCGAAGGCCAGTACATCGTCGGGATGATGACCGCGGCATGGGGAGCGCTCGCGTTGGACTTCCTCCCCGGGCCCCTGCTGATGTTCGCCGCGATCGGGTGCGGCATGTTGGGTGGGATGGCCTTCGCTGCCGTGCCCGGGGTCCTGAAGGTCAAGACCGGTGCCCACGAGGTGGTCACGACCATCATGATGAACGGGATCGCCGTGAGCCTCGTGGCGTGGGCGATCGCAGGCCCGCTCCGCTACGCAGACACGGGTGGCGGGTTCAACGTCAACCTGCGGACGGACCCCTTCGCCGACAACGCGCGCATCCCGGATCTCGGGCACCTCATCGGGGTCGGGCCGAGCGCGAACCTCACCTGGCTCTTCCCGGCGGCCGTCGTGACCGCGATCGTCGTGTGGTTCATCCTGCGACGGATGCGACTCGGGTACGAGGCCCGCGCGGTGGGGGCGTCGGCGGGGACCGCGCAGGCGGCGGGGATCTCGATCGGCGGTGTCCAGATCAAGCTCTTCGTGCTGTCGGGTGCGTTGGCCGGGCTCGTCGGGATGCAGCAGCTCCTGGGTGACAAGAACTTCCTGCCCCTCGGCTACGAGGCGGTGCTCGGCTTCACCGGGATCGCCGTCGCGTTCCTCGGGCAGAACAACCCGATCGGCATCATCTTCGCGGCGATCCTCTGGGGAGCGCTCGCACGAGGCGAGACGGCGATCCAGATCGAAACGGAACTGCCGCGCGAGTTCATCATCATCCTGCAGGGGATCTTGATCATCTCGGTCGTCGTGACCTACCAGATGGCCAAGCGCCGCCTGTTCGCGAGGCAACTCCAACGGGCAGCCGCGGTCGAGGATCTGGCCGACGCCGAGGCTCCGGGCGACGTGGCCGCGATCGCGAGGGATGATCGCTGATGGATCTGGGGGACCTCGGCGCGGCGTTCGGGATCACGCTCACCTACTTCACGATCATCTACCTGACCGGTCTCGGGGGCCTGTTCAGCGAGCGCTCGGGGATCGTGAACATCGGGCTCGAAGGCATGATGATCATCGGGACCGTGACCGGTTCGTTCGGCGCCGCCTACTTCACCAACGACGTGGGGGGCACCGGCTGGGGGGTCCCGTGGGGACCCGTCATGGGCCTCGTGCTCGGGATGATCGCGGGCGCGCTGTTCGCCGGGATCCACGCGCTCGCGACCGTGACGTTCCGGGTCGACCACATCGTGTCGGGTGTGGTGATCAACCTCGTCGCGATCGGGATCGCCCGGTTCCTGTCCACCATCTTCTTCGGGCAGGCGACGCAGTCCGACTCGGGCCAGCCGCACATGAACGCGATCGCCCTTCCCCTGCTCTCGGATCTGCCGTTCGGTCTCGGGAGGGCGTTCGAGCACCTTTCGCCGATGGTGCTGGTCGCCGTGGTGTTGTGGATCCCGGCGACGTACGCCCTCTATCGGACCCGCTGGGGTCTGCGCCTGCGATCGTGCGGTGAGAACCCGGAGGCGACGGCGTCTCTCGGCGTCCGTGTCGCGCCCCTGCGCTACCAAGGCGTCATGCTGTCGGGCGCGCTGGCGGGCCTCTCGGGCGCCTTCCTCGCCGTGGAAGTCAACCTGAGCTGGAACGAGGGACAGACGCAAGGGCTCGGGTTCATCGCGCTCGCCGCGTTGATCCTCTCGAACTGGAGTCCCGTCCGTCTGGTGTTCGCGGCACTGATCTTCGGATTCGCGGCCGCGATCCCGCTGCGGCTGGATGACGCGCCCGTCCTCCGTCTCATCCCCGACGAGTTCATCCGGATGATCCCCTACGTGGTCACGATCGTGGTCCTGGCCGGTTTCGTGGGGAGGGTGCGACCGCCGGCGGCAGCGGGCCGGGCGTACGAGGGCGGGGGCGGGTAGCTACTCCGTGCCGTGCAGCCGGTCCCCGAAGTCCCCGAGGCCCGGCAGGATGAAGCCGACGTCGTTGAGCTCGCGGTCGAGCGCCCCCGCC
>DASQKC010000071.1:0-11180 GCA_035630755.1 Actinomycetota bacterium | reverse complement strand
TTTCTACCTGCGCGAGTTCGACCTCTACATCGAGATCACGACGCTGAACCAGAAGCTCGTCACCAAGAAGAACCGCAAAGTGCGCCGGCTCCGCGAGCGGTACCCGGAGATCCGCTGCAAGGTCTTCTACCAGCGCGACTACCTGTCGCTCGTCACGAAGTACGGGCTCGAAGACGCCTCGGGCTGACTGAACCGTCGTTCGGATCGAGGCTTCGTACACTCCCGGACCGTGGACTTCACGCCGCACACGCCGGCCGACGTCGCCGCGATGCTCGCCGTCGTCGGTGTCGACAGCGTGGACGCACTGTTCGCGCAGATCCCCGAAGACGTTCGGCTCGATCGCGCCCTCGATCTGCCGCCCGGCGCCGCGGAGGCTGAGGTCGCGGGGGCCCTGCTGCGCCTGGCGGCGCGCAACCGGACGGTCGACGAGCTCGTGTGCTTCGCGGCCGGCGGCGTGTCCGACCACTACGTCCCGGCGCTCGTCGGCGGGCTGGCGGGCCGCTCGGAGTTCGCGACCTCCTACACCCCGTACCAGCCGGAGCTCTCGCAGGGCGTCCTCCAGGCGCTCTTCGAGTTCCAGACGATGATCGTGGAGCTGACCGGGATGGAGGCCGCCAACGCGTCCCTGTACGACGGCGCCACGGCGCTCGCCGAGGCCGTCGCGATGACCCTGACGGCCGACCGGCGGACCGTCCTCGTGTCGGGCGGGGTCGACCCTCGGCTCGTCGCCACCCTCCGCACCTACTCGGCCGGCACCGGCGCCCGGGTCGAGACCTGGGAGGTGCCCGCCGGCCACGGGGCTCCGGACGCGATCCCCGGGGGGACGGCGGCCGTGGTGCTCCAGCACCCAAACGTCTACGGCGTGCTCGAGGACGTCCGCGCCGCCGCCGCCGCGGCCCACGAGGCCGGCGCGCGGCTGATCCAGATCTTCGACCCGGTGAGCCTCGGCGTGCTGGCGCCGCCCGGCGATCTGGATGCCGACCTGGCGGTGGGGGAGGGACAGCCCTTCGGCAGCCAGCTCCAGTTCGGGGGTCCGAACCTCGGCCTGCTGGCGTGCCGCATGGCCGACGTGCGGAAGATGCCGGGCCGGATCGTCGGCGAGACCGTGGACCTGGACGGCCGCACCGGGTACGTCCTGACCCTGCAGGCGCGCGAGCAGCACATCCGGCGGGAGAAGGCGACCTCCAACATCTGCACGAACCAGACGCTGATGGCGCTGGCCGCCACGATCCACCTCGCGTGGCTCGGGCCCGAGGGCCTGCGGGAGCAGGGCGAGCGCTGCGCCGCCGCGGCCGCCTACGCGGCCGACCGCCTCGCGGGCGTGCCCGGCGTGACGCGCCGGTTCCCCGACGCCCCCATCTTCCGCGACGTCGCCCTCGTCCTGCCGCGCGACGCCGACGAGGTGATCGACCGGTTGGTGGATCGCGGGTTCCTGGCCGGCGTCGCCCACCCCCAGGAACCGACCACGTTGATCGTCGGTCTGACCGAACGACGGACCAGGGCCGAGATCGACGCCCTCGCCGATGCGACGGCGGAGGTCCTCGCGGGCGTGGGGATCGCCGGATGAAACGAGGCGCTCCCGTCCGGACGCAGGGCCCCGCCGACGGCGGCACCATCTTCGAGGAGGGCGCGCCCGGTCGGCGGGCCTCCAGCTTCGCACCGTCGGACCTGCCGCCGGCGCTGGTGCCCGAGTCCCATCGCCGCGCGACCCCTCCGCGGCTGCCCGAGGTCGCCGAGATCGACATCGTCCGCCACTACACGCGGCTCTCGCAGATGAACCACGGGGTGGACACCGGCTTCTACCCGCTCGGATCGTGCTCGATGAAGTACAACCCGAAGGTCGCCGAGGTGTTGGCGCAGGCGCCGGGGTTCGCCCGCATCCACCCCGCACAGCCGGACCGGACGGTCCAGGGGACCCTCGAGCTCATGTGGCGGCTCGAGCGGGCGCTCTGCGAGATCACGGGGATGGCCCGCGCCACCCTGCAGCCGCCGGCGGGCGCCTGCGGCGAGCTCACAGGCCTCCTGATGATGCGCGCCTACCACGGCGACCGGGGCGACGAGCGCGAGACCGTGCTGATCCCCGCCGCCGCGCACGGCACGAACCCGGCGAGCGTGCGCTCCGGCGGCTACCGAGCCGTGACCGTCCCGGCCGACGCCCGCGGCCTCGTCGACGTGGCGGCGCTCCGGGACGCGCTCGACGGGCGCGTGGCCGGCCTCATGCTGACGAACCCGAACACCCTGGGCCTGTTCGAACGCGACATCCGCACGATCACCGACCTCGTCCACGAGGCGGGCGGTCTCGTGTACTACGACGGGGCGAACCTCAACGCGATCATGGGCCGCACGCGACCGGGCGACATGGGGTTCGACATCGTCCACATCAACACGCACAAGACCTTCGCGACGCCGCACGGTGGTGGGGGACCGGGTGCCGGGCCGGTCGGCGTGGTCGAGGACCTCGTGCCGTACCTGCCGGTCCCTCGGGTCGAGCGCACCGACGACGGGTACCGGACGGAGGACGACGTGCCTTCGTCGATCGGACGCATGCACGGGTTCCACGGCAACGTCGGGATCCTCGTGCGCGCCTACATCTACGTCCTGCTGCACGGCGCCGACGGCCTCGCCCGCGTGAGCGATCACGCGGTGCTCAACGCCAACTACCTCGCCGCGCTCCTGCGCGACGTCTTCCCGCCCGTGTACGACGAGCGCCCGATGCACGAGTTCGTCTCCTCGGCGAGGGACCTGAAGGCCGCGACGGGGATGCGTGCAACGGACGTGGCCAAACGCGTGATCGACCTCGGCTTCCACCCCTCGACCGTCTACTTCCCGCTCGTCGTCGAGGAGGCCCTCATGGTCGAGCCCACCGAGACCGAATCGCGCGCCACCCTGGAGCGGTTCGCCGACGCTCTCGCGCAGGCGGCCGAGGAGGCCGCGTCCGATCCGGACCTGCTGCGCGAGGCACCGATCACCACCCCGGTCCGACGCCTCGACGAGGTGCGCGCCGCCCGGGAGCTCCGGCTCAGCTGGCGGCCGGCGGACGGCGCGGCGCCGGCTTAGGCGCGCCGACGGCGCGCGACGACGAGCGACAGGACCCCGAGCAGCAGCGACGCGAGCGCCGCCCCGGCGACCGGCGCCGTTCCCGGTGGTCCGGTGAAGGCCGTGCCACCACCGTCGGGGCCTCCGCCTGCCCCCGACGGGTCGGTGGGGTTGCCCGCCGCGCGGACCACGACGGTCCCGGTCGCCCCGCACGAGCGGCCGTCCGGCGCTTCGGCGCGCACGCGGACGGTGTCCCGCATCACGTCGCCGGTGGGTTGGACGACCGTGCGGACGAGTCGGCTCGCGCCGCCCGGAAGCATGCCGGCGGCCGTCCGGCGACCCCCGGCCATGAGCTCGAACTGGAGCGCGTGCGGGCCGGGGTTGCGGAGGATGGTCCGGACGACGGCGCGCGACCCGGCCGCCGGGGCCGCGGTGACCACGCGGCGGTCCATCCGGATGCCGCACACGCATCGGACGCGATCCTCCAGGCCGTCGGCCGCTACCCGGCGCCCGTCGACCGTGGCCCGCGCGGTCGTCGGCAGGTCGCCGCACGTGTCGCGGTCGACGCGGACCCGCACGACCATCGACGCCGTGGCGTGCGCCGCCAGCGTCGCGATCTCGCAGCTCGCGAGGAACCGGGTCATGCCGTCGGGCCCCTGGCTCCCCAGGATCAGGCATCCCGCGTCGCCGCCCATCGCCGGCGACCCGAGGGGGGCGACCCCGCGCGGCAGCTCCTGCTCCAGCGCGATCTCGGTCACCTCGGCGGATCCCGTGTTGGTGACACGGACCCGGTACGTGACGTGCGCCGCCTGGGGGAGCGCGCCCCGTGACCCCGAGTCGATGGTCACGACGATGTCGCCGCCGGGGGGCTCGGCCGCCAGCCCGTGGATCGGGGCGACACCGACCACCACGGCGGCCCCGAGGAGCCACGCCATCACCACGTCACGCCGCGGGCCGTGCCGCCTCCTCGCGCCGGTCATGCGGTGAACTCTGGCGCATCCGCGGGATCGGGTGGGGGATGTGTGG
Source organism: Actinomycetota bacterium (assembly GCA_035630755.1). Lineage (GTDB taxonomy): Bacteria > Actinomycetota > UBA4738 > UBA4738 > HRBIN12 > AC-51. Next base: position 7,118 of record DASQKC010000071.1, on the reverse strand, counting down.
TCGGTACGATGGTCTCGTGGCAAGGTTCCATAACGTCCATTATCGGCATAGCGTCCAGATGAACGGCGTGAGTGGGCGGCGTGCACTTGCGTCTGGCCCGGATCGTGGCTCAGGTCTTCGGCGCGGTGCCGAAGCGGATCGCGACGCCCCAGCGGGTCACGTGCCACAGCGCCTCGGCCACGATCCGGCGTGAGATCTTCGAGTGCCCGTGCTCGCGCTCGCGGAAGGTGATGGGGACCTCTCCCAGGTCGTACCCGAGCCGGTCGGCCAGCATCACGAGCTCGATCTGGAAGCCGTAGCCCTCGCTCGCGAGCCGGTTCGCCATCAGGGTCTCGAGCAGGTCGCGCCGGTAGACGCGGTACCCGCTCGTCGCGTCGTGGACCTCGAGCCCCAGCATGAAGCGCGCGTACCGGTTGCCCGCCTTGGACAGCGCCAGGCGTGAGCGGCTCCAGTTCGTGACCGAGCCCCCGTCGATGTACCGGGAGCCGACGGTCAGGTCGTGCGCGTGGGCGCCCTGCAGGAGCCCGGAGAGCTCGGTCGGGTCGTGCGACAGGTCGGAGTCCATCTCCACGACGAGGTGGTAGCCCTCGTCGAGGGCGATGCGGAAGCCCTCAAGGTACGCGCTCGCGAGGCCCGACCGCCGGGGCCGCTCCAGGAGACGCACCCGCGGGTCCTCGGCGGCGACGGCACGGACGATCGCCGCGGTGCCGTCGGGCGAGGAGTCGTCCACGACGAGGACGTCGACCCCTTCCGGGCGGGCGAGGACCCCGCGGAGCACCTGCTCGATGGTGGCGCGCTCCTCGAAGGTCGGCAGGATCACCAACGTCCGGAGGGTCGCCGGCAACGGCCCGGGGGTCCTCCGGGCCGCGGTGCTGCGGCGGGGCGCGATGGCGATACCCATGAACAAGATGAGCGAGATCGCGACGACCACGTCACCCGATGCGGCGTAGGGCGTCCGGTCCTGCGACGTGACGATCTCCCCCCGCAGGATAGCTGTCTCGAACAACGTCGTCTGCCCGGTCACCCGGCCGCGGGTGTCGATCACGGCCGAGACACCGCTGATCGCGGCGTCGACGATCGGGCGGCCGACCTCGACGGCCCGCATCCGGCTCATCTGCAGGTGCTGGTCCGAGGCGGCCGTGAACCCATACGAGGCGTTGTTCACGGGCACGATGAGGAAGGTGGCGCCGCCGTTCGCCAGCGCCCGTGGGATCGCCGGGAAGGCGTTCTCGAAGCAGATCGGCGTCGCGAACGGCGGCACGTCCCCGACCCGGATCGGCGCGAGGGAGGTGCCGGGGACGCGGTCGACGGGGATCTGGTCGATGGCCTGGATGAAGCCGAGGCGCTCGCGGAAGGGCACGTATTCGCCGAAGGGGACGAGGTGCGTCTTGTCGTAGCGCGCCACCGGTGCGCCGTCGCCGTCGAAGACCAGCGTGCTCGTCGTCTCGCGCCCGTCCGGGTCGCCCAGGACGGCCCCTACGACGGTGGGGACCCCGACATCCGCGATCGCGTCGGTCACCTCCGCCATGACCGTCGGATCGCGCGCCGCCACCGGGTCGAGCGCGCCCTCCCCCCACAGGATCAGGTCCGGGGGGTCGGGGTCGCTCATGAACGTCAGGTGCTGCTCGATGTGCCGTCGCGCGACGATCACGTCCTGCTCCGCAACGGTGGTGCCCGCCGGCACCCGCGTGTCGACCTGGATCACGGCGACGTCGACGGGGGGTCCGTCGGCGACCGGGTACGGGATGAGGCCCGGCAGCAGGACCATCGCGGCCGCGACCAGGACCGGCACCACGCGCGCGCGGGCGGTGCGTCCACGGAGCGTCGCGATGAGCAGCGCGTTCACCGCGATCACCACGAACGTGATGCCGCTCACCCCGGTGACCGACGCCAGGCGCAGGATGATCGCGTCGTCGACCTGGGAGATGCCGACGCTCCCCCAGGTGAAGCCTCCGAACGGGATGAGCCCGCGGATCCACTCGAGGACCGTCCAGAGCGCCGCGACGCCGAGGGCGGACCTGATCGGCCAGTCCCGCCGATCGACGAGCGGCGAGAGCGCGCCGACGACCACGATGGCCGCGGCCGAGAGCAGCACGAGCGACACGAAGCCGAGCTCGCCGAACAACAGGATCCAGTACAGGGTGGCGCCGAAGAACGTGATCCCGAACGCGAGCCCCAGGAGCGCACCCTGACGTGGGCGGACGCCGCCCAGCGCGGCGATGAAGGGTGCGACGGCAACGAAGGCGAGGGGCCAGATCCCCGCCGGGGGGAACGCGAGCGACAGGGCGAACCCGGCGGCGGCGCAGATGAGCAGCCGGAGGCCGAGCCCCGGCCGCAGGTCGCTCACGCGCAGTCGCGGCAGAGCATCTTCTTCTTGTCCGCCAGTTGGCTGCGGTGCTTCACGAGGAAGCAGTTGCTGCAGGTGAACTCGGTCGACTGGATGGGCACCACGCGGGACTCCCCCGCCTCGAGGGCCTCCCCCGGCTTGGAGGCCACGACGGGCGTCGCCTCCTCCTCCTCGGCCGTTGCGGCGGCCTCTTGGGTCTCCTGCTTCTCGAGGAGATCCTGGATCGACTCGACCTCGCCCAGGCCGGGCTCGGGGGTCACGCCCCCCTCGGCGATGTCGTCGGCGGTGGGTTCGAGGTCGTCGATCGGCTCGCCGTCGTCCGCCTCGTCCTCGTCTTCGTCGACGTCTCGCTCGGTGTCGATGTCGTCCGCGCTCATCCGGTCTCCTCCCCGGGGTCCCTCCTCCCCGTTCGGGCGCGCATCCTACACCCGTCCCCCGCGACCGCAACCCTCCGCGATGAGGACCTCGGACGTGAAAGGACCCAAGAGACCTTTGGGGCCGCGATGCCGGGGCACCGCGTTCTCTACTCAGCCTCTTGGGTCCTTCCGTGCGCCTCCGCCGGGGCGGCGACGCAGCGGGCAAGGTAGCCCCGGCCGGCGGCGAGGGTCAAGGCCGGGAGCGGAGAAAGAGTGACAGGACCGGCTCAGCGCGCCGAGACCTCGCGGCCCTGCGCGACGGTCAGGATCGGGCGGAGGCCCCGGACCTCGTCCACGACGAACGGATCGGCGTCGTAGGCGGCCAGGTCCGCGTGCGCGCCGGGCTGGAGCGCGCCCTTCTTGTCCTCCTGGTGGGCCAACATCGCGCCGCCCATCGTGTGGACCCGGAGGGCCCGCTCACGCCCGAGACGCTGCCCGGGGTCGTGGTGCGCCGACATCGCCGCGACGGCGCCCCACGGGTCGAGGGGCGTGACGGGGGCGTCCGATCCCGCGCCCACGACCACGCCGCGGTCGAGCATCGTGCGGAACGCGTTCATCGCGCCGGCACGGTCGGGACCGAGGGCCTGCTCGTAGAGGCGACCGGGCCCGCCCCAGCGATCGTCGAAGGCGGGTTGCACGGACATCGCGATGCCGAGCACGGCCGCGCGCTCCACTTGGGTCGGCGAGGCCATCTCGGCGTGTTCGATCCGGTGGCGCCGCGCACGGAAGTGCCGGCGCTCGCGGGAATCGAGCGCCCCGTACACGCGCTCCCACGTGCCGAGGACCTGCTCGATCGCACGGTCCCCGATCGCGTGGACCCCGACCTGGAGCCCGGCGTCGTGCCCGTCGTGGAAGAAGGCGGCCAGGACGTCGTCCGCGTACGCGACGGCTCCCTCGCCGCCGTCGACGTACGGCGCCGCCAGCGCGGCCGTGCGGGCCCCGATGGATCCGTCGGCGGGCAGGTCGCCGCCGATCGCGCGGAGGCCCAGGTCGAGCACGCGCGGGACGTCCATCGACGCCACGACGGTCACCACGTCCACTGGGAGCCGCGTCCGATGCCGCAGCAGCACCTCCACGTCGTCCCACCCGGCCTCCTCGGGCATCGCCATCTCGTGGACCGACGTGATCCCCGCCGCGGCCGCCTCCGCCGCCGCCGCGAGCTGGAGCTCCTCGACGCGATGGGCGGATCGCTCGGCCGTGAGCCACCGGATGAGCCGGCGGTTCGCCTCGCCGGTCACGAGCCCGGTCGGGGCGCCCTCGTCGTCGCGGTGGACGCCCTCGGCATCGAGGACCCCCGCGGCGGCCAGGGCGACGGTGTTCGCGAGCGCCACGTGTCCATCGGTCCGCCGGATGATCAGGGGCGCCGACGCCGCCGCGTCGAGGTGCGCGAGCCGCGGCACGGCCGGGTCGAGCCACGTCGACTCGTCGTAGCCCTGGAGCAGGACCGTCCCGGTCTCCCCCGCCGCTCGCCGGCGTGCGATCGCGAGCAGTTCGTCCGCCGAGGCCGCCGCCTCGACCTCGGCCTCGGCCAGCGACAGCCCCGTCGACGTCAGGTGCACGTGCGCGTCGACGAACCCCGGGAGGACGGTGGTGCCCGGGAGCTCCACCGTGCGGTCGGCCCGCGGCGGCGCGCCGACGCCCACGCGTTGCACGTGGCGCCCGTCGACGAGCACCCACTCCCCCATGGCCGGCGCGGTCATCGTCCGGACGCGCGTGGCGCGGTACAGGGTGGTCGTCACGATCGACGCATCATGGCACGAGACCCGGGCGGGCCAGCGACGGCCCCACGGACGCCGGCGTGTGGCCCGCGCGCACGATCGATGTCTTGTCGTCGTGCACACGCAGGCCGAGGTCGACGATGGCGGCCCGCCAGGCGCGGAACGCCCGGGCCACCGCGCGACGGTCGCCGGCCAACGCGACGTCGTCCACCCATCGCAGGTGCAGGACCCCCTCGGCGCGGATCGCGTCGTCGGCCACGGCCAGGACAGCGTTCGCCACGATCGCGGACGGCGCGGGGCCGATCGGGAGGCCGTCGATCCCCGCCGCGCGGAACCGCGCGAGCGTCTCGTCCACCTCGGACCGCGCCGCCGCACCCGCGCCCGCGCGACGGAGGCCGGCGGCCACGGCGTCGGGACCGATGCCCCGGTAACACCGACGGACGTCGGATCGCAGCACGACCAGATCGGGATGGTGGGTGGCGGCCGCGAGGCACCGTCGCCACCGCGCCCAACCGGGTGCGATCGGTGCGGGGCCCCGCGGACCCGTGCGGTGGGCGAGGACGCCGTCGCCGAGTGATCGTTCGACGTGTCGAGCGACGTTCGCCACGACCGATGCGTAGCGCGCGAGGTCGCGCTCGTCCAGATCCACGATGAGACGCCGGGCGCCGCTCGGCGTGGTGATCACGCGGGTCTCGGGTGACCGCACGACAGCCCTCCTCCGGGGGTCGGATCGACGTGGGAGGAGTCGCGGTAGCAGACCATGCGTGGACGCCGGGCGCCATCCCCAGGCTGGGCGAGGTTCCCATCCCCCGGGGCGGTCCCCTACGATGGGCCGCGTGCTCGACGATCGCGATCTGGACATCATCGACGCGCTCCGACGCGACGCGCGCGCCACGTATGCGGACGTCGGTCAGCGGGTCGGCCTGTCGGCGAGCGCGGTGCACGACCGCGTCCGCAAGCTCGAGCAGCAGGGCGTCATCGTCGCGTACCGGGCCGTCGTCGACCCGGAGGCCATCGGCTTCATGGTCACGGCGCTGATCGCGGCGACCCCGCTCGACCCCCGTCAGCCCGATGATCTCCCCGACCGCCTCGCCGACTTCTCCGAGGTCGAGGACTGCTACAGCGTCGCCGGCGAGGCGAACTACGTGCTGAAGGTCCGCGTCCGAACCACGGGCCACCTCGAGGAGCTCATCCGTCGGCTCCGGGAGAAAGCCGGCGTCGCCACCGTCACCACCGTGGTGCTGTCCACCCCGTTCGAGGGGCGTCACCCGACCCCCTGAGCGACGTTCCACCCTCGGAGCGTGAGCGGTGATAATGGAGCGTATGCGTACCGTCGCCGGACGCCTGGCCGCCGTTGCCCTCGGCGGACTTCTGCTGGCGAGCTGCGCCGAGCCCGCGTACGAATACGTCCGCAACACCGACGTCCGCGCGGCCTTCAAGATCCCCGCCGATTGGGCCTCCTACTCCGAGGAGGAGGTCCTCGGCCTGGGGACCGGCCCGCAGGCCGACACGCCCGATCCGATCCGGTGGCTCGTCGGCATCGACGGCGACCCCATCCCGTCGGTCTCGCACGTGCTGAACCAGTCGAACCTGGCCGGGGACCACCCGCAGGGCATCGTGCTCGTGCAGGATCTCAGCTTCATCGAACGCGACGCGGCGAGCATCCAGTACCTGCGGAACTTCATCTTCCCCGTGGACGAACTCATCCAGGACGACAGCGACGCGCAGGTCCTGACGTACGACGACGACGTGCAGGTGGAGGGATTCCGCGGCGTCCACCTCGAGTACCAGTTCCGCGCCGCGGCCCTCGCGAGCGCCGGGCAGGCGGATCCGAACGAGGAGCCGGCCGCGCCGAGCGACCTGCAGCGCGCGCTCCTGGGCGGCTCGGGCGTCGGGGTCCTCTCCCCCGACTTCGTGCAGGTGAACCAGACCGCCTACCTCGACCCGGCGACGAACCGTGTCTATTTCATGGCGGTCCTCTGCAGCGCTGAGTGTTACGCCCGCAACCGTGGCGACATCGACGTCACGGTCGACTCGTGGACGGTGTTGCCGTGAAGAAGATCAGACCCATCCCCACCTTCGACGCCGAGGACCGGCCGTCGCGTCCGCGCCCCTCGGAACGGGCGACCCGCGCCCCGATGGCGTTCTGGGACCGGATCCGGTTCCTCCTGCTGCTGGCCCTGATCTGGCTGTGTGGCCTCGCCGTGGTCTGGACCACGACCGTGGCGCCCCTCGGCGGGTCGATCGACGAGGCGTTGCGTCTGGCCGTACGCGACTACGTCTGGGTCCTGGTGCTGATGGTCGTCGAGTGCATCCGGCAGCTGCACTACCTGATCGAGGAGCACTCGAAGGGCTACTACGCGTTCTGGGAGAAGCGCGTGTTCGCCCGCAGCCGCGCGCGCTCCGGGCGGCTCGACGACTGGACCCGGTACCGCGTCGGACGAGCGTTCAAGTTCTTCATCCTGCTGCTCGCCCTCAGCACCTTCCTCGGACGGCTGTTCAACACCGAGCCGGTCTGGCTGGGCATCGTCGAGGCCCCGGCCCGGCTCGTCACCGCGCTCCCGTTCGTCTTCCAGCTCGCGTTCGGCTTCTTCTTCATCATCTTCCAGTTCATCGGCCTGTCTGGTTCCTGTCGCG